>NZ_FNCS01000013.1 GCF_900100665.1 Pelagibacterium luteolum
AATGTCGGGCGTCTCCTCGAGCAGCGATAGGATCAAAACCTTGCAGGCGTCGATGCGTCCAGATCGACGATCACCTCCCAAGGCCTTGGGAAGAGGCGCTCCCTGATCACGCTGGCGCGCCCTCCAGCGGCTCACACTTGCCGCACTGACACCAAAGCGTTCAGCTGCCTGGCGATGGCTGAGCCCGCTGGCCACGGCGGCAAGAACACGCGTCCGGAGATCGAGTGACAAAGCTTTCGACATGTCCGCCGGCCTCCTCACCCGGCAAACATGATGAATCAGAAACGCGTTGATTTGGGAACCCGCACCGATTCATTCAGCTCGGGTGCCGCTCTAGTGGAGCCGAGCGTGGTGTTGATGGCTGCTGCGAGCTTTTCTGCATCTGTCGCACCCGACGCCGCGTCAATCTGCGAACGGGTTACCGAGACGGGGGTTGCCACCGTATCGCCGGGCCCCTGAACGCTGAAATCAATGGTACCTTCGTCTGCCCCTTGAATGGCTGCAGTGAAATCCCCGGCATTCACGCTGGCACTACCTGTGACGACACCAAATCCGGTGGTTTCCCCTTCGCCGCCAGTCTTGGTGCGGAAAGCAAGATTGCCGCCATCGTCAAAAGCTTCAATGTTTGCCGTTGTAAGCTGACCGTTAATTTCTGCCAGCAGCGCGTCGACGTCGGCTGCAGCGCCTGCGCCGGTCGCGATATCGACATCAATGGCGGCGCCGCCGGAGCCGTCGTTGACCGAAATCTGTTCCGTGCCAGGAGCCGCTCCTGCGAGAGCTGCTTGCAGGCCGGTCAAGCTGATCGTGCTGGTCTGTGATGCGCCTGACGCTTGGTCAGGCAAGGCGACCGATGTGCCGACAGCCGTCGATGCAGCAGAAGCTGGCTGTGTGACGGACCCAGCTTTCGTCAAATCAATTGTGGAGTTTAGGCCCGCGCCGCCGACGAAGCTGAGCTGTTCGGTGCCCGCCAGGGTCGTGCTTTGCGACAGGGCGGTCATATCGAATGACTTGGTTTCGAACGACTTGTCCTGACGAGCCTGGCGCAGTGTGGACTGCATGGACTCGAGGGTCTTGGTGATGGCCTGGAGGCCGTTATCGGCGGCTTCCAGGGTCTGGATGCCGTTTGCCATGCCGTCGAGCAGGGCGTTCATGTCACCGGCGCGGGAATTCAGCGAAGAGGCGGTGAAGAAGTTGGTGGGATTGTCCAGAGCCGAGTTGACCTTCTTGCCAGTCGCCAGGCGGTTCTGGGTCGAGCTCATCAGATCGGCAGTGTTCTGGAGGGAAAGCAGGTTCGAGCGAACGGCTTTCGAAAGCGTAATATCAGACATTTAGAAATCCCCTTCTAGGATTTGCCCTGTATCGTGCGCCTCTTCCTGAGACGGCTGGCCCGACACTGCTGGTCGACCCTCTAAAGATCGGTTAATCGCTGCCCGGCTTTTGCCTTAATTGTTCCCGTGTTGGCTCGCTGCAGTTCGTCAGGGTTAAGAAAAGACGAAGGTTTCGGTGGGGGTGGTGCGCGTGTGGATGAAAAGGGAGCGCTGAATCCTGGGAATAAGTCCCGGCATGACTGGCCGCGGAGGGGGAAGATGGGCAGGACGAAAAAAGCCCCGGGCGGTGCCGGGGCTTTGGAAAGCAGTGCGAAGCGTTGAACGCCGGACGGCGCGTTTTTGCGATCAGCCGAAGAGGCGGAGGACGGCCTGGTCGGCCTGGCTGGCCAGGGACAAGGCGGTCTGCGAAAGCTGCTGGCGGGTCTGGAGGGCCAGCATGTTGGCCGCTTCCTCGTTGGAATCGGCGAGCGTGAGATTGGCCGCGCCGGTTTCGAGGGTGTTGATCATCTCTTTGGTGAACTTTTCGCGGTTCTGAACCACCGATAGCGTCGAGCCGAGGTTGGATGCCTGCGAGCGGACCTCGTTCAGCGAGACCTGAAGCTTGGCGAGAAGTCCGTCGATGCTCTCGTCGAGATTGAGGTCTTCGGGCATCACCTCGAGAATGTTGAGGTTGACGGCGTTGACGGCGCGTTCCTCGCCCTTGGCGTTCTTGGCCTGAATCTCGATGGTCGAGGTGCCAGATTCATTGAAGACGATCTTGAGCTGGTCGCCGCGCAGGAGATTGATGCCGTTGAAGGATGCGTCGTCGGCCAGGCGGTCCATTTCGGTGCGCAGCTCGTTGAACTCGCGGGCCAGACCCGCGCGGATGTCGTTGCCGCCGATCTTGTCGGTGCCAATGCCGCCCGTGAGCTGCCCATTGGTGAGGCCGACCATGTCGAGCTCCTTGGTGGACAGGTTTT
Organism: Pelagibacterium luteolum; assembly: GCF_900100665.1. Classification (GTDB taxonomy): domain Bacteria; phylum Pseudomonadota; class Alphaproteobacteria; order Rhizobiales; family Devosiaceae; genus Pelagibacterium; species Pelagibacterium luteolum. The sequence continues at coordinate 2,288 of NZ_FNCS01000013.1, forward strand.
CGATGCGGAGCCGGCCATTGTCATTGGAGGCGCGGATGATGTTCTTGAAATCGGGGTTGGCGTTGATCTCGCGAACCAACTGATCAACGGTCTTGGGTTCGCCATCAGCCGGCGATGGCGGCAGAGTCGCACGCGCTGTCCCGAAGACCAGATCGAGGTCACCGGCATTGCCGCCGTCGCTCACCGATAGATTCGGGCCTGTGCCATCGGCGGGACCGCGCAGAACGATACGATTTCCTTCCCGCACCGCGGTGACATTAATTTGCTCGTTGGGATTGGCGTTGTTCCAGGTGGAAATCCTGTCGTTGATCTCCGCAACAGCCGCGGCCGCGCCTGTCTGAACATTGCCGTCCAGCTCAATGAGCAGCGGGGTGGATGTGCCATAGTTGATGTTGAATTCGACAGTCTGACTGGCGAGATTTGCGTTGTTGTCGATTTCGGTGGCAAGGCTAGTGGGTGTGACAGGTGCTGTCATCCCGGCTGATGTGGCGGCACCAATGACAACCGATGACCCCGCACCCCGCGAGCCCGACGATATGACTAGATCGGTGCCTGAGACCGCGACGGTGAATTCGGTGCTTGTAAACCGCTCGCCAATGGCTTGGTCGAGTGCCGCCTTCATCTCAGCGGGCGTGGTGATTTCCCCACCAGGTGCTGCCGCGTCGGCTATCGCCTTGGTAATGACGATGGAGCGCTCGACGCCGTCAATCGTGAGATCAAAGCTAAGCGTGTCGTTCGGAGAAGCAAATTCGATCGCCTCAAACTCAAATTGCGCGCCGCCACGCGATTGGGTGAGCGCAAAGTCTGCGCCTGCGGTGACCGAAGCGGGAACGGCGTTGGTCAGCGCGATGGCATGGGACGTTCCGGCCGGGAAGCCGCCCCCCGAGAGGGTGAGTTCGCCACTGCGGTTGGCGCCCATCGGAAGGCTGGCGGTCTGGAAGCTCTTGTCCTGACGCGCCTGGCGGAGCGTGGACTGCATGGACTCGATCGCCTTGGTAATGGCGGTGAGGCCGTTATCGGCCGCTTCGATAGCCTTGATGCCGTTGCCCATGGCGTCGAGCAGGGTGCCGATATCGGCGGCGCGGCCATTGAGCGAGGCGGCGGTGAAGAAATTCGTCGGATTGTCGAGCGCCGAGTTGACTTTCTTGCCGGTGGCCAGGCGCTCCTGCGTGGCGTCCATCATCTTGGCCGTGTTCTGCAGATGCAGAAGGTTTGAGCGGACTGCCTTGGACAGTGTGACGTCAGACATGTTCGAGAACCCCCGTCCCGGTGGCGTGTAATGGGATCACCCCGTTAGGGGCGCATTAACCATAGAGTGCGGGGTGAAGTGCTACCGAATGGTTAACAAATCCTGATCGCGGGTTCGGGAATTAATGATTTGGCGTCAGACCCGGCGGTCGCGGAGGCTAAGGCTGGAGTGGGGTGGCTCCCAAGTGCCGAGGCGGGCCGAGAGGGCAGCCGATTGGATGCCGGCGCCGGGGTCGATATCGGCAGAGAGCAGGCTGGCGTCCAGAAGCGTTCCGGGTGAAACGGTGGTTGCAACCGGCTGGAACTCTTCGGTTTTGTCGGGATCGTTTTGGTGGCGTTGCGGGGCTGATTTGGGAGCGTCGCCGAGTTGGGCGCCTATGCTGTCGGGCACGCGCGTGCGGCCCGCGACGGCCAGTCTTTCAACCGGGCGGCGGGCTGAAGCAGCAACCCCGAACGGGCCCTGCTGCAAGGTGACGAGCCCAGTCACGCGTTAACCTGTCCTTGGCCTGATGCGGCAAAAACTGCCGGGCAGAATGTGCCGGGAGGTGTGGCGGACGGGTTAGGGCGCGGGGGTAGGTTTTATGAAAATTGTGGGGAGCTGGGGGAGTGGTTTCATGCGCAGGACTGCGCATGACTGGGCCCTCGGGTCGAGCCCGAGGGTGACGGGAGGGGGTGGTCAGCGGTGCGGCATGGATTGGCGCTGCGCCCCTCACCCCAGCCCTCTCCCCAAAAGGGGCGAGGGAGCGTGCGGGGTTTGGGCGGGCGGGGTGCCCGAAGTCGTTAGAGCGCGCGGTTGATAGAGAGGCCCTGGATGCCTTCGGGGGCTTGGCGTTGGGGTTGGCCGGGGGCGGCGTAGGTTTTGGGGGCGGTGGTGGCGCCGACCGATTTGGCGACGTCGGAGAGGACGGCTTCGGTGACCGAGCGGGCAGTGGCGAGGACGCGGAGGTTTTCGGCCATTTGGGTGGCGAGGGCTTCGTGGCCGCGGCGCAGGCGCTCGACGCGATCGGGGGCTTCGGCCTTGAGGCGGTCGGACACACGCTGGATGGCGCGGGCGATGCCGACGTAATCCTGCGCAAGCTGGGTCTTTTCGCCGGTCAGCGCCGTGGCTTCGCGCATGTGGCCGGCGCGCAGGAAGGTGGTTTCGCGGTTCATGACCTCGACGAGAGCAGAGAGGGCAGTTTCGGCGCGGGAGCAGAGAGTGGCGGCGTCGAGGTTTTCGAGGGCGGCCAAGCGGTTAGCGGCGGTCATCGGGTGTAAGCTCCCATAGCGGTGAAGTCGGGCGCGCTGTTTTGTGCGGCCTGCGTTTCGATGAGGTGGGTGACCATCTGATCGGCGATGCCAATGCCGCCGGCCTTGGCCATTTCGGATGCGTATTGTTCGGCCATCATGCCGCGCCAGGTTTCCTCGGCGTGGCCGCCGCCGAACGTGGAGTCGGTTTCAAGGCCCTTGAACATTTCCGAGACGAGGGTGTTCAAGAACACGCCTTCGAGTTCGACGGCCTGTTCGCGCATGCGGTCCATGACCGCAGTGGCGTTGGGCATAGTCGAGAAGCTGGAATTGATCGGTGTCATCAGATCACCTCGATTTCGGCCTGCAAGGCGCCGGACGCCTTGATGGTCTGGAGGATGGCAATGAGGTCGCGCGGGGATATGCCCAGGGCGTTAAGGCCATCGACAAGCTCCTGAAGTGAGATGGATTCAGGGACTACAGCGAGCTGCGTGCCGTCTTCCATGACGTCGATCTGGGTGCGTGGCTCGACGGCGGTTTCACCGAAGGACAGCGGCTCGGGCTGAACGATGGTCGGGTTTTCCGAAATGGTGATCGTGAGATTGGCGTGCGCGATGGCGACCGTCGAGACGCGCACGTCGCGGCCGATGACGATAATGCCGGAATTTTCGTTGATGACGATGCGGGCCTGCTGGTCGGTCTGGATGACGAGCTGTTCGATGTCGGTCAGGAGATCAACGATGTTGCCGTTAAAATGTTCGGGCAGCGACAGGCGGACATTGGCCGGATCCGATGGGATCGCGACGGGAATGCCGATCAGATCGTTGATGGCGAGCGCTATGCGGCGCGACGTCGTGAGATCGGGGTTTTTGAGCGAGAGGCGGACCGAGTGCTGGGCGGCGAGGGTGAAGTTGATTTCGCGCTCGACGAGCCCGCCCGAGGAAACCTGGCCGGTTGTCGGGACGCCGGAGACGACGGTTGCGGCATCGCCCTGGGCAGTGAAGCCATTGACCGTCACGGATCCTTGCGCGATGGCGTAGGCTTCGCCGTCGGCGCCGAGAAGGGGGGTGACGAGAAGCGTGCCACCCTGGAGGCTGGTGGCGTCGCCAAGAGCGGCGACGGACACGTCGATCCGGGTGCCCTGGGTAGCGAAGGGGGGCAGATTTGCCGTGACCATGACGGCGGCCACGTTGGCGGTGCGCAGGGTTTCCCCGCGGGTATTGACGCCCATGCGCTCAAGCATGGCGGTGAGGGACTGACGGGTGAAGGGGGTGTTGTTGAGGCTGTCGCCGCTGCCGTTGAGGCCGACGACGAGGCCGTAGCCGACGAGCTGGTTGTCGCGAACGCCTTCGATATCGACGATGTCCTTGATGCGCGCGGGTGCGGCGCTGGCACCGAGCGGTGCCGCGACCACCGCTAGGGCGGTGATGAGGGCTATGGCGGTGCGGAACAGGCGGTTGTGCATCAATCGATTCCCCGAAACTTGCCGATCGTCTCCGTCCCCACGGATCGGTCGGCCTTGTGAAAAGGATAGAGCGAAAACCGTGCCAGTTCGGGTGAAGCATCGTTATGGTGTTGAAATACATCGATATTATTTTAGCGGCTTCAGCTTTCCCGACGCGATGGATGTCAGTGGTGGGCAGGGATTGCCGGGTGGTTAAGGTAAAATTAACGCCTATGGGCAAAATCTGCCGGTGAGAGATTGTTAACCATGGTCGGGTGGGCTCGGGCGAATGCGGATCGATGGTACAGGGCGGGTGATCTCGACCAATCGGCAGACATCCACGGCGAAATCGTCCGGTGAGACGTTTCGGGCCGAGGGCGGGCAACCACAGGCCCGTGCGTCCCAGACGGCGCACTCGGCGGGGATGAGCGGGATCGACGCGCTACTGGCTCTGCAAGCGGCGGAGGACCCAACTCAGGGGCGACGCAAGGCTATCAAGCGGGCCAATGGATTGCTCGATGCGCTGGAAGATATCCGGGGCGATCTGCTTGTCGGGCGGGTGAGCGAGGGGCGCTTAAACCGGGCTGCGGTGCTGCTGCAGCAGGCAAAAGGCCAGGAGCTTCCGGGGCTGGACGAGGTGATTGCCGACATCGAATTGCGGGTGCGTGTGGAATTGGCAAAGCTCGGGCGTTATCTTGGATTGTGACCTGATCAACACGCGCTCACGGTGATGTTAACACAGTGGTCAAAATAGAATTGCTCCACGCTGCATCGCAAACTATAAGGCGGCAACTTGGGTTCCAAGGGAGTGAGTCTTTGATGTCGGTCGCAACCCTTGCCGATGACTACCGTCCTTCTGAGGACGAGGAATTCATGAATGCCCGCCAGCGGGAGTATTTCCGCAAAAAGCTCAATGCGTGGAAAGACGAAATCCTTCGCGAGAGCCGGGGCACCCTGGAAAATCTCCAGGAAGAAAATACCAACCATCCTGATATGGCCGACCGGGCTTCGTCGGAAAGCGATCGTGCGCTCGAATTGCGCACCCGCGACCGGCAGCGCAAGCTGATCTCAAAGATCGACGCGGCGCTGAAGCGTATTGAGGACGGGTCGTACGGATTTTGCGAAGAGACTGGTGAGCCCATCGGGCTGGCACGGCTCGACGCGAGGCCAATCGCAACGCTGAGCCTTGAGGCTCAGGAGATGCACGAGCGCCGCGAAAAGGTTTATCGCGACGACTGAAATATCGAGTCCATAGAATCGGTTACGGCGGCCCGTTGAAGGAAAACTTCAGCGGGCCGTTGTTGTTTTGGGGTAGTTGGTTTGAGTCGGTTTGCCGTGGATATTGCGGAGAGCGTGGGGTTCGCTGAGGGGCGGCGGATACCGGGTCCCGGGTCTTCGCCCGGGATGACGGGGTGGGTTGGGGCAGTGTTGGTTGCCCGCGCAAAGGCGGTCGTCCCGGCCCTGAGCCCGCTGGGGGTGAAAAGCAGGGGCGCGAGGGCGTGATGTTTACGGTCGATGGGCTGGACCCTCGGGTCATGCCCAAGGGGAACGGTTATGGGGTGGCGTCCTAGCCGTAGCGCTTCTTGAGGTGGGCGATGAAGATATCGGGGTTGAGGGTGTTGCCGGTGGCGCTCTTCAGGAGGTCTGGGGTGGAGAGGCGGGAGGCCTGGGACCAGATGTTGTCGCTGCGCCATTGGTTGACGGTCGAGAAATCGCCTTTAGCGATGTGATCGAGGACATCGGGCTGGGCGGATTCAATGGTGGCCCATTGCTGGGCGGCGATCATGGCGCCGAGGGTGTAGGACGGGAAATAGCCGAAGGCACCGGCGGGCCAGTGGACGTCCTGCATTGGGCCGTCCTTGGGATTGTCGATGGTCGATAGGCCGAGATACTCGGTCATCTTTGCGTCCCAGGCTTCGGGGAGATCGACGACTTCGAGGTCGCCATTGATCAGGGCCTGTTCGAGTTCGAAGCGCAAGATGATGTGGAGGGGGTAGGTGACCTCGTCGGCATCAACGCGGATATAGCCGCGTTCGACCTTATTGACCTCGGCGACGACGTCTTGGACGTCCCAGCCTTTCAGGGCGTCATCGCCAAGATGCTGGGCGACGATGGGCATGGCCCAATGCCAGAACTGGGGAGCGTGGGCGAGCTGTTGTTCGACGAACAGCGATTGGCTTTCATGGATCGCCATGCCGCGGGCCTGACCGACGGCGAGGTGGGATTCGTCCTTGGGCAGGCCCTGCTCATAGAGCGCGTGGCCGGTTTCGTGGAGGACGCCCATCAGCGATGTCAGGAATTCGTCGGTGCGATAGCGCGTGGTCATGCGCACGTCGGTGGGCACGCCGCCGCAGAAGGGGTGGTGGGAGACGTCGAGACGGCCATGGGTGAAATCAAACCCAAGCGCCTGCATCATCGAGAGACCGAGTTCGCGCTGCTTTTCGATCGGGAAGGGGCCGGTGACGGTTTTGGCTGGGCGGTTGGCGTAGCGCTGTTCCTGGGCGTCGAGCGCGTGGGGGACGAAATCGACGAGGAAGGATTTGAGTTTTTCGAGGACGGGCGCAACATCGGCCACGCGGTTGCCGGGGTCGAACTGTTCCATCAGCGTGTCATAGGGCGCGAGCTTGAGGACATCGGCACGCATCTGGGCTTCTTCGCGGGCGAGCGCAACGACGCCTTCGAGGGCCGGGGCGAAATTGGCCCAATCGTTCTTGGCGCGCAGATCGCGCCACAGCTGTTCGGAGCGCATTTCGGCCTGGGATTTGCGGCGCACGAAATCGGCGGGGAGGCAGGTGGCGTTGGTGTAGACGCGCTTGAATTCGCGAAGGGCGAGTTTTTCGTCGTCGGAGAGGTCCTGGCTTTCGGCCTTGGCGATCCAGTCGCCGATCTCTGGGGCGGTCGCGGCTTCGTGGCGCAGGCCGTAGAGGAAAGAGACGGATTCGGCGCGCTTTTCCCCGCCGCCGACCGGCATGTTGGTCGCCTCATCCGCCGAGAGAATGGCGATGGCGTGCTCGATGGCTTCGAGCTTTTTGCCAAGGGTTTCGATATCGGCGTAGGACATGGGCGACTCCAGACAGAACGGATGGTTGCCCCTTGGTAGTCCATTTCACCGGTCGGTCGAAACAGCGAAATGCTGGGGCGACGACGATCTTGGGGCCAAACCCGGCAGAAGCGTGACGCCGGCTGCGATGAGCACTGCCATGGCGATGACGATGCGAATGGGGGCGGGCCGCAGCGGCTCGTGACGCCAGTCGGGACCGCTTGTGTGGCGGGCCTCGATCTGGCTGATATGGGCGGCGAACATGATTTCGACCATGGGACGATCTCCTTGTGGGGTGATGCCGATTGGTCGTTGGGCGAGGGCCTTATTCGACAGGGTGAAAAATATTCCGCGTGCGTGTCGAAAAGGGAGGTGGCGGCGCGTCTATCCTGGTGATGAACTCGAACCAGGAGGAAAACGTATGCGCTACATGATGTTGTACTATCTCGATGAGAGCAAATTTGCGGTGATGGAGCCCAAAAAGCGGGAGGGCTATATCAACCAGATGCTCGATTTCGACGACGAATTGCGGGCGAGCGGGCATTTCGTGATGGCCGAAGCGCTCAAGCAACCGGGGGAGGCGGTGACGGTGCGGCGGTGGGATGGGGTTTCAACGACCGACGGTCCGTTCATGGAGACCAAGGAGCATCTTTCGGGGTTCTGTCTCATCGAGGCGCGCGACCTCAATGAAGCGCTTGCGATCGCGGCGCGGGTGCCATTGGCCGACACGGGATCGATCGAAGTGCGGCCGCTCGAAGTGCTCGAAAGGATTGAAGAATGAAGTTCATGTGTCTGGTGCTGATCGATTCCGAAATGGCGAAGACGATCGATTGGGAGGAAATCGGGTCGGAATCGTTCGACTATGACGTCAAACTGTTTCGCGATCAGGTCTATGTGCGGGCCGAGGCGCTGGAGAGCGTATCGAGCGCGCGGACGGTGCGGGTCCGCAATGGCGAGGCGATGGTGACCGACGGGCCGTTCATGGAGACGCGCGAGCAGGTGGCGGGGTTCATTCTGGTCGAGGCGAGCGACATGGAGCATGCGCTTGAGATCGCCAAGGGCATTCCACTGGCGCGATATGGGGCTGTGGAAGTGCGGCCCGTCCTTAATCCGAGCCCGGAGTGAGTGGGGTCGATATCGATGGGGCCTGGCGGGAGCATTCGCGCCGGGTTCTGGCGACGCTGATCCGGCTGCTGGGCAATTTCGATCTGGCGGAGGAGGCGTTGCATGATGCGTTTCTGGCGGCGGCGGATGCTTGGCCGCGCGACGGGTTGCCCAATAATCCGTTTGGCTGGCTGGTGAGTGCGGGGCGGTTTCGGGCGATCGACAAATTGCGGCGGCGGGTGCGGTTCGATGCGGCGGCGGGGGAGTTGGCGCGGCGGATCGAGATGGAGGCCGAGGACGCGGCGGGGATCGAGCCCGAGATGATTGCCGACGATCAGTTGCGGTTGATCTTTACGTGCTGTCACCCCGATCTCGGGCGCGAGGCGCAGGTGGCGCTGACGCTGCGGGAGGTCCGTGGGCTGACGACGGAAGAGATCGCCCGGGCGTTTCTGACAAAACCGGCGACCCTGGCGCAGCGGATCGTTCGGGCCAAGGCGAAAATCCGGGAGGATGGCATCCCCTATGCCGTGCCCGATCGGGCGGAGTTGGCCGAACGGCTCGATGCGGTGCTAGCGGTGGTCTATCTGGTATTCAACGAAGGATATGCGGCCCATGCGGGCGAGACCCTGATGCGGGCCGACCTATCGGGGGAGGCGGTGCGGCTGGGGCGGTTGTTGGTGTCGCTGTTGCCCGATGGGGAGGCGCAGGGGCTTTTGGGGTTGATGCTGCTCCACGAGTCGCGGCGGCGGGCGCGGGTGGATGAGGCAGGGGACCTTGTGCTCCTGGCCGATCAGGATCGGACGATATGGGACCGGGACTTGATTGCCGAGGGGCTAGGGCTGGTGGAGCAGGCGTTCGCGACGCGGCAGATCGGGCCCTACACGCTGCAGGCAGCGATTGCGGCGGTGCATGGGCGGGCGGCGACGGCGGAGGAGACGGATTGGGGGCAGATCGTCTCGCTATACGATGTGTTGGTGCGGGCGGTGCCATCGCCGGTGGTGGAATTGAACCGGGCGGTTGCGGTGGGGATGGCGCAGGGGCCGGAGGTGGGACTGGGGTTGATCGAGGGGCAGTTGGGGCGCGGGGAACTGGGTGGGTATCATCTGGCGCATGCGGCGAAGGCGGACATGCTGAGGCGGTTGGGGCGGAATGGGGAGGCGCGGGCGGCTTATGGGGATGCGCTGGCACTGTGTCGGCTGGAGCCGGAGCGGCGGTTTCTCGAGAGGCGGATTGCGGAGCTTTGATCGCAATAGGGTGATTTGGGCTGGGGCTGGAATGGAAGAAGGGCGCAGCTGGGGAGTTGCGCCCTTCTTTATATCCGGCCCGACGGGGAAGACGGGCCGGGAACCTTCTGCCGCGATTGGGGGAATCGGCAGGAGGTTGGGGAACTGGGCCGGCGCCGGTGAGGCGCGGGGCGGCGGTTTGCGGAAGAGTGTGGGGCTCCAGCTGGCTCCCAGGGTCGAGCCCGAGGAGGACGGTGAGAGTGGGGTGAGCGTGGGCTCACCCCGGATGCGTTAGAACGGCAGGATGGCGTCGAGGATCTGCTGGCCGTAGCGGGGTTGCTGGACGTCGGTGATCTGGCCGCGTCCGCCGTAGGCGATGCGGGCTTCGGCGATCTTGGTGGACGAGATGGTGTTGTCCGAACCGATGTCTTCGGGGCGCACGATGCCGGCGACGATCAAATCACGGACTTCGAAGTTTACGCGGACTTCCTGCCGGCCTTCGATCACCAGATTGCCGTTGGGCAGGACCTGGGTGACCACGGCGGCGACCTGGGTGGTGATCTGTTCCGAGCGGTTTACCGAGCCATTGCCGGTGTTGTTGATGCCCGATGTCGTGCCGATGGCCGCGCTGGCGTCGACGTCCGCCGGAGCGACCGAGTTGAAGATCGACCCCAAGGCGCCGCCGAGGCCGACGTCGTTGGAGGACGAACGCGTGGCGGTGGTCGTGTTGCCGATCTGGGCGCTGTCGTCGACGGTGACGATGACGGTCAGGATGTCACCGATCTTGGCGGCGCGCTGGTCCTTGAAAAAGCCGCGGGCGTCGGAGCGGAAGAGCGAATTGGCCTGATACACAGCAGGTTCGGTGGCCGGCATGGGCATCGTCACAGGGCGGTAGCCGGCGGTGACGGTTGGGTCGACGATCGGTGTCAGGGCTGGAGCCTGGCCGACATTGGCGAGGCGGTCGGTGGTGCCGCAGGCTGCGAGCAGCGAAGCGAGCATCAGGCCGGTGGCGAATTTGGCGAGAGATTTCATTTCAGTTTCCCCGTGGGTGTTTAGGCGACCGCACTTCCCCAAGCGCGGTGAGCGAGATTAAAGGCCGGCGAGTTGCTGTGGGCCCGAGGTGATGGTGACGGTGCCGTCACCGCTGGCGGTGCCCTGGAGCACGCGATTGGTCATTGTGTTGAGAACCGAGACAGGTTCGGAGAGGCTGGCGGCGTTGAGCGCCTTGCCGGTTGTGGTGAGGGTGAGTGCGCCCTGCTGGTAGAGGACGGTGACGTTTTCGTTGCGACCGATGATCTGCGGCTGAGCGAGATCGGCGGGGCGTAGCATCACGCCCGCGCGGGTCTGGCGCTGGAGCTGCATGCCGATGATGGCGTCGTATGAGACGATGCCGGCGGTTTCCGCATAGGCGAGCGGCACCATGCGCATTTCGATGTCGTCGGGACCGATGATGGTGCCTTCGGGCAGTGAACGGGTGAGGTGCGGCACTTCGATGGTCAATTCGATCTGGCCGGAAACGTCGACCGGATTGTCGAGACCCGAGACCTGGAAGCGAGCAGAGAAATGGGACGAGCCAGGCATATAGCGCAGCATGACGAGGCTCGCGGGAGCGGAGGTGTCGGCAGCAACGAGTTCGGGCAGGGGGGTATTGAGAGAGATGCGCATTTCCATGGCTTGGCCGAGAATGCCGCGCTGCGTCAGATCAGCGGAAATCAGATTGGACAGAAGGTCCATATCGACCGGCATGCCCGACCGCGAGACCTTGATCTCGGTGAGGCCGTAAGCCTCAAATTCCTCAAGACCGGCTGCGCCGACGGCCGTGGCGATATCGGCCAGCGACACGGTACCGGTCGTGCCAGGAGCCGGGGCGCGGAAGATCGCCGTTTCCGAGAGTAGGCCGGCATTGTCGAACAGGTCACCGATGGTGACGAGTGGCGCGGTGACCGTGACGTTACTGCGCAGCAGCGCTTCGGCGTGCGCGGTTCCGCAGACAGCGGCGAAGGCGAGGGCGAGGCCGGAGCGTTTGAGAAGCGGTGCAATCATTTCAATTCCTCCTAAAGCTCAGATCAACGGAGTTGCGCGGCGGCCTGGAGCATCTGGTCGGCGCCAGAAATCACACGGGCGTTCATTTCGTAGGCGCGCTGGGCCGAGATCAGATCAGCCATTTCGGTGACCGCGTTGACGTTGGCGCTTTCGAGGTAGCCCTGGAGAAGCGAGCCCATGCCATCCATTCCGGCGACGCCGATCTGGGGCTGGCCGGAGGCGGGGGTTTCGCGAAACAGATTGTCGCCGATCGATTCAAGGCCGGCCTTGTTCACGAAGCGGGCCATCTGGAGCTGACCGAGCTGTACGGGCGCTGTGTTACCGTTGAGGAAGGCTTCGACAACGCCATCACGGCTGATCGAGACCGAAGTCGCGTCCTGCGGGATCACGATGCCGGGTTCGAGCTGGAAACCATCGACGGTGACCATCATGCCGGTGGCGTCGCGCTCGAAGGTGCCGTCGCGGGTGTAGCCCTGCGTGCCGTCGGGCATAGAGACGACAAAGAAGCCCTCGCCGCGAATGGCGAGATCGAGGTCTTTTTCGGTGGGGGCGACGTTGCCCTGGCTCATGACGCGGGAGGTCGCGGCGACACGCACGCCCGAGCCGATCTCTACCCCGACGGGAACCTGGGTGCCGGCGTCGGAGGTGGACGAACCGGCGCGGCGGTAGGATTGGTAGAGCAAATCCTGGAATTCGGCGCGCTGGCGCTTGAACCCCGTGGTGCGCATGTTGGCGATGTTGTTGGAGATGACTTCGACATTGCGCTCCTGAGCAGCCATGCCGGTCGATGCGATATATAGGGCTTTCATCGGTATGGGTCCTTAATCAGGCTTGGGCGTCGCCAAGGCGCTGGATGGCATTGCGGCGCAGTTCGTCCTGCTTGTTCATCAGGTCTGCGAGTGAGGTGTAGGCGCGGGTGACGCGGATCATTTCGGTCATTTCCCCGACGCCTGAAACATTGGAGCCTTCGAGCGCGCCCTGGATCACGGCGGTCGATTGGGCGGGGAGGGGATTGCCGCCGGCAAACATCGTGTCGCCCGAGCGGGTCAGTTCCTGAACATTGTCGAACTCGACGACGCCCAGAGCACCCTTGTTGCCGGCGCTCGACGAAATCTCTCCATCGGCGGTGATCTCGATATCGACCTCGTCGGGGCCGAACGTGATCAGGCCACCGCCATCGGAGAGAACGGGAAAACCGTTCTGGGTGACGAGCACGCCGTCGGAATTGATTTCGAGTGCGCCGTTGCGGGTGTAACGAAGGCCTTCGGGGGCCTGCACGGTGAGGAAACCTTCGCCCGAGAGGGCGACGTTGAGCGGGTTGCCTGTCTGGACCATGGTGCCGGCGACCATGTCGTGCATGGTCGCCCAGTCGTGGACATAGGAAAGCTGCTGGCTGCCGCGGGGAAACGAACGATCCTCAGCGACTGGCATGATGTATTCTTCGAACAGGATGGCTTCGGCCTTAAAACCAGTCGAGTTCATGTTGGCGAGATTGTTGGCAACGACGTCCAGCTGGCGCTGAAGCGCCATCTGTCGCGAGAGGCCAATCAATTGCGCGTTTCCGATCATGCGCGGTTTCCCCAGTTCAGTTTCGGAGCCGACCTCCCCAGGCCGGGCTTCCTGCCAGTGGTAATGCAGGGAGCGTGCCAAACTGATAAATTGAATAAAATCAGGGGCTTATGATTTTCAGCCTGTTGATGTAGGGCGGAACATAGTTAATGGGCTGGCACATTCTGCCGGGCAAAAATTGCCGCGTAAGGCGATTGGTAACTAATCGTTAACCGTGACGGGATTAGCTGGGCGGACGGAAAACACCCGGAAATCCGGGGGATTCGGAAGGGGCTCATGAGCGATATCGCCGAAGCAGATGGTAACGAGGGTGCTTTGGCTGCGCCCAAGAAGGGCGGCTCCAAAAAACTGCTTATGATAGGCGGTGGTGTGGCGGCTCTTTTGCTCGTCGCTGGTGGGGGTGCGTTCTTCCTGATGGGTTCGGGGAGCGATACCTCGGACGCGAGCGCCGAGACCGCCGGTGTGACGCAGACCTATTTTTATGAACTGCCCCAGATTACCGTCAATCTCAACGCAGAAGCAGGGGCCGCGGCCTATCTGCGTATGACGATTGCGCTGGAATTGACCAACGAATCCATGGTGTCGACGGTGGAACCGCGCATGGCGCGGGTGCTCGATGCCTTCCAGGTCTATCTGCGGGAGTTGCGCCGATCCGATCTCGAGGGATCAGCCGGGCTTTACCGGATGAAGGAAGAGCTGCAGCGCCGGGTCAATCTGGCGATTTATCCGGCCACTGTCGAAAATATCCTGTTCCAAGACATTCTGATTCAATAGTTGGCGCCAAATGGATGATCCCGAAGGCAAATCTGATGGCGGACTGGGCGAGGACTGGGCCGCGATGCTCGAGGCAGAAGCCGGGTCAGACGACGTCGACAGGGTGCTCAACCAGGACGAGATCGACTCGCTTCTAGGTTTCGATGCCAGCGCTTCATCCTCGGTGGAGCTCTCGGGCGTGCGGGCGCTGATCAATTCGGCGCTGGTGTCCTATGAACGCCTGCCGATGCTCGAGATCGCGTTTGATCGGCTCGTGCGGCTGGCGACGACGACGCTGCGCAATTTTACCTCGGACAATGTGGAAGTGTCGCTCGACTCCATCACGTCCGTGCGGTTCGGGGACTATCTCAACTCCATTCCGCTGCCCGCTATCCTGTCTGTCATCAAGGCGGAAGAGTGGGACAATTTCGGGCTTCTGACTGTCGATAGTTCGTTGATCTATTCGATGATCGACGTGCTTTTGGGTGGCCGGCGCGGATCGAGTGTGATCCGGGTGGAGGGGCGTCCCTATACGACGATCGAGATGGCGCTGGCGCGACGGATGATCGAGCACATCCTCGACGACATGCACAAAGCGTTCGAGCCGCTGGGGCACGTGAATTTCAGACTCGACCGGATGGAAACCAACCCGCGGTTTGCGACGATCTCGCGCCCGGGCAATGCGGCGATCCTGGTCGAGTTGCGGATCGACATGGACGATCGCGGCGGCAAGGTCGAGATTTTGCTGCCTTACGCGACCATCGAGCCGATCCGCGAGCAATTGCTGCAGATGTATATGGGCGAGAAGTTCGGGCGCGATCCCATCTGGGAAGGACATCTGGCTACCGAAATTCATGCTGCCGATACCGAGGTTTCGGCGGTGCTGCATGAGCTGGAGCTGCCGCTGTCGAAGGTGCTCAACCTCAAGAGCGGCGACACGATCATGTTCGATACAACGCCGAGCGACCCGGTGACGCTGCGGTGCGGAGATGTGGACCTGACCAAGGCGGTCATGGGCCATATCGGCAAGAATGTTTCGGTGCGGGTGACCCGGCCACTCAACCCGCCAAAGGTTACCATGGCGGCCTTCGAGGCCATGGAAGAAGATGGGGAGAAATTGAGATGATGGGCTTGTCGCTCGGACTGCTGATCGAGCTGGGTGTCGCCGTTTTGCTCGCGACGACAATCGGCTACTGCATCATGCTCAACAAGCGCATCAAGAATTTGCAGGCGGACCGTGCTGCGCTGCAGCAGATGATCGCCGATTTGATCCAGGCGACGACCATGGCCAATGGGGCGATCAAGGGTCTCAAGCAAACGGCGATCGAGGCGGATGAGCGCTTGAACCAGCGCCTCAACGATGCGGAGCGCTTCGCCATCGAGTTGGCCAACCACGTCAATGCGGGGCAGGCGGTGATGGAG
Source organism: Pelagibacterium luteolum (assembly GCF_900100665.1). Taxonomy (GTDB): domain Bacteria; phylum Pseudomonadota; class Alphaproteobacteria; order Rhizobiales; family Devosiaceae; genus Pelagibacterium; species Pelagibacterium luteolum. The sequence continues at coordinate 17,361 of NZ_FNCS01000013.1, forward strand.
CGGATCGCCAAGATCACGCAGGCGGCGCGGTCGCAGGACAATGGCGGCGAGCCAAAACGGGCCAGCGATGCGCTTCGCGCTCTCAACGATCACCAGCGCCGGCGGGAGAACGTTGCGTGAGACAGATCAGGCTTCTGCCCGTCGTAGTTCTGGCGGCTAGCGCGCTTCTAATACTCAAGACCGTCGGGCTCGTAACCGGGGATGGCTATACGCCCGGCGTGCAGTCGGCGTTTGCTGCCGGGGATACGGCGGCGGCGGAAGCGCCTGCGCCCGAGCCTGCTACGGCAGAGGCTACCGGCGCGCCGGTCGATCCCGTCCAGGCAGCGGCGGATTCTCTTTTCGGGTCCGTTCCGGAAGCGGTCGAGGCGGCCGAAGGCGGCGCGACAGGAAGTGATACGGGAGAGATCGTGCTGCAGAGACTTGCCGAGCGGCGCGCGGAACTCGATGCGTTTGCCCTTGAGCTGGAAAGCCGCATGAGCCTCGTTGAGGCCGCAGAATTGCGGATTGAGGAGCGGATGGCCGAGCTCAGCGCGCTCGAAGCGCAGATCAATGTCTCACTCGACGCGCAGGATGCTGCGGCGGAGGCTCAATTTGCAGCGGTTGTCGCGATGTATGAGAACATGCGGGCTGGTGATGCGGCGACGATCTTCAACGATCTCGATACGAGCGTGCTTGTCGCGGTTGGCAAGAAGATGAATCCGCGCAAGCTCGGGCCGATCATGGCTAATATGGTGCCCGCACGGGCGCAGCAACTGACCGTACTGCTGGCGCAGACCGATGTGGCTACGCCCGCCCCCGTGCAGCAATCCGCGGATCTACCCCAGATCGTGGGGCAGTGATCCTGACATATTGCGGTTCAATCATCAGATTGCAGTAAGAGCATCTTAAGCGCTGCGCTCTAGTCTCTCGCAAGAGTTAGGGCGCAAGGCAGAATGCTTTCAACCACCAAGAAACGTGGACGCTCAGTGTGCGGCGCCGCGAGAGCAATCTCGCTGGCCGTTTTGGCATGGGCTGTCGTTGTCGCTTTTTCCCACGGTGCTGCGGCGCAGGAACGGGTGGTGCTCGAGGCACTGCCGCAGGATGGCTATGCGCGGCTGATCCTTACCTTTCCCGAGCGAATGTCGTTGCCCGAGCATACGATCAGCAGCGAAAACGGCGTGCTTGTCGTCGAGATGACCGACACGACCATGCGCGGCAGCCTGCCCGATGTGGGCGCGGTGCTGGGCAATTATCTTGCGATCGCGCGGTTCGATCCAGACATGACGGCGTTGCGCATGGGGCTGCGGGGGCCGTTCCGGCTCAATACGATCGCCGCGGGTGAGCAGCTCTATATCGATCTCTTGCCATTGGATTGGGTCGGACTGCCGCCCGCGCTTCCGGACGACATCATAGCCAAGCTGGCCGATCGTGCCGAGGATGCCGCGCGCATCGCCGAGGAGCGGCGCCGCGCGGAAATGGTGGCCGAGTATAATCCCGTTGCCGATATCGCTGTTGGGACGCATCCGACGTTCTCGCGGGTCATCTTCGACTGGAATGTGGGCACTAAGGCCGAATTTACCCAGGACGGGCTCGCTGCCGCGATCAAATTCGATTGGCCGGTGCCGATCGATATCTATCCGTTGATATCGAACCTGCCGGTGCAGGTGGAGAGCGTCGAAAATGAAGTCGATGGAGGCGGCAGCACCATCAACTTGACGCTGGCCGAAGATGTCGACCTGCGGTTTTATGAGAACACTGCTTCGCAATTCATTCTCGATATCAACAATCCTGCCGCCGAGACCGGCGGAGTCGATATTCAGGCGTTGATCGCAGATGCGGAAGCGAACGGGGTGATCGAACCGCTTGCCGACGAGGACGAAGCCGCCGTGGCGGTCGATGTGCCGGATGTAATCGTCCCGCGTGTGAGTTCGGTGGGACAGACGGTCCGCGTCGTCTTTCCGTTTCACACAGCGACGGCTTCGGCGGTGTTTCGACGCGGAGATACGGTGTGGATGCTGTTTGACAGCACCATTCCGATCGCCGAGCCGGATGCGGCGGCGGGGTCGATCTTTGATGGTCTGGTCACCGATTTCAGCGTGCAGGCGGCGGGTGCGTCGCAAGTGGTGCGGATGGATTTGAGCCAGGACCGCCTGGCGACCATCGGCTCGGAGGGCATGGCCTGGGTGCTTTCGCTCGGCGACACGCTGTTGAGCGCCACCGAGCCGGTGTCGCTCAATCGGCGGCGCGACAGTGCAGGGTTTTACGAAATGATGGCTGACCTCGGGCAGCCCTCCAAGGTGCATCAGCTGCGTGACCCTGTGGTGGGTGATGTTCTGGACGTCGTTACCGTATTTCCGCCGGCGCGCGGTGTGGTGCGGGATTTTCAGTATGTCGATTTCTCGGCACCGCGTTCCATCCACGGGCTGGTGATCAAGCCGCATCATCAGGGGGTGGGAGTCCGCATCGAGGATCGGCTGGCGGTGATTTCCGGCGCCACCGGGCTGACCTTGTCTGATGCCCAGACAGTGCGGTTCCGCATGCCCGAGGGTGGGAGTGACAGTGCGCTCGACCTCGCATCGCTCAATACGCCCAATCCACTCCACTTTGCGGAGCGCAAGAACGCGCTCGTCCACCGGACGGCGACGACGGAAGGGCGTGAGCTCGACCGGGCACGGCTGGAGCTGGCGCAGTTTTATCTCGGCAATGGGCTGGCACAGGAGGCCATCGGCATTCTCGAAGTTATGCGCCGCGAATTGCGTCAGGAAGGGCTCGACATCGAGCTGAACGCGACGCTGGGCGCTGCGAGTGCTTTGGCGGGCCGGGTGGACGAGGCGCTTGCGATCCTCAACTCGGACGATATGCGCGACGAAGCCGACGCCATGATCTGGCGGACCATTGTGCGGGCGGAATCGGGACGGGACTATGCCGCTGCTCGGCTCGACGCGATGGGCGCCGAGAGTGCGGTCGCTGAGTATCCGAGCTGGGTCCGGTCACGATTCCTGCTGGCCGCGGCACGGGCGGCGGTGATGCACGGCGATGCCGAATTTGCGAACAAGATGCTCAACACGCTCGAACTCTCGACGCTGACCCGAGACCAGATGGCGTTCTATGAACTGTTCGGCGGCATGGTCGACAAGCTCAATGGGCATTCGGCCGAAGCTTTGGAAAGTTTTGGGCGCGTGATCGCAGCCGATAGGCGTCCGACAACGGCCGAGGCCGTGCTGCGGACGATCGAGTTGCTGGACGAGATGGATCGCCTCGATCTCGATCGCGCCATCTCGACACTTTCGGTTCAGGCCACCATCTGGCGCGGTGGGCCGCTTGAACTGGAGATGACGTCCAAGCTTGCCGACCTCATGTACCGCAATTCAGATTTTCGCGATGCGTTCGTGCTGACCCATGACGTTGCGGCGCTGCACGCGGACTCGCCGGTGCTCGACGGGATGGTGGATAGGGCCCGGACAGAATTTGCGGGGCTTTATCTCGATGGCAAGGCCGATGCGCTCGAACCCATCGAAGCGCTCAGCATCTATTATGATTATCGACAGTTGACGCCTCCGGGGACGGATGGGGACGTGATGATCCGCAATCTGGCCCAGCGGCTGATCAAGGTCGACCTGCTCGCTCAGGCCGCCGATCTGCTGGAGTATCAAGTGGACAACCGGCTTGAAGGCGCGGCCCGGGCACAGGTCGCTGCAGATCTTGCCGTGGTCCATATCGCCAACCACGATCCGAGTTCGGCGCTGCGGGTGATCAACGCAACGCGGCTGGCCGGATTGCCGCCCGGGCTGGAGCGCCAACGTCGGGTCCTTGAGGCGAGCGCGCTGATCAATGCCGGGCGGCAGGAACTGGCGCTGGATATGCTTTCGAGCCTGACCGGACGCGATGCCGAGCTATTGCGTATCGATGCGCTTTGGCAGGCGCGGCGCTATCGCGAGGCCAGCGAGCGGATCGAAATGCTCTATGCGACCGATGCCGATGCCGGGGCTCTGAGCCCGATGGGGCGGACCAATATCGTCAAGGCCGCGGTGGGGTATGTTCTGGCCAACGACGCAATCGGGATCACGCGGCTGCGCAGCCGGTTTTCGGACGCCATGGCGGATGCACCGGAATGGCCGATGTTCGCTCTGGTCACCGAAGATATGGACGCGACAGGCGTGGATTTCCGGGACGTGGCGCGGAAGGTCGCCAATACCGACGCCATCAACGGCTTTCTCAATGCGTATCGCGAGATTTATGCCGGTGAGAATGCACTGACGCCGCTGAGGGCTGCGCCGCAGCAGGTCGCGAGCGTCGGAGCGGGTGCGGGCGCGCCGGGGTAGGCGAGAGATCGTCGTTCTCGACCAGAAATGATTTCGGAGCATACTGGGTCCAGGCGTAGGGCCGGGATGACGATGGTGGGTAGGGCCTAGGCTCTGCTCAGCCCGTGAAACTTCGTATCAGGGACCCGGCGACGAGGTGCCAGCCGTCGACGAGGACGAAGAAGATCAGCTTGAACGGGAGGGAGATGATGACTGGCGGCAGCATCATCATGCCCATGCTCATCAGCACGGAGGCCACGACCATGTCGATGACAACGAAGGGCAGGAACAGGAGAAACCCGATTTCGAAGGCGCGGCGCAGTTCCGAGATCATGAATGCGGGGACGAGAATACGCAGTTCGATCTCTTCGGGGGTTTCGGGCGCCGGGGTTTCGGTCAAATCCATGAACAGCATCAGGTCACGCTCACGGACGTGGTTGAGCATGAACTCATGGAAGGGGCCCGAGCTGATTTCCAGGGCTTCGGTGATCTCGACCTCGCCTTCGATCAACGGCACGATACCCTGCTCGTAGGCGGACTGGAGCGTGGGGGCCATGATGAAGGCGGTGAGGAACAGCGCCAGCGAGATCATCACCGAGTTGGGCGGCGCGGTCTGCAGGCCAATGGCGGTGCGCAGGAGCGAGAGCACCACGACGATGCGGGTGAAGCTCGTCACCATCACGAGGATCGACGGCGCGAGGGCGAGGATGGTGATGAGCGCGATGATCTGGATCGCGCGCTCGGTCAGCGTCGTCTCGTCGCCGAAATCTATGGAAATGTCTTGCGCGAAGCCCGCCTGAGCGCTCAGCAGTAGTGCGGTTGCGGCGAGGGCGACGCAGGCAAGTGCTTTCGCGCCGGAACGATTGTGCCGGCGCGGCGCGATGTCAGATCTTGTTCGGGCCGTGGTCAGAGTATTCGCGTTCCCTGGGCTCAATGGTCGGCTCATGGTCCACGGTAGTGGAAGCCGACATGGCAACGCTTTTAGCTGAGTCGGTCGAAAGCCGGCCCGGTTTGTCGGGATTTCCACCGTCCAGTTTGGGCTCGCTTTCGACCGGCCGCAGCAGGCCGGTGTGGCGCAGCGATTTCGACGCTGGCTGCGAAGGGGTGGCAGGCGCGGGCGCAGGGGTGGGCTCAGGGGCCGGGGCTGTCGTCTGGCGACGACGCGGCGCGCGCTGGGCGACTTCAACGGGAGCTTCGAAGCCTGACTCGACCACAAGATCATTGGGGCCACCGATGACGATCAGGTGTTCCGCATCGTCGCGACGGATGATCACGGCCTGACGCTTGTTGTCGATGGCGATCGAGTCGATCACCATCAGGCGCCTGTTGCGGCCACGCCCGACATTGCGGGTGGCATCGCCCACGAGCTTGACCAGCCAGACGGCCAGAACGATCAGCACGATGACGATAGCCAGTGCGATGGCTACGGTAACGAAGTTTGTTTCACCGCCGAACAGGCTGGTCAGAAATTGCACGGATGCGCTCCTTGGAGGTCGACTGGGAGGTCGGTCGTTTCAGCGAACACATAACGATATGCCCGCAATGGGGCAAGACTTGCCTAGCATACGCGCGCGTACGGCCAAAATTGGGACGGTTAGGCGGGGCCGTGGCGTAAAAATTAACGCGGCGTTAACCATGGGGTGGGCAGAATTTGCCGAGCTTGAAGATTTAACCGGGAATCGCTGCGCAACATGGCCATTGGCGACCTGCCCATATTTGCCGCCCTCAAGGACAAGATGCAATGGCATCAGACTCGGCAGTCGCTGTTGTCCGAGAACGTCGCCAATGCCGAAACACCGGGCTATCGCGGTCGCGACCTGTCGGCGTTCAGGGTCGAGGACGTTCAGCGGCGGTCCGGCGCGATGGTCACCACAGCGGCGACCAATGCGCGGCATTTTTCGGTCGGTGGAGATCCCAGCCGCGCCATGGGCGCTCGCACCATGAACAGTTTCGAGGTCATGCCCGAAGGCAATGGCGTGACGCTCGAGGAAGAGATGATGAAGGTCACGACCAACCAGATGGACTACCAGGCTGTGACCACACTTTACACACGCTCGATGCGACTGATGCGTATCGCACTCGGCAAGCAAGGCTAGGGCTCGCGATGAATGATTTCATGACGTCGATCAAGATCGCCGGGTCGGGGCTCAACGCCCAGACGGCGCGGATGCGGGTGATCGCGGAGAATATGGCCAATGCGGATTCTGCCGGCACAACGCCGGGCGAGGATCCTTATCGGCGCAAGGTCCCGACGTTTCACGCCATGCTCAATCGCGAACTGGGCGGCTATGAAGTGGCTGTTGGTCATCTGGCCACGGATATGAGCGATTTTTCATCGCGCTTTGAGCCGGGCCATCCGGCGGCCGACGAGAATGGGTATGTCAAATATCCCAACGTCAACACGCTGATCGAGACAATGGACATGCGCGAGGCCCAGCGCACTTATGAAGCCAATCTCAACGTCGTGACAGTCTCGCGTCAGATGCTGGGGCGGACCCTGGATATCCTGCGCGGATAGGATCGAATAAATGAGCACTCCATTCAATGCAGCGACCGCAGCCTATGGCAATGTCTCGCGCCTGATTTCCGATCAGGCATCGGGAAAGATGCCGAACCCGGCAGCCGAGGCAGGTGGCGCCAATTTCGGCCAGATGCTGGCTGAGCAAATCAACTCCGTCGCCGAAGCCGGTCGACAGTCGGACCAGCTTGGGATCGACATGGTCAACGGCAAGGCAAACGTCATCGACGTCGTAACAGCCCTGGCCGAAACGGAATCGGCGATGGAGACCATGGTTACCGTCCGAGACCGCGTAATCTCCGCCTACGAAGAAATCATGCGTATGCCAATTTGAATGGGTGAGGGCGGGCTGCAAATGGCGGCCGCCTGCGCTCCGGTGCTCACGTACTTTTTGTACGCTCCGCTCCGGTGCTCGTCGGCCACCATTTTCGCTCCACCCTGACCCATTCACCACATCACACGGAATGGGTGGTCGTGTAAGCTGTCGTTAACGAATCGCGGCGGAGCCATTCGCGCATGACCGGGGCAGAAACGCTCGACATTGCCACATCGGGCATCTGGACGCTGATCATCATTTCGGCGCCGATGATGATCGTCGGGCTCGTGGTCGGGGTGATCATTGCGCTGTTTCAGGCGCTGACGCAGATCCAGGAAATGACGCTGGTCTTTGTCCCCAAGATTATCGCGATCTTTCTCACCATGCTTTTGACGCTGCCCTTTATGGGAGCGACGATGGCGACCTACATGAACCAGATCGTCGACATGATCATAACGGGCGGGTAGCGATGAGCGTTACCTGGGGTCCGGACGTCGCCTATTATTTCTTTCTCATCTTCGCGCGGCTCGGGACCATGCTCATGCTGATGCCGGCGCTGGGCGAGGGCACTATCCCGGCGCGACTGAGGCTGACGTTCGCATTGGCGTTCGCGTTCATCCTCTTTCCGTTGCTCGTGCCGCAATTGGGTGCGGTGCCGCAAACCGTAGGCGGGTTGATGGCCGCAGTGGGCCACGAACTAGCGGTCGGGTTCATCCTCGGCGGGCTATTGCGGTTGATCCTCACCGCAGCACAGGTTGCCGGTTCGGTGATTGCCTACCAGATGGGCTTGTCGATGGCACAGACGTCGGATCCCACCCAGCCGGGCGTGCAGGGGGCCATCGTCGGCAATTTCCTCGCCATGCTTGGGGTGACGCTGATTTTTGCCACCGACATGCACCACATGCTGCTGGCCGGGATTTTTGCGAGCTACACCTATTTTCCACCCGATGCGCCGTTGATGCTGGGCGATGCCGCTGAAATGGCGGTGCGGATCGTGGCGCAGGCGTTCATGGTCGGCACGCAGATGGCCGCGCCGCTCCTGGTGTTCGGGCTGGTCTTCTATCTGGGCCTTGGCATTCTGGGGCGCTTAATGCCCCAAATTCAGGTGTTCTTCATGGCCATGCCCGCCAATATCATTATCGGGCTGATCCTCTTTGCGCTGCTGCTCTCGCTGATGATGGGGCTCTATATGAGCCATCTCGAAGACCATTTTTCTCTCTTTCTGGGCTGAGCCATGAGTGACCAGCCCGAACAGAGCGAAAAGACCGAAGACCCGTCCCATAAACGTCTCGAGGACGCCCACAAGAAGGGGGATGTGGTCAAGAGCCAGGAGGTGACGACCCTCTTTATGGTGGCAGGATCGCTGGTGGTGTTTGCCTTTGTGGCTCCGATGACCAGCACGGCGATCATGGGCACCTTGAGCGGGTATATGGCGCAGGCCGATCTCTACGAGCTTGGCGGGCCGGGGTTCGGCCAATTCGTCCAGGGCGCCACCCTCAGCCTTTTGGCGCCGCTGCTCATTCCCATGGTGATCCTCGCCGTCTGCGGGATCGCGGGAAACATGGTGCAGCACAAGATGGTGTTTTCGACCGATCCACTCAAACCGAAACTGTCCAAGATTTCTCCGCTGGCCGGGGCCAAGCGGCTGTTTTCGACCGAAGCGCTGGTCAATTTCGGCAAGGGGCTTTTCAAGCTGGTGGTGTTTTCGACCATCATGTTTCTCGTGGTCTGGCCCGATCGCGACCAGCTCGACAGCATCGTCACTTCGGACATCTCCGCCATTCTGGTGTTGTTCCAGGAGGTGGGGATCAAGATCTTCATCGCCACGCTGATCGCCATCCTGATCGTCGCGCTGCTCGACTATATGTATATGCGCCACAAATGGTGGAAGCGGCAGATGATGACGGTCAAGGAAGTCCGCGACGAGTACAAGAATATGGAGGGTGATCCCCATATCAAGGGTCGCATCCGGCAAATCCGGCTCGAACGTTCGCGCAAGCGCATGATGGCGGCTGTGCCCGACGCGACGGTTGTGGTGACGAACCCCACACACTACGCCATTGCGCTCAAATATGATCGTGAGATGGCTGCGCCAAAAGTGGTGGCGAAGGGCGTCGATGCCATCGCGCTGAGGATTCGCGGACTGGCGCGCGATCACGATATTCCCATCGTCGAGAACCCGCCGCTTGCGCGGGCCCTGTTCGCCGGTGCCGAGGTGGGCGAGCAAATCCCCGAAGAACATTTCAAGGCCGTGGCGCAGATCATCGGCTACGTCATGCGGCTCAAGAACCGGTCGAGCTGGAGAAGCGGCAATTAGCGATTTGCTCCGCTAAGGCGCAACGCTTCTGTTAACAGAAGGTTAAACCGCACTACCCAAGGCGAAGCGGGTTTTGCTACCAATAGAAGCCCGTGATTCGGAGTGGGCGCCCAGCGTGTGACGAGGAACGACAGCAATGGCAGTTGCCCCCATGGACGAGGACAACTATCCCGAGCCAGTGGTGGCGCGCCCCTCGTCTAGCGCCGCGCTGTGGCGGGTCGTTGTGCTGTCGCTTGTCTTCATCGCTGTGGCTGCGGCTTTTGCGATGATGGGCGAGGCGATTTCTCCCGAAACAATCGTGCTGTTCCTCGGCGTTCTGGCGGTTATCGGCGTGTTTTCACTTTTTGCGCTGGCGGCCGGACTGTTCCGGTTCGTTGGCGGATCGGAAAAGCGCACGCTCGCGCGGGCTATAGTCGATAGCTTGCCCTATGGCGCCGTCGTCTCGGATCGCGACGGGAAGATTTTTTACGCCAATGCCGAATATGCCGAACTGTCGGGTGGCGTGTCCAAGGGCGTACCGGTGGGTGTGCCCCGGCTTTTCGCCAGCCAGCCAGAAGCGAGCGAGGCGGTTTATCGTCTGTCGCGCGCGGCGCGGGACGGGCGGAGCATTGTCGAAGACATAAGGCTGTCGCACGGGAAGGGCCGTGCCGTCTGGTATCGCGTGGGCGTACGTGGGCTTCCCGACTTTGAGGGCGCGAACGGAAAATCGGTGATCTGGACCGTGGAGGACATTTCTCGCGACCGCGAGGCGCAGGAAAACTTCTATGTCGAACTGCAAAAGGCCATCGACTACCTCGATCACGCGCCGGCTGGGTTCTTTTCGGCCAATGCGCATGGGCGCATTCAATATATCAACTCCACCTTGGCCGACTGGCTGGGCTATGACCTCGCTGATTTCGAGGCCGGACAGCTCGATCTCCATGAGATCGTCAACGGTGATGGTGCCGGACTTTTGATGGGTGGCGGTCAGGACGGGGCGGTGAAAACCGAAATTCTCGACCTCGATCTCGTGCGCCAGGATGGTACCAATCTACCGGTTCGCCTGCTGCATCGCGCAGCGCGGCTCGCCGAGGGCGAATTGGGCGAAACGCGGACACTGGTGCTCGATCGGTCCCGGGCCGTTGATGGCGAAGAGGCTTTGATGGCCGCGGAAGTGCGGTTCTCGCGGTTTTTCAACAATACCCCTTTTGCGATCGCGGCACTCGACGGGCAGGGGCGGGTGGTTCGCACCAATGCGCCGTTTACCCGCATATTCGGCTTGGCTTCAGGCGACCGTGGGCTCGAAGGGCTCGATGTGGCGACACTCATCGACCAGGAGAGCCGCGCCAAGCTGGTTGGCGCGCTTGTGGACGCCAAGGGGCACAAGGCGGAGATCGATCCTGTCGACGCCACTATTCCGGGCGAAAAGGCGCGCAATGTCCGCATGTTCATCTCCGGCGTCGAGCGTGGCGGAGAGACGGACGAAGCGGCAATCCTTTACGCGTTGGACATGACCGAGCAGCGTCAACTCGAGGAGCAGTTCGCGCAAGGCATGAAGATGCAGGCCGTGGGGCAGCTCGCGGGCGGTGTGGCGCATGATTTCAACAATGTGCTGACGGCGATCATCGGGTTTTCCGATTTGCTGCTGCTCAAGCACAAGCCGTCAGACCCATCGTTTTCCGATATCATGTCGATCAAGCAGAGCGCCAACCGGGCGGCCGGGCTGGTGCGGCAGTTGCTCGCCTTTTCGCGCCGGCAAACGCTGCGGCCGCAGGTGCTGGAAATCCCCCAGCATATCGATGATCTGACTGTGCTTTTGAAGCGCCTGATCGGCGAACATGTCGCGCTCGATGTTGAGCATGGCCGCGACGTATGGCCGGTTCGGGCCGATCTGGTGCAGCTCGAACAGGTGATCATCAACCTTGCCGTCAATGCGCGCGATGCCATGCCGGAGGGCGGGCAGATCACGCTCAGGACGCGCAATGTCGAAGAGGCCGAGGCAGCGACGTTTGACTATCGTGGCATGCCAGCGGCCGATTATGTGCTGATCGAGGTCGGCGATACCGGCACGGGGATGACGCCCGAGATCATGGAGAAGATCTTCGAGCCGTTCTTTTCGACCAAGGAATTGGGCAAGGGCACGGGGCTGGGGCTTTCGATGGTCTATGGGATCATCAAGCAGACCGGCGGGTTCATCTATCCCGAATCGGAGGTAGGCAAGGGCACGACGTTCAGGCTGTTCCTGCCGCGTCATATTCCAATCGAGAAGGAAGAGGTGGTCAAGGCCATCGCGGCGCCCGTCAAGGACCTCACCGGCAATGAGCGCATTCTGCTCGTCGAGGACGAGGAGAGCGTGCGGATGTTTTCGGCACGGGCACTTTCGACCACCGGCTATGAGGTGTTCGAGGCCGGATCGGGCGACGAGGCTCTCGAGGTGCTCGAGGAGATCGGCGGCAAGGTCGATCTCATCATTTCTGATGTCGTGATGCCGGAGATGGACGGGCCAACGCTTTTGACGCATGTGCGCCGTCTTTACCCCGAATTGCGGGTGATCTTTGTCTCGGGCTACGCCGAAGAAAGCGTGCGGCAGGGGCTGGCTGACGACCGAAGCGTCGAGTTCCTGCCAAAGCCCTATACGCTCGATCAGATCAATTCCAAGGTGAAGGAAGTGCTTTCGGGCAGTGGGAGCGCGCGGGAGGACTAGGGCTGTCGATCGGGTGTGTCATCGTCGTCATCTGACGAACTGAGGGCGACGCCGATGCTGGTACCAATGGCGATGCCGATACCGACGCCCATGGCGATATTGTCGAGCGCCACGCCGATTCCCGCGCCAACAACTATTCCCAGTGCGATGCCGAGTCCGAGTCTCTCTGTCGCCATGCGCTGATAAGTGGTTTGGAAGTGCTGCGGTTCCGTTTTCCTGCATTGTTCTTATTTTGTCCATTGACACGACGGAAACAAAATGAGAACAAATATGAAACTTACAAATAGACGTTCAGGGTCGACCCATCGCGTTGCAAGCGCGGGGCATTTGGTGAAATAAGGAGAGCTCAAAATGGCAGTTTCACAGCTTCGCGTTGTTGACGGGGGTTCCATGGACAAGAACAAGGCACTCGAAGCCGCATTGGGGCAAATCGAGCGCAGTTACGGCAAGGGTTCGATCATGAAGCTGGGGGAAAACGCCTCAGTGAGTGTCGACTCGATTTCGACCGGATCGTTGGGACTCGATATCGCGCTAGGCATTGGTGGCCTGCCGCGTGGACGAATCATCGAGATTTTCGGACCGGAAAGCTCGGGCAAGACCACTCTGGCCCTGCATGTGATCTCCGAAGCCCAGAAGGCTGGTGGCATCTGTGCCTTTATCGACGCAGAACACGCGCTCGATCCGATCTACGCCCGAAAGCTCGGCGTGAATGTCGATGAGTTGCTGATTTCGCAGCCGGACGCTGGCGAACAGGCGCTCGAAATCGCCGATACGCTGGTGCGCTCGGGTGCGATCGACGTGCTGGTGGTCGACTCGGTGGCAGCGCTGACGCCGCGTGCCGAACTTGAAGGCGAAATGGGCGATTCACTGCCCGGCCTGCAAGCCCGCCTGATGAGCCAGGCAATGCGCAAGCTGACGGCTTCGATTGCGCGCTCCAAGGGCATGGTGATCTTCATCAACCAGATCCGCATGAAGATCGGTGTGATGTTCGGTTCCCCCGAGACGACGACGGGTGGCAATGCGCTCAAATTCTATTCCTCGGTGCGTCTTGATATCCGTCGTATCGGTGCGATCAAGGATCGCGAGGAGATGATCGGCAACCAGACGCGCGTCAAGGTGGTCAAGAACAAGCTTGCGCCTCCTTTCCGCCAGGTCGAATTCGACATCATGTATGGCGAGGGCATTTCCAAGACAGGCGAGTTGCTGGATCTGGGGGTCAAGTCGGGCATCGTCGAGAAATCGGGCGCGTGGTTCTCCTATGACAGTCAGCGCTTGGGGCAGGGTCGCGAGAATTCGCGACAGTTTTTGAAGGACAATCCCGAAATTGCAGCGCAGATCGAGGCCGGTGTGCGCGAAAGCGCTGGTTTGCTGGCGGCCGAGTTGATCACGGGCGGGGAAGAGAGTTCCGCCGACAGCGACGACTGATCATTGCGGCTGCTACCGTTGTGACCTCCTGGCGCCGGGTAACCGGCGCCTTTTTTCTTTCGCTATCGGGTAATGGCGGCTTGATGGTCTGGGACGGGAGTGCGTAGGACCATTGCGCGATCGCATTGCGCTGATCGCACTCTCACGATAGAAGGCAAGCCAAACTGACGGATGCGCGGGGGAACAGCCTTGCCCGTCCATAACGACAAGACATCAGGCGCCGCGCCGAGCGCTGCAAAAAGGGTTTTCCGGGCTCGATCATGACCAGCGTAAACGACATCCGTTCGACCTTTATCGACTATTTCGCCAGGAACGGGCATGAAGCCGTTGCGTCGAGCCCGCTTGTGCCGCGCAATGACCCGACGCTGATGTTCACCAATGCCGGTATGGTGCAGTTCAAGAACGTCTTCACCGGTCTTGAGAAGCGTCCGTATAGCCGGGCCACGACATCGCAGAAATGCGTGCGGGCCGGTGGCAAGCACAATGACCTTGATAATGTGGGCTACACGGCGCGCCATCTCACCTTCTTTGAGATGCTGGGCAATTTTTCGTTCGGCGACTATTTCAAAGAACAGGCCATCGAGCTGGCCTGGACGCTGGTCACCAAGGAATTCGGTCTCGACAAGGACAAGTTGCTCGTTACCGTCTATCACACCGATGACGAAGCTGTTGAGTATTGGAAAAAGATTGCCGGGTTCTCGGATGACAAGATCATCCGGATTCCCACGTCGGACAATTTCTGGACCATGGGGGATACGGGCCCTTGCGGACCGTGTTCGGAAATTTTCATCGACAGGGGCGATCACATCTGGGGTGGGCCTCCGGGTAGCCCTGAAGAAGACGGTGACCGGTTCCTTGAGTTCTGGAACCTCGTGTTCATGCAATATGAGCAGACAGGTGACGGGCAGCAGGAGCCGCTGCCGCGGCCCTCGATCGATACCGGCATGGGGCTCGAGCGCATGGCATCGATCCTTCAGGGGGTCGAAAGCGTCTTTGAAACCGATCTCTTCAAGCATCTGATCGATTCCGCGTCGTCGGCCATTGGCCGATCTCCGACCGAGAGCACAGTCGCTTCGTATCGTGTGATCGCGGATCACTTACGTTCGATGTCGTTCCTTATCGCCGAGGGCGTATTGCCGGCCAATGAAGGGCGCGGCTATGTGCTGCGCCGCATCATGCGCCGGGCCATGCGGCATGCCACATTGTTGGGGACCAGTGCACCGACCATTCACCGGCTCGTGCCGACACTGGTCCGCGAGATGGGACAGGCTTACCCGGAGCTCGTACAGGGCGAGGCTATGATCGCCGAGACGATCCGGCTCGAGGAAGAGCGGTTCCTCAAGACGCTCAGCCGCGGATTGCAGATTCTCGAAGACGAGAGCACAGGACTTGGAACCGGTGACACGCTGGCCGGTGAAACTGCCTTCAAGCTCTACGACACTTATGGTTTTCCGCTCGATCTGACTCAGGACGCGCTTCGGGCGCGCGGCGTCGGGGTCGATCAGGCCGGATTTGACGCCGCCATGGCGCGCCAGAAGGCCGAGGCCCGCAAGAGTTGGTCCGGGTCCGGCGACGCAGCGACGAGCGCGGTTTGGTTTACTGTTGCCGATGCAGCCGGTGCGACTGAATTTCTTGGCTATGAATCCGAAGAAAGCGACGGGGCGGTCCTCGCCCTGGTGCGCGACGGCGCAAGTGCAGATGCGCTTAACGCGGGCGATGAAGGTTTCGTGGTTTTGAACCAGACGCCTTTCTATGCGGAAAGCGGCGGGCAGGTCGGCGATACCGGCACCATGGAAAGCGAAGAGGGCGCGCGGCTGATCGTTGTCGATACGACCAAGCAGGCAGGCGGCGTATTTGCCCATCGCGTCAAGGTCGAGGCCGGGACGGTCGCTATTGGGGACGCGTTGACCTTGAAGGTGGATCACGCGCGCCGCGCGGCTATTCGGGCGAACCATTCGGCGACCCATCTGTTGCATGAAGCGCTGCGTGAAGTGCTCGGGTCGCATGTCGCGCAGAAGGGCTCGATGGTCTCGGCCGATCGCTTGCGGTTCGACTTTTCGCATACCAAGCCGATGAGCGAGGCTGAAATCGCGGAAGCCGAGCGGCTGGCCAATGCGATCATCTTGCAGAATGCGCCAGTCGAGACCCGACTGATGGCAGTCGATGACGCCGTTAAGGCCGGGGCGATGGCGCTATTCGGCGAAAAATATGGCGACGAAGTGCGCGTTGTGTCGATGGGCACCGCGCTCGAGGGTGAGAAGGCAGGCAAGACCTATTCGATGGAATTGTGCGGTGGTACGCATGTGAAGCGGACAGGTGATATCGGGCTGGTCAAACTCGTTCAGGAAAGTTCGGTCGCGTCGGGTGTTCGTCGCGTGGAGGCCCTGACGGCCGATGGCGCGCGGGCTTATATGGGCGAGCAGGAAAATCAGCTCAAAGCCGTTGCTACGGCATTGAAGGTCTCGCCGCGCGATGCTGTTGCCCGGGTCGAAGCGCTGATCGAAGAGCGCAAGGGGCTTGAGCGGCAATTGGCTGACGCCCGCCAGAAACTGGCAATGGGTGGCGGCGCATCGGGTGGCTCGTCGAGCGAGGATGTCAACGGGGTCACGTTCATGGGGCGCGTTGTCGAAGGGCTGCAGCCCAAGGATTTGCGCGGGCTTGTCGATCAGGCGAAAAAGCAGATCGGTTCCGGGGTTATCGTGATCGTGGGTACCACCGAAGACGGCAAGGCCGGGATATCAGTAGGGGTCAGCGAGGAACTGACGGATCGGTTCAGCGCCGTGGACCTTGTGCGGATTGGTTCGGCCACGTTGGGAGGTCAGGGCGGCGGCGGGCGTCCGGACATGGCTCAGGCGGGTGGACCGGACGCGACCCAAGCCCAAGCGGCGATCGATGCGATCAGGGCGCACCTTTCGGCCTGATCGTCCAAAACAGAATAAAAAAATGGCCCCGAGAGGGGCCATTTTCATTTGATGGGTCAGTTATCAGAAATGGGCTTTGAGGCTGGCGCTGATGCCGAGAACACTACCGTCGTCCCATGTTTCGCCGCGCAGGTTCTCTCCGCTTCCGATGATCGAGTAGGAGACACCGCCCGACAGTTCGAGATTTTCAGCGAGATTATACGCGCCGCCGAGGGTTGCGCCCCAACGGTCGGTCTGGGTGCCGCTGATCAGGACGCCTGAATCGTTAACTGACGATGTGCCGCGATCCCAGGTTATCGTGCCTAGCAGGGTCAGGTCGGGCGTAATGGCGTGGCCGACGCCACCAGTCACGGTCCAGCCGTCGCGATACGAGAAATCGGTACCGACAACCGGACCAACTGTCGCGACGCTAAGGGACTGCAGCACAGACCAATCGACCCATTTGACGGAGCCGAGAACAAGCCAGCCAGGCGCTATGCCGGTTTGCCCCTTCACTTCAAAACTCTGCGGTGTCGTCGCATCTGCGGTTGCCGGTCCGCCAAATGCCGTGCCGGTAAGGGTGTAATCGACCGCAGCGTTATAGATAGCGCTGACGCGAAGTGCGATTTCCGGAATTTCGTATGCGGCGCCCACGCGCCAGCCGGTTCCGGACCCAGCGATCGAAAGAGGGGCTGTGGTGGTCAGGCCTGTGGGAATATCCGCCTCGTAACCGAGAGTTTGTGCGGAGATGCCCAGGATCGGGCTCAAGGTGCCAGGGCCGACGTCAAAGCCGTAGCTACAGGTCAGGCCAGCATCGAAGGATGTCAGGCGCTCCCGAGCGGCTTGCCCGGTCAGAGCGGCGTAGGCGAGATTACGGTCGACACCGTTTCCGAAGGGGTTTTGTGCCGACATCAAGCAGGTGGCCTGATCGTTGAAGTCCGCCTTGACGGCAAGGTTGTAATGGACGCGGTCTGCAGAGCTAGACACGGTGCCCGGAATCGCTGCTCCGCCCAATGCTGGAAAGCCGGTTGGGTTCTCGATATCGTGCTCGATGTTGACGTGCGTCACCGTGGCCTTTGCGGCGTAGGTCGCGGGGTCAAAGAGGAGGTCCCAGTTATAGCCATTGGCTTCGAGTCCGCCGGCATGGGCGGTCGATGCCATTGCGGCGAGGGCGAGTGCCGCGAGTGCGGTCGTAGATTTAAATGTGGCCATGGTCTCCTCCTAGTCCTCCAAAGCGCGCATCTCCCAATGCGCTGATGCGTCGGGGTGCATTGACGCTTGCGTCAACGATTGCTGCATATCGTAAAGCGGTCAATGCGAAGCGGCGCGAATTTGACAAGAATGTGTCGCTGATGCGTCCTTGCAACAGGTTCAATCGACGCGTTCGGGCGCCGGCGTTGTGACCCTGCGGCGGCCGATGCGGGCCATGCGTACGCCGAGAAGGGCGCGCGCGGCTTCGACGCCAGGAGTGGCTACGCCGGATGCAACCACAATCACAAGACCGATGATGGCAACGGCATCGGGGTATTCCTGATAAAACAACCCGCCCAGGATGATGGCCCAGACGATCTGGCTGTACTGGGTTGGTGCGATCTGGTTGGCGGCGACGCGGCGGGACGCGGCTATCATGAGCAATTGCCCGGTGCCGCCGAACAGCCCGATCATGAGAAACATGCCCATCTGGTGCCAGGTGGGGATTTCAAAGCTGGGGATCATCGCGATGCCATTGAAGACCAGGGCATAGGTGAGCAGGACGCCCAGCAGGGAGACGCGGCGCTCATTTGCCGATACCTTCTTGAGCACGATGGCGCCGACCGATGCGGAAACCGCGGCGCAGGCGGCGGCGATGTGGCCCATCTCAAGCACTTTAAAGCCGGGGCGCACGACGAGAAGGACCCCGGCAAAGCCGACGGCGAGGACCAGCCATCGGGACGGCGACATCGATTCACGCAGGATGAAGACCGAAAGGATGGTGACGAAGATGGGCGTGAGAAAGATCAGTGCATAGGCTTCAGCCAGCGGGATGGAGGTGAAGGCGATTGTGGCCATGGCCATGGAAATGATGCCGCAGACTCCGCGCAATTGCATGAGCCAAGGGTGGCGAAGCTTGTAGGTGTCGCGCCAGAGCTCGCCGCGCGGGCGCACGATCAGGGCAGGGACGAAGGAAAAGATCGTCAGAAAAAAGCCGATCTGGAAGACCGACAGGCTATCGCCAAAGCTCTTGATGGCAGCGTCGCCGAAGGCAAAACTTGCATAGGCGGCTAGCGCGATGAGGACGCCAACCGGCATCAGAGTTTCCAATGTTTGCGGTGAAGCGCGGCGAAGGCCGCACAGGTCAGTGATAGAGGCAATCGGTGGCGGGGTCGAGGGGATTTATGGTGGGCAGCTGGCGTGGTGATCGTGACGTGCGCAGAGCCGGATCCTGGGAGGAAATCCAGGGATGTCTGAGGAAGGGGTGCCTGCTCCGGCTGATACAAAAAAGGCCCGGGCGGGTGCCGGGCCTTTTTCGCGTTCAAGCGTAGAAATATCAGGCCATGGCCTTCTGGAGGTTCTCGTCGATGGCGTCGAGGAAGCCCATGGTCGAGAGCCAAGGCTGATCAGGGCCGACGAGAAGGGCGAGATCCTTGGTCATCTTGCCTTCTTCGATGGTGTCCACGGTGACCTTTTCCAAGGTTGCAGCGAACTTGGCGAGCTCATCATTGCTATCGAGCTTGGCACGGTGGGCGAGGCCACGGGTCCAGGCGAAGATCGATGCTGTGGAATTGGTCGAGGTTTCCTTGCCCTGCTGGTGCTGGCGGTAGTGACGGGTCACCGTGCCATGCGCCGCTTCGGCTTCGACGGTCTGTCCATCGGGGGTCATCAGGACGGAGGTCATCAAGCCAAGCGAGCCAAAGCCCTGGGCCACGATGTCGGACTGGACGTCGCCGTCGTAGTTCTTGCAGGCCCAGACGTAACCGCCGGACCATTTGAGGGACGCAGCGACCATGTCGTCGATCAGGCGGTGCTCGTACCAGATTTTCTTGGCTTCGTATTGGTCCTTGAACTCGGCTTGGAAGACTTCCTCGAAGATGTCCTTGAAGCGACCGTCATAGACCTTAAGGATGGTGTTCTTGGTCGAGAGGTAGCAGGGCACGCCGCGCTGCAGGGCGTAGTTGAGCGAAGCGCGGGCAAAGTCGCGGATCGAATCATCGAGGTTGTACATGGCCATGGCAACGCCGGCGCCGGGGGACTGGAACACCTCGTGTTCGATTTCCTGTCCGTCTTCGCCGACGAACTTGATGGTCAGTTTGCCCTTACCGGGGAATTTGAAATCGGTGGCGCGATACTGATCGCCAAAAGCGTGGCGACCGACAATGATCGGCTGAGTCCAGCCGGGCACGAGGCGCGGGACGTTCTTGCAGATGATGGGTTCGCGGAAGATCACGCCGCCAAGAATGTTGCGGATGGTGCCGTTGGGCGAGCGCCACATCTTCTTGAGGCCGAATTCTTCAACGCGGCCCTCATCGGGCGTGATGGTGGCGCATTTGACGCCGACGCCGTGCTTCTTGATAGCGTGGGCGGAATCGATGGTCACCTGGTCATCGGTGGCATCGCGGTTTTCGACGCTGAGATCGTAATATTCAAGATCGATGTCGAGATAGGGATGGATCAACTTGTCCTTGATGGCCTGCCAGATGATCCGGGTCATCTCGTCGCCGTCAAGTTCGACGACGGGATTGGCGACTTTGATCTTGCTCATTCAGCGCTCCTCAATTTGCCGATATTTTTCAGGCGCCCCTATAGCATTGAGATTGGCAAGAGCAAAGCCGAACCGGGCAAAACACGCTCGGTTCGGCGGGAATTGGGACTAAAGTCGACTAAATCGGGTAGCGAAGCGTGGCTGCAAGCGATGCGTCGTGCGGGAGGTCCGGCTTGCGTACAGCCAAAACGGTGGCTCCGCTGGCCAATGCGCGACTCATGATTTCATCGACAACGCCGAATGTATGCGGCCCTTCGTCGGCGAAGGTGACGGCCCCGCTCTCTTCGTCGATCGTGCCATGAACAACTTCGTCGAAGTCGACAAGCAGGGTTTCGATGGCGCCAAACGTCGCTGCGCGGGCAGCATCGGAGATGTCGGTGGTCGTACGGCTCGCACCCTTTCGCGCCTCGAAGGTTGCGTTGAACTCTTCGATCTGGCTGGCATAAATACCGTCGAGCACCTTTTGGGCGGATGTGGCGATTTCGCTATCGGTGGAGCGATCGTTCGTGTCGGTGATGGTTTCGTCGGCCAAGCTGGTGATGGATGTAACCGACCGGAAGATTGAATCGAGCGGCTGCGTTGCAGCCAGGATCAGCGGGAGATCGCGACCGGACAACACAGGGCGCAGGGCTGCGTCGACCTGCCTTGCATAGTTTGCCAACAGGACCTTCTGGCCTTCCGATCCAGTGATGCGACGCTTTGCCGAGCGGTCGTTGATCGTGGATCGATTGTTGGCACTGGCCGCATCGCTGGGCATCCCTGGAACCTTGATCTCCTGGGGCGGCAGATCAGGGAAGACCTCGACAAGCCGGACTGCATTTTCCGAGAGCGCCAGAACCAGAGCGTCGTGCGGGAATGTTATGGCGCGGAGGAGCGGTTTTAGGAGGAAGCGGTCTGCGACTTCCACTGTGGCGTTGAGTTTGTTCGCCAGTCGGAAGGTGCGGATTTTTGTCGGTGTGGCGAAAATCGCGAGGGAGTGCGCCTGGAAGCGCCAGAATTCATCATCCTCCAGAAGGTCGTCGAACTCTTCACCGATGGCGGCGATCTCACCCTTGTCGAGGGAAAGCTCTTCGAGTTGCGACATGGCATTCTTGACCAGATTACCCAATTCGATGCGGGATGCGTCGATGTCTTGAGTGAGAGGGGTAGTGGGGAGATAGATTGAAACGCAGGCCCTTGCGCGCTCGCTATTGAGTTTTTTGAACTGCTGCAATGTGGGCGTGTCAATATAGAGCATGAATAAACCTCTTGCTTGTGAAAATGCTGTCTTTGGCAAATTGCCTTTCCATTCCAATCCGTGGGGCAAAGATTGGTTGCGCTGCGAAAGCATATCAATGTGCAGGGGACGTTTAGTCGCAGTGTCTTGCGCTATTTTGGCGGCAGAGAGGCAGCGAAGGCGCGGCAACGGTCGAGCCATTGCGCTAGGGTATCGTCATCCTCGAGGACGTCGCCATCGACCGAGACAAAGCCGCCCATGGTCCTGGTGCCCATGGTCATCGCGCTGGCGCCGGGTTCGCTTAACGCTGTATCGTAGCCGTCCTTACCCACACGAGCGAGGAGCGCGCCATCGCTCATGATGGCGACGACCATGTTGCCGTGTAGCATGAAGGCGCGGCCGCCGAACATCTTGCGTTCGGTGATGCCCGGACGATGGCCGAGATGGTCACGGACGCGGTCGGCGAGTTCGTCGGCTGCAAAGCTCATTGCCTAAAATCCGGTGCTGTCGCGGTAGGTGTCATGTTGCTGCAGGGCGGGGTCGAGAAGGTCCCAATCGAGGTGCGAGCGCGAGAAGACGGCCTGATTTGGTGCGAACCAAGTAGGGTCATCGAACACGCCGGCCGGGAGCAGGATGAGGTTTGGGGCACGCTGGGTACGGGCGTATAGAGGGGTGCCGCACTCGGCGCAGAAATTGCGCGTGATGTGCGAACCGGAGGCTGCGGTCCTGGTGTGGCCATTGACCGGGCCGTTAATCGCGACGGTGTCGGTGTGCATGAGGACCACGGTTGAGTGACCGGTGCCCGTTGCCTTGCGGCAGTCGCGGCATGAGCAGACGAGCATCGAGAGCACGGGGCCATCGACTGTGATGGTGCTGGCACCGCAGGCGCATTGGGCGGTTTCGTTGAGAACAAGCTTTGTCATCGGGAGAGGCTGGCATGGCAATCGGCGCAATGCCAGCGCAAAACTTGCTATCGGCGCCGCTTAGACGTAGTGGCACAGGCCACAGACCATGATGGTGACGATGTCCTATTTTCCGATCGAAACAGAGCGACTGTTGCTGCGCCAGTTCAGGCTTTCCGATGTCGATGCGACCGCTGCATATGAGGGACTGCCGGAGGTTGCGCGCTATTGCTCCTGGGAGCCGCGGACGCGACGGAGGATAAAGGAACTGATCCCGCGCTGGATCGCCATGGACGGTCTGGGAGCCAAGAGCGAAGGCATTCAGTATGCGGTGGTACTCAAGGCGTCTGGCCGGCAGATCGGAGACTGCGTCTTGATGTTTGACGATATCGCGGCGCGGCAGGGGCAGTTGGGCTATGTGATGGACCCCGCGCACCAGGGACGTGGCTATACCACAGAAGCGGCCCGCGCAGTGCTAGGGGTCGGGTTCGATCGCGTGGGGTTGCATCGGATTTCTGCGCGGTGCGATACGCGCAATTTCGCGTCCTGGCGGGTGATGGAAAAGCTGAGCATGCGGCGCGAGGCGCATTTTCGCGAACATGCAATTTTCAAGGGCGAATGGGACGAGGAATTCGTCTATGCGATGCTCGAAGACGAATGGCGCGCGCAGCAAGGGGCAGTGTGATGGCGGGGACCGATACAAGCAAGGAATTCATGTTTCGTCCCACGCCGGCGATCGTTCTTTGCGAACCGCAGCTTGGCGAGAATATCGGGACGACCGCGCGGGCCATGGCGAATTTCGGGCTCTGGGATCTGCGACTGGTCAATCCGCGAGACGGCTGGCCTAATGAAAAGGCGGTAGCGGCTGCAGCCAAGGCGCTGCCGGTGATCGAGCGGGTGCGGGTGTTCGATACGCTCGCCGAAGCGATCGACGATCTCAATCTCGTTTATGCGACGACAGCGCGGAACCGGGAAATGTTCAAGCCGGTGATCGGGCCGGACGAGGCGGCGGATCGGATGAGCGCGCATATCGGCGCGGGCCAGAAAGCCGGCATTCTGTTCGGGCGCGAGAAGTGGGGGCTTAACAATGACGAGGTGGCCCTGTCCGATGCGATCGTGACGCTGCCTGTGGAGCCGGCTTTTGCGTCGCTCAACATCGCGCAGGCCGTGCTGGTTCTTGCCTATGAGTGGCGCCGGGCGGCACTCAAGGATGCGCCTTTGCCTTTTGCAGGTGATGAGGGCGAGCCGGCCCCACGGGGGCAGATTGTCGGGCTGACCGAGCAGTTAGGAGAGGCGCTGGACCGGGCCGGGTTCTTCAAGACTGATGCGAAGCGACCGACCGTGATGAACAATATCCGCGCGATGTTCGCGCGGGCCGGGTTCAACGCGCAGGAGGTGCGGACTTTGCGAGGGGTCGTGGCAGCTCTGGACCGGCGGCATGAACGACCCAATCCAGCCCGCTTGCGCAAGAACGACGACGAACAATAGCTAAGGTTGCCCGGGCGGGATCGTGCCTGTAGGGTTTTGGTCCCACCTTTCCTGTTTCCGGACCATCCATGATTTCTCCCGCCGCGGCGGCATCGCAATCTCATTCGCGTTCGGCTCAGACGGGAATGGTGATCATGGTGATCGCCATGGCGCTGGTGCCGATCGGCGATACGCTTTCCAAGACGCTGACGGCTTTCCTCAACCCGTTCGAGATCGCGTTCTGGCGGTTCCTGCTGCAGATGATGGTGCTGGGCGGCGTTATCGTGCTTTTGCGGCGACGGTTGCAGACCGGGCCATGGGGACTGCTGGTGCTGGGCGGGTTTTCCGCGGCTGCTACGCTTGGGGCGCTGATTGGGGCGTTCGTTACGATGCCGATCGCGACGGCTATCGCGATCTTTTTCGTGGAGCCGCTGATTCTCACCGTGCTGTCGGCGCTGTTTCTCGGGGAGCGGACGGGCTGGCGGCGCTATATCGCTGTGTTCGTCGGGCTGATTGGCGCCCTGATCGTTATCCGACCGAGCTGGGACGTGTTCGGGTGGACATCGCTCTTGCCGCTTGTGGCCGCTACGGCTTTTGCGACCAATGCGATCGTGATCCGTAAATTGTCGCGAACCATGGATTCGATGTCGATCCAGTTCTGGTTCGCGCTGATTGCGCTTGGGATGATCGGACTGGTGCTGATGCTTACGGGCGGGATGGAATTGTTCAGTTTTGCCGAAGGGTTCGATGCATCGGGGCCGTGGGGGCTACTAGGGATCATGGGGCTTTTGTCGGCACTGACCTTCTTTCTGATTTCGGAAGCGTTTCGGCGGGCACCGGCATCAACGATCGCACCGTTTCAGTATCTCGAGATCGTGGGCGCGGTGGCGCTTGGCTATTTCGTTTTCGGGGACTTTCCGGATTTCTGGACCTGGGTGGGCACAGCGATCATCCTTGCATCGGGGCTTTACGTCTTTCAGCGCGAACGGAAGCAGGGCCAGGTGCCGAAATCGGAAGCCGTTCATGGGACGGAGTAGGGCCACGGCGCTTGACTTTCGGCCGATTGGCACCTAGAAACCGGCCATCCTGACTGGGCTATGCTCATCGGGAAGCACCCGAGACCGTCGGTTTGCGTATTCAGGTTGGGCCTTTGGCTCTAGCCAGTACCAACGTTTTTCGCACGGTCTGTCGATCGCCTCGCAAGAGGGGATAGAGGAGGGCGCTGTCTTTTATCTGTAATCTACAAAGGACAAGCGATGTCAAAACGTCATTCGCAGAAGCACAAGATCGACCGCCGTCTCGGCGAAAATATCTGGGGTCGTCCGAAGTCCCCGCTCAACGCACGCGCCTATGGCCCCGGCCAGCACGGCCAGCGCCGCAAGGGCAAGCTCTCGGATTTCGGTATTCAGCTGCGCGCAAAGCAGAAGCTGAAGGGCTATTACGGCTCGATCACCGAAAAGGCCTTCAAGCGCGTTTATGCCGAAGCGGCTCGCCGCAAGGGCGACACCGGTGAGAACCTCATCGGTATTCTGGAAAGCCGTCTCGACGCGATCGTTTACCGCGCCAAGTTCGTGCCGACCGTGTTCGCCGCTCGCCAGTTCGTCAACCACGGCCACGTTCAGGTCAACGGCAAGCGCGTCAACATCCCGTCCTACAACGTCCAGCCGGGCGACGTGATCACGGTCCGTGAGCGCTCCAAGCAGCTCACCGTGGTTCTCGAAGCCGTTCAGCTCGCAGAGCGCGACGTGCCGGACTATGTGGATGCCGACCACTCCAAGATGTCTGCGACCTTCGTTCGCGTGCCGACCCTTTCGGACGTGCCGTACCCGGTCCAGATGGAACCGAACCTGGTCGTCGAATTCTATTCGCGCTAAGCGAACAGCCAGTTTGAATGGGAAAGGGCCGCTCCGATGGAGCGGCCCTTTTTCGTTGGTCGACCCTAGATCGTGTAGGGCGTGGGAAGTTCCTCGGTGACAGGCGGATAGTCCGCTTCGGTCTCGAGATAGCGCGGGTCGTCATAGTCGACGCCAAGCTCTTCACCGTAGGGTATATGCGCTTCGAACGTGCGCAAGCGCTTGTAGACCGAAATCAGGGAAATGATCGTGGTCCATGAATTGGCCAGGAACTGGAACGAGCTTTCGACCTGATTGAAAGCGTTCGAGACCTGCTGGAAGAGGCCGAACGTCAAAGCGCCTGCCGCGATGGTTGGCGACATGGCGATCAGCGGTACGAAGTTCGAGCCCTGCAAATAGAGATAGCGCGCCACGTTGAAGTAGAGGTAGTGCGCGTAAAGCCTGAAATAGTTGCGCTGTACCGCCTTGAAGAAGTCGCGGGTTCGCGGGGGGCTGGCGCGTTCGGCGTTGTCTTCGCCATACACCAATTCCTTACGGAACGCGGCCTCGACACGTTGGTTCTGAAATTCCAGACCTGGAAGTTTTACGCCCACCAGGCCCAGGAGCACGGTGCCAATCGCTGCAGATACCAGAGCGACCCAGACAAGGCTTCCGTTAACCGGACCGACAAGCGGCAACTCGGTAATGTTTTGCGACAGGCCCCAGAGGAGGGGAAGGAAAACCAGCAGCGTCATGACCGACCCGATCAGAGCGACGGCGAGGCCCTCGACGATGATGGCGAAGCGCTGGGTGTCTTCCTGGATACGCTGGGAAGCACCCTCAACATTGCGTAGGTGCGGCCAGTTCGACATGTAAAAGAACGTCATGGCGCGGCGCCAGCGGAAGAGGTAGTGGGCAATGAAGAACGCGTTGAGCACGAGGACCGCGATGCGGGGCAGGAGGACATACAGGACCGTCCAGAGCTCCCCATAGATCCGATCCAGCGTCACACTGCCCGGTTCGGTCAGCGCAGCCTGTATCAGATTGTAAAATTCTCCATACCAGGCGTTCATCCACGCGCCGATCTGCACGTCGAAGAATACGACTTCGACGATCGTTACGCTCCCGACCACCGACCACCAGAACCATCGGCGGTTATTGCCGATCCAGTACCAAGGGATGCAGAAGAGGTAACCAGCGACGATCACGAACTGATAGAGCCAGACCTTGTCGGCCGTCAGGAAAGGCGCTGGATTGGTTTCCGTTACCTCCTGCGCGAACCATGGTGCAAGACTGAACACCTGGGCTAGCTCGTCGCCGATGGTGAACCAGGCGAGCATGCAGAGGCCGGCCCAGATCAATGCGGCGGGAAAGAACAATCTCGGATTGGGGAAGAAGGCGCGAAACATTTAAACAGCCCCTAGATATTCGTCGGTGAGGCGCTGATAGCGCAGCGGCCCGATGCGATCTAACGTCGGCATTTTGGTGCTGACAATAGAGTTGATCAGTATTGCGCGCCCAATATGGCGCAATTGATCGAGTTTTGAGACGAATGCCTGCTTTGTGATTGAAGCGGGGGCAAGGTGGGGCTGTCATAGTGGTTTCGTACCCGGAGCGCTCAGGCCAGAGCCCCGGGCCGGATACGGGATCGTTTGTAACTCCTTGTTCCCGTTCTGCGTCACATGGCCGGGTGGTGTTTGGCAACAGGACGTCATCCGGCCCATGGCGCGGTGCCTTTTCCTTCGCGCCCTGAGCATGTATCAGGACGGTGTCGTCCGCCGTCTCCAGCGTGGGCGCGGAAGGACAGATCATGAGCATTGCCGCACCGATCGTTGAAATGGAAACCGATGAGGATTGCCCGGCGCTGTTTCGGGACGCGCCCTCGGGGGTGGAGTTCAACAAGCTGCGCAAGCGATTGATCCGGCAGGTGCGCGAAACGCTCGACATCTACGGCATGGTGCGGCCAGGCGCGAAATGGCTCGTGGCGCTCTCGGGGGGCAAGGACAGCTATGGCTTGCTTGCCGTGCTGATGGATCTGAAATGGCGCGGACTCTTGCCGGTGGAATTGCTGGCCTGCAATCTCGATCAGGGTCAGCCCAATTTTCCAAAGCACATTCTGCCCGAGTTTCTGACAAGCAACGGCATCGCGCATCGGATCGAGTATCAGGACACCTATTCGATCGTGACCGACAAGCTGCCGCAAGGCGCGACGTATTGCTCGCTGTGTTCGCGGCTGCGGCGCGGGCATCTCTATCGTATTGCGCGGGAGGAGGGGTGTTCGGCGCTGGTGCTAGGGCATCATCGCGAAGATATTCTCGAAACCTTCTTCATGAACCTCTTTCATGGTGGCAAGCTGGCGACGATGCCGCCCAAATTGCTCAACGACGAGGGCGACGTGGAAGTGCTTCGTCCGCTGGCGCTTTGCGCTGAAGGCGACCTGGCGCGATTTGCAGAGGCGCTGGATTTCCCGATCATCCCTTGCGATCTGTGCGGAAGTCAGGACGGGCTGCAGCGCAATGCGATGAAGGCGATGCTCGATGATTTCGAGCGCAAGATGCCGGGGCGCAAGGATGTGATGATCCGGGCGCTTGGGCAGATCAATCCAAGCCATATGCTCGATCCCAAGTTGTTCGATTTCGCTGCGCTGGCTGCAAAGGAGAGTTGATGAATATCGAAAGACTGACCGCCATCCTGCGCGAGGCTGCGAAGACCGAGATCATGCCGCGGTTTCGCCGGCTCGACGACGGTACGATCAAGACCAAGGCGCATGCCTATGATCTGGTGACCGAGGCCGATGTCGCTTCAGAACGGTTCATCACCAAAGCGATCAACGATGCAGCGCCGCAGATGGTGGTGATTGGTGAAGAGGCAGTGGCGGCCGATCCATCGCTGCTCGATCGGCATTTCGAGAACGAGACGGTCATTTATGTCGATCCGGTGGACGGGACGTGGAATTTTGCCGCCGGGCTTCCGCTGTTTGCGGTAATGGCGGCCGTGGTGACGCGTGGGGAAGTGGTGGCGGGCGTGATCTACGATCCGGTCGGCGATGACTGGATGATGACCGAACGCGGCTGCGGTTGCTTTCAGGTTTTTCCCGATGGACGGATGGTGCGGCAGAAGTTCGCCGACGCTGTGCCGCTGGAGGATATGGCGGGTACGGCGTCAGTGGCCTATATCGAAAAGGCCAAGCGGCCCGAAATTCTGGCCAATCTCGCCAAGATCAGCGTTCTGGGCGCCTATCGCTGTGCGGGGCACGAGTATCGACTGGGCGCGGGCGGCAATCTGCACTTCATGATGTTCAACAAGCTCACGCCATGGGATCACGCGGCGGGCTCGCTGATGATGGCGGAAGCCGGCGCTCATGTGGCGCGGTTTGATGGTAGCGCGTACAAGCCCGGCCATAAGGATGGTGGACTATTGGTGGCGCCGGATGCCGAGAGCTGGCACATGCTGCGCCGTGAGGTGTTCACAGTCTAGGTCAGATGAGCGACATTGATCTTCCTTCGAGGAGATCGAAAATGACCCGGCTGAAAATCCACACGGAATCCCATGTTATCGAGCGGATCGGGTGGCTTAGGGCCGCCGTGCTCGGGGCCAATGACGGAATCGTTTCGACCGCCAGCCTTGTGGTTGGCGTCGCCGCCGCGTCGGCGGGGCAAATGGCGGTCCTGACGGCAGGACTGGCCGGGCTCGTGGCTGGGGCGATGTCAATGGCGGCGGGCGAGTATGTCTCCGTCAGTTCGCAATCGGACACCGAGCGCGCTGATCTGGCGCGTGAGCGACGCGAGCTCGATACCCAGCCGCAAGAAGAACTCGAGGAACTGGCGGGGATATATGTCGGGCGTGGCGTGGAGCCAGCGCTGGCGCGTGCCGTCGCGCAGCAGATGATGAGCCATGACGCGCTGGGTGCTCATGCGCGGGACGAGTTGGGGATTTCCGACATATCGACGGCGCGACCGCTGCAGGCGGCTTTGACATCGGCCGCGACGTTTTCGGCTGGCGCGTTGCTACCGCTGCTGGCAGCTTTTTTTGCGCCCGAAGCCGTCACGGTGCCTGTGGTCATTACCGTGTCACTGCTGACATTGGCGGCGCTCGGGGCCATCAGCGCGCAGGCGGGTGGTGCAGGGGTTTTGCGGCCGACGCTGAGAGTAGCGTTCTGGGGCGCCGCCGCGATGGCCGCGACGGCGCTTGCCGGACTGATGTTCGGCGCTGTGGCTTAGTGAATATCGGCCGGCGGGGCATCCTGATACTCGTCGCCGACCCCGAACAGTTTGCCATTTTCGGCAATCAGGATGCAGCCGATGGCGATGACGCCAAGAACGAAATAGCCCGCGGCGATGGGAACGACGGTGCCATTGTAAAACTGTCCGATCACCGTGCCGATCAGCGCGCCACCCACCGTCTGAACGAGTCCGAAAACCGCAGAGGCGGTGCCGGCGACGTTGCCCAAGGGCTCCATCGAGAGCGAGTTGATGTTGGCCATCGACCAGCCGAACATGAACATGATGATCGCCAGAAGGCCGAAGAATAGCCATAGCGGCATGAACCCGGTCAACGAAATGAGAAACCAGACACCGCTTACCAGGGTGAAGGCTAGCATCGCCCCATGGCTCAGCCGCCGCATGCCGATTGTGCGGACCATGCGCGAGTTGGTGTAGGACGAGATCGACATCAGACCAGCCATGGCGGCAAAGGCGACGGGGAAGAGGGCGCCGAGCCCGTAGATATCGACATAAATTTGCTGGGCTGTGCTGATGAAGCCAAACAATGCGCCGAAAACGAACATGCCTGATAGGCCGTACATGAAAGCCATGCGGTTGGTGAAGACCAGCCGGAAGCCTTCGATGATGACCGTGGCAGTGAGGGCGCGGCGGTTCTCTGGTGCCAGCGTCTCGGGGAGGCGAATCATGGCCCAGACCGAGATAACAAGGCCCAGTCCGGCCATGAAAAAGAAGATGTACTCCCATGGGCCGGTCAGCAGGAGAATCTGGCCGATTGCCGGGGCGATCACCGGAATGATCATGAACACCATGAAGACCAGTGACATTACTTCGGCCATGGCGCGGCCACCGAAGCGATCGCGGACCAGCGAAGTCGCGATGACGCGCGTCCCGGCTGCGCCCATACCCTGGACGAAACGCAGGACGAGCAGCGTGGCAAAGGTGGGTGAAAATGCCGCTGCGAAGGCGGCAAGAACATAGACCACCAAGCCCACCAGGAGCGGGCCGCGGCGGCCAAACCGGTCCGAGATCGGGCCAAAGGCGATTTGTGCAGCACCAAAGCCGAGCATGTAGGCCGTGAGGACGAAGTGCCTGTCGTTCTCGTTCATTACCCCGAGCGCTTCGCCCATATAGGGCAGTGCAGGGAGCATGACGTCGATGGCGAGCGCGTTGAGCGCCATGAGGCCAGCAATCAGGGCAATGAATTCCGGCCGGGAGACATCCCGGGTGGTGGCAATGGTGGTCGTCATGGGAATACCTTGAAATGGCAAGGCCGGGATTTATGCCCCGGCCTTGTGCTTAAAACTTGAACCCATGAGGCGGGTTTGGCAACCCCTAAATCGGCTTTAGGCGATAGATGGTGCCGGAGCGACAAATGCGGGTGCCTTGACCTCGCGGATCGGGATGTGGATGGCAGCGGCGAAGAGGCCGATCAGTATGCCCAGATACCAGACGAGATCGTAAGAGCCGGTGAGATCGAAGGATACGCCGCCCAACCACACGCCGAAGAATGAACCGATCTGGTGGGAAAGGAATGCGACACCGTAAAGCATGCCCATATAGCGAGGGCCGAAGAACAGACTGACCAGACCGGCGGTGAGGGGCACTGTGGCGAGCCAAAGCATGCCAAGGGTGGCGGCATAGATGTAGGCGCTGACCTCGGTGATCGGCAGCAGTAGGAAGGCGGCGGTGCCGATGGCGCGGAGGAGGTAGATGGCCGAGAGCAGGATCTGCTTGGGGAGCCGATCGCCGAGCCAGCCGGCAAGGAGGGAGCCGGCAACGTTAAAGAGGCCGATGAGTCCGAGCGCCCAGGAGCTTGCTTCCGGTGTCAGTCCGCACTGGACCAGGAAGGCCGGGAAATGAACGGTGATGAAGGCCAGGTGGAAGCCGCAAACGAAAAACCCGATGACCAGCAGGCGATAAGAACCGTGACCCAGCGCTTTCGAGAGCGCCTGCATAAAGGGCATGTCTGCATCGCCGGGAGCACTGTTGGTCTGGCCGCGCAGCATGAAGGACAGCGGGACGACCATAAGGATGATCAACCCCAGATAGACCAGCGCCATCTGCCAGCCGAAGTTTGAAATGAACGCCTGGCCGAGCGGGGCGAATACGAACTGGCCCATGGACGACGCTGCGGTCGCAATACCGAAGACAAAGGAACGTTTGTTGGCTGGGACGGCGCGTCCGAACGCCGCCATGACGACGCCGAAGGACGCTGTGCCGATACCGATGCCCATCAGTACACCGCCCGTGAGCAAAAAGACACCCTCGTTCGGGGTGATCGACCAAAGCAGCAAGCCCGCGGCGTAGATTAAGGCGCCTACTGCAAGGGTGCGGGCCGTGCCGAACTTGTCGGCAAACCCGCCTGCGAAAGGCTGAGTTATGCCCCAGACAAGGTTCTGCACGGCGAGAGCCATGGCAAAGCCATTGCGCGACCAGCCCAAATCTTCGGTCATCGGCAACATGAAGAGGCCCGACGTCGAACGCGCGCCGAATGTCACCATGGCAATGATGCATCCAGCGATGATGATGACGGGCAGAGGCACCGGCAGGGCAGTGCGGGCGGTGGGCGTTGAGGCAGACATGATGGGGACTCGCTTATCGTCAGGTGACGATAAACCCGCAACGGGTTAGCGCAAGCAAAAGTTTGGAATACCCATCATCACGGCAATAGATGCGAAAAGCCCGCGCTGGGGGCGCGGGCTTTTGAAGACGCTGAACGTCTGGCTTCAGGCGGTCTGCTTGACCGGAATGCCGGCGTTCTCGAAATGGGTCTGAAGTTCTCCAGCCTGGAACATTTCGCGGATGATGTCGCAACCGCCGACGAACTCGCCCTTGACGTAAAGCTGCGGGATGGTCGGCCAGTTGGAGTAGTCCTTGATGCCTTGGCGAAGGTCTTCGTTTTCGAGCACGTTGGCCGAATTATACTCGACGCCGAGATAGCTCAGAATCTGGACGACCTGGCCCGAAAATCCGCATTGGGGAAAGTCGGGAGTGCCCTTCATAAACAGAAAGACGTCGTTTGACTTGACCTGGTTGTCGATGAAGGCGTTGATATCGCTCATCAAAATATCCTTTCGGCCCGAGGGATGGTGCGGGGCGGTTGATCGGTGTTTCCCGATAGATAGGGGATGATGGTGGTCATGTCGAGGCCATGCGTCAGCGGACCGCGCCCAACCCGTTGAGCACCTCGCTGGGGATGGAAAACGCAGCGATCACGTCCTGATGGCGGCGAAAGCCACAGAGTTCGCGCTGGACGAAATAGCCCCAGACAGCCTTTTGCGCTGCAGCCAGCTCTTGGGAACGGTCGGGTTTTTCGCTGGCGTTGTAGGCGGAGACCGTCAGTTGCACGCGCTTTTCGGCTGCACCAAGCGAAGAGGCGCGTTCCGCCATGATCTCGTGTTCGAGAACAGCGTGCCCGCCCTCGGGATTGACGGCCTTGATGAGGTCGAGGCTGTCTCTGAGTGTCATGGCGCGCTCGTTTGCGTCAGTCTGGCGCGGTCGTCGTGAGAGCGAGGGCGTGGAGTTCGCCGCCCATATTGCCCTTGAGCGCCTGATAGACGAGCTGGTGCTGTTGCACGCGGGATTTGCCGCGGAAGGCTTCGGATGTGACCGTTGCGGCGTAGTGATCGCCGTCGCCGGCCAGGTCTCGGATGTCAACCTTGGCATCGGGGAGTGCCTCTTTGATCAGGCTCTCGATATCGGCTGCATCCATTGGCATGTGAGGCTCCGCTTTTGTTTCGGTGTCAGGAGATTGTAGCGCCCATAAAGCCGGGAAACCACCCTTCATAGGCGTCGCGCATCTCTTTGAGGGATATGGGCCGGGCGTCACCGAGCTTCAAGGTATCGCCGCCCGTCGTCCCGATGACAATGGCAGATACGGGGGACTGAGCGATGATTTCTTCTGCGTCTTCCTGCGTGGCGGTCACAATATATCGGCCCTGATCCTCGCCGAACCATGTCGCCAAGCACTGGTCGTCGCGGGTTTCGATTTCAGCGCCAATCCCGGCAATAGCCGATTCGGCGAGGGCGAGAGCGAGCCCGCCGTCGGACAGATCATGCGCTGAATGGACTTTTTGTGCGCGGATGAGCGAGAGGACGTAAAGGCCGGCCCGTTTTTCGTGGTCCAGGTCGACCTTGGGGGCCGTGCCTTCACGACGACCGAGCACATCGCGGAGGTAGGCAGATTGGCCGAGATGGCTGCCCCATGAATCGGGCGCACCGATCAGGATGATCGCGTCACCTTCACGGGAGAACTTCGAGCGCGCCATCTTGGCGTGATCATCGATCAGGCCCACGCCGGCGATGGTGGGCGTGGGGAGGATGCCGCGTCCGTTAGTTTCGTTGTAGAGCGAGACGTTGCCGGACACGATGGGGAAATCCAGCGCAGTGCAGGCGTCACCGATGCCTTTGATGGCGTGGACGATCTGGCCCATGATTTCCGGGCGCTCGGGATTGCCGAAATTGAGGTTGTCGGTGGCGGCGAGGGGTTCCGCGCCAGTGGCGATCAGATTGCGCCAGCATTCGGCCACGGCCTGCTTACCGCCCTCATAAGGGTCGGCTTCGCAATAGCGTGGGTTGACGTCCGAGGCGAAAGAGAGCGCTTTCGTCGGGTGACCCTCGACGCGGACCACGCCGCCGTCTCCGCCAGGGGTCTGGAGCGAATTGCCCTGAATGAGCGTGTCGTATTGCTCGTAAACCCACCGGCGAGACGAGTGGTTGGCCGAGCCAAGAAGGCTAAGCAGAGCGTCGGCGATGTCGGCGTCCGGCACGGTGGAGGGGTCAAGTTCTGCGGGCGGCGTGGGGGCAACCCAGGGGCGATCGTATTCGGGCGCTTCGTCGCCGAGGTCCTTGATGGGCAGGTTGGCAACTTCGTCGCCCTGCCAGAAAACGCGGAACCGCAGATCGTCGGTCGTTTTCCCGACAGTCGCGAAGTCGAGTTCCCATTTTTCGAAGACGGCGCGGGCTTCTGCTTCCTTTTCGGGATGCAGGACCATGAGCATGCGTTCCTGGGATTCGGAAAGCATCATCTCGTAGGGTGTCATGCGCTCCTCGCGGACCGGCACCTTGTCGAGGTCGAGCTCGATGCCAAGATCGCCTTTGGCGCCCATTTCGACGGCCGAACAGGTGAGTCCGGCGGCGCCCATGTCCTGAATCGCGATCACCGCGCCGGTTTTCATCAGCTCAAGACAGGCTTCGAGGAGGCGTTTTTCGGTGAATGGATCACCGACCTGGACTGTAGGGCGTTTTTCCTCGATGTCGTCGCCGAATTCGGCAGATGCCATTGTCGCGCCCCCGACGCCGTCGCGACCCGTCTTGGCGCCGAGATATACGACGGGCAGACCGACGCCCTTGGCTTCGGAGAGGAAAATCTTGTCGGCATCGGCGAGGCCGGCAGCGAAGGCGTTGACGAGGATGTTGCCGTTATAGCGGGCGTCGAACTGGACCTCGCCGCCAACTGTGGGCACGCCGAAGGAGTTGCCATAGCCGCCGACACCGGCGACGACGCCGGAAACGAGGTGCTTGGTCTTTTCGTGATCGGGCTCGCCAAAGCGCAGGGCGTTCATCGCAGCGATCGGGCGGGCGCCCATTGTAAAGACGTCACGTAGAATGCCGCCGACGCCGGTCGCGGCGCCCTGATAGGGTTCGATGAAGCTCGGGTGGTTGTGGGATTCCATCTTGAAGACGACGGCCTGGCCATCGCCAATATCGACAACGCCGGCGTTTTCACCAGGACCCTGCAGGACGCGCGGGCCTTTGGTGGGCAGGGTCTTGAGCCATTTCTTCGAGCTCTTGTAGGAGCAGTGCTCGTTCCACATGGCCGAGAAGATACCGAGTTCGGTATAGGTCGGGGTGCGTCCGATCAGGTCGAGGATCTTTTGATACTCGTCGGGCTTGAGGCCATGGCTGGCGACGAGTTCGGGGGTGATTTCGATGTCGTTGCGGAAGGTCATAGCATGCCGATCGGAATTGGGTTCGGGCTGGATGTTCAGAACGTGGTCAGTTCAAGAGACCGGCAAAAATGCCCTTGCCATCATCGCCGCCATGGGCCGGTTCAATAAGGTTCTCCGGGTGGGGCATCATGCCCAGAACATTGCCGCGCGCATTGGTGATACCGGCAATGTTGTTGATCGAGCCGTTGGGGTTGGTATCGGCCGTGTAGCGGAAAACAACCTGATCGTTATCCTCGAGGGAGGCGACGGTATCCGCGTCGGCAAAATAGTTGCCGTCGTGATGAGCGACCGGGCAGCGGAAGACCTGTCCCTGTGCGTATCGGCGCGAAAAGGGGGTGTCGGCGTTGGCGACTTCGAGTTTTACCTCACGGCAGACGAATTTGAGCGAGGCGTTGCGCATCAAGGCGCCGGGGAGGAGGCCGGCTTCGGTCAAGATCTGAAAGCCGTTGCAGACGCCAAGAACTTTAACGCCCTTTTCGGCGCGCTCGCGGATCGTGTCCATCATTGGAGAGCGGGCGGCGATTGCGCCGCAACGCAAATAGTCGCCATAGGAAAATCCGCCGGGAATGACGATCAGATCGACATCGGGGAGTTCGGTGTCTTTGTGCCAGACGACCGCGGGCGGGGTGCCGCCGATCTTGGTCAGCGCCGCGATCATGTCGCGTTCGCGGTTGAGGCCGGGAAAGACAACGACTGCGGACTTCATCACGCTTACGTCTCGCTTCAACAAAAGGGGCTGCTGGATGGGCGCCTTTTCGGGATTTATAGCAGAGAATGCAAGGGGAAATTGCTGGGTGCGCGAATTTGTGGCGTGCCGCACCCTCTGGCCAGGAAGACAGAGGACGCGGAAGGGCACTTACACTGGCGGTGACGGATGGATGGCTACTCGGCCGGTGCCGGTGAGGGCTGTTGTTTTGTCCAGCGACTTCCTGGTGCGCGTGGAAGAATTGCCCAATCGGGACGTTCGAAGAGGAAACGACCAAATCCGACCCGACCGATGATCCAATAGACCAATACGGGGCTGACCACTGCGACGATGAGTGTCGCGAGACTGGCGATGCCGGCATCGATTCCAGGCGCGATAGTCAGCAACAGGGTGCGGAAAATGCCCATCGGGATCACGAAGCTCAAGTAGATAACGATCGAATTTGCGCCGATCCAGCGCAGCCATGCAAATCCTTTGGCGTGCGAGGCGAGGACGGCAGCGGTGCAGACGGCCAGCGCGCCTGCAATGGCCAGTGCGAAGGTCCCCCCGGGCATGGTTGCCACGCCGGTGATGATGTGGCCGTAGGCAATTTCGTGTCCCGGCGAGAAAATCAGTGCCGTGTTTGTCAGCGCCCAAAGTGCCAGGCCGAGTGCTGCAACGCGGGGACGCTCCCCGACAGCGTGGGCGAAGCGGAAGATTGCGGGCGCGAAGGCATATCCGGCGTAAAAGAAGACGAAATACTCGGCTGCGTAGTTGACGATCGAAACCGGGGTCGCGATGGGCGCGATCGATAAAGCGGCTGCGACTACAAAGACCAGCAGTTGTGGAGCGCCCAGTTCGTGCGTGATCTTTGCCAGTACGCTGAATATGGCCAATGCATAGATGAACCACAGGACAGAATAAGGTTCGTAGATCGCGCTTGCGAGCAAGGCGACCGTCATAGCTGGGTCGCGGTCAATCAGCAAATGCTTGAAGACGATAAGGATCAGGGCCCAAAGGGCATAGAAATAGAGATAGTGGACGACGCGGCGGTCTGCGAAGTGCGCCCATGGACGCGCGATGACCGCCGAGAGAAAAAGTCCCGCGATCATAAAAAATTCGGGCATGCGGAACGGTGTCGCGAAGGCGAGGACGTAGTGCATGAAACCGACACGCCCCGTCTCTTCGCCCACCCCATATGTTGCGTGCATCATCACGACAAGAATGATCGATATGCCCTTAGCCAAATCGACCCATGCGTGACGATTAGAGGTGGTGACAGACATTGCTCGTGTCCAAAAGCCCGGTTGTGTTGGGCTGGTTGTAACTCAGAGCGAGCCAACAGCTGGTTTCACGGTTTCGGGATTTTGAGAGCGTGGTTAAAAACGCGAAAAGGCCGGACGCGAGTCCGGCCCTTTCGATGGCATTTAGACCGGAGCGCTGGCCCCAGGACCTTCAGGTCAGCCGGCTACGGGCACTGTGCCGTAAGCGGCGACCATGACGCCAAGAGCGAGAAAGAACAGGGCCGAGAGGGAAATCGTCTTCAGCATTTTGGCACAACTCCATAGTGCGCTGGCGCGGGGCGGGCGCAGGCTTTTAATTTAAATGCGAGAGGTTAATCGATGATCTCTACGGCGTAGTTTTCGATCACTGTATTTGCGAGAAGCTTCTCGCACATTCTCTCAAGCTCGGCTTTGGCTGTAACGGAATCGGCGCCGGAAAGTTCCACGTCGAAAACCTTGCCCTGTCGGACGGACTGGACGCCGGCGAAGCCAAGACCTTCAAGAGAACCTTCGATAGCCTGACCCTGCGGGTCAAGGACGCCGTTTTTCAAAGTTACGATTACGCGGGCTTTCATATGTCCGTATGGCCTTTTGGATCGGTTGGCGGATCTGCTTATTGTACGAGGCGCGGGCCGGTGGTCAGCGCGTTATCGGCTTCCACGAGAATGCCCAAGCGCTGGGCGACTTCGCGGTAGGCATCGACCAGTCCGCCGAGATCTTCGCGGAAGCGGTCCTTGTCGAGCTTGTTACGGGTCTTGATGTCCCAAAGCCGGCAATTGTCGGGGGAGAGTTCGTCGGCCAGAACGATGCGCATCATGTCGCCCTCGAACAGGCGACCGCATTCGATCTTGAAATCCACGAGCTGGATGCCAACGCCCATGAACAGGCCCGTGAGGAAATCGTTGACCCGCACGGCGAGTGCCATGATGTCGTCGAGCTCCTGCGGGGTGGCCCAACCAAACGCCGTGATGTGCTCCTCAGAGACCATAGGGTCATTGAGCGCATCGTCCTTGTAATAGAATTCGATGATCGAACGGGGCAGCTGAGTGCCCGATTCGAGGCCAAGGCGCTTGCAGAGCGAGCCGGCTGCAACGTTGCGGACGACCACTTCGATCGGGATGATCTCGACTTCGCGGATCAACTGCTCGCGCATGTTGATGCGGCGCACGAAATGGGTCGGGATACCAAGCGTGTTGAGACGGGTGAAGATGAACTCGGAAATCCGGTTGTTCAGGACGCCCTTGCCATCGATAATCTCGTGCTTGGCGCCGTTACCGGCAGTGGCATCATCCTTGAAGTGCTGGATCAGCGTGCCGGGCTCGGGACCTTCGTAAAGTACCTTTGCCTTGCCTTCGTAAATCTTGCGACGACGGTTCATTTTGTCTGTCCGTGGGTTTCCGCGCGTACGGCCTGCGCGTCCAATTTGGGCGCACTCATGCGCCTTTTTGCATGGCCATTGCAAGCCCCTTGATACCGCGATTCCCCCAAGCGTTGCGCAAATACCTCGCATAACGACCGGCGACAAAGCCCAGCGGGAGCGGCTGTGTTGATTTGGCGGGTGGAACCGCCTATCTGGGTGGGAACGTTAACTCCAGCCGAGGGACAGCCCATGTCTTCATTCGACGAACGCGAACGAGCCGAGGAAGCCAAATTCGCGCATGATGCATCACTGCGGTTTCGCGCCGAAGCGCGGCGCAACAAGCATCTGGCGCATTGGGCCAGTGCGCAGCTGGGTATCGAAGGCGCCGACGCTATCGCCAACTATGTCGCCGAAGTGATTGCAGCAGATATGGTTCAGGGCGGACATGCGGACGTCGTTGCCAAGATCAAGGCAGATTTCGACGCCAAGGGAGTCGCAATGGACGAGGCGGCGATCGAAGCCAAGGTTTATGAGTTCGACGCGAAGGCCAAGGCCGAGATCATCGCCGAGTCCTGATCGTTCGGAAATCGCGCGTTAAAAAAAACCCGCATGATGTGCGGGGTTTTTTTATACCTCGGTAGAGCATCCGGGCCCTTCAGGATCAAATACGGCTCATCAGGCGCGTGAACATCAGAAGTCCCTCGGGCCAGGGGCCATGGCCCGATTCGACGTTGATATGGCCGGCGTCGCCAGCGATGTGGAAATCAGATCCCCAGCATGATGCAAACTCGGCAGCGCGCTCAATGCTGCAATAGGGGTCGTTGGACGAGGCCACCAGCATCGAGGGAAATTTCAGGGGATCGCGGGGAAGTCCGCGAAACGGTGAGGTCTCGGCCGGGACTTCGGGGTGCTCGTCAACATCTGGTGGTGCGACGAGGAAAGCGGCCCTGACCTTGGTGTCCGCCACTGTTTGGCTCGCCGCGACGATGGCATGCACCCCGAGCGAATGGCCTACGAGCACCACGGGGCGGGTCGCCATCATGATTTCACGCTCAAGGGTTTCCAGCCAACCCGCCAGTGTCGGCGCGTCCCATTCGTCCTGCTCGACGAAGTGAGCATTTCGGATCTTTTCGACCCAGCGGTGTTGCCAGTGCCCGGGGCCGGAATGGCCCAGGCCGGGGATAATGAGAATGTCGGCGTCGGCTGTTTTCATAATGCGAAGGTAAGCGCTCAAGCATCGAGATGGAAGATGTTAGCGTTGAAGATCAGGGCGCGCCGTAGTGGGGCCCTTCTAAGCTCCCTACTCGCCGAAGACGCGGCGGAAGATCGTGTCGACGTGTTTAAGATGGTAGGCGTCGTCAAAGCTTGCATCGATCTGTTCGTCGCTGAGCTTGGCGGAGACTTCGGGATCGGCTTTGAGGAAATCGGGGAATTTTCCTTCCCCGCGCCAGACCTTCATCGCATTGCGCTGCACTGCCGAGTAGCTCTCCTCGCGGCTCATGCCCGCCTGTGTTAGGGCGAGCAGGAAGCGCTGTGAATTGTGCAGGCCGCCAAGCTTGTCCATGTTGGCCTTCATGTTCTCTGGATAAACCACGAGATTGTCGATGACGTTGGTCAGGCGGGCCAGCGCGAAATCGAGGGTGACCGTTGCGTCGGGCCCGATCATGCGCTCGACCGAAGAGTGCGAGATATCGCGCTCATGCCAAAGGGCAACGTTTTCGAGGGCGGGGATGACCATGCCGCGCACGAGGCGAGCGAGGCCGGTGAGATTTTCCGTCAGCACCGGGTTCCGCTTGTGCGGCATTGCCGACGAGCCCTTCTGGCCCTTGGAGAAGAATTCTTCGGCTTCTAAAACTTCCGTGCGCTGCAGGTGACGGATTTCGGTGGCGAGGCGCTCTATGGACGAGGCGATGACGCCAAGGGTGGCGAAATACATCGCGTGGCGGTCGCGCGGGATCACTTGGGTCGAGACGGGTTCGATAGCGAGGCCCATCTGCTCGGCCACGTATTCTTCGACCGAGGGGTCGATAT
The DNA here is from genome assembly GCF_900100665.1 of Pelagibacterium luteolum. GTDB lineage: Bacteria > Pseudomonadota > Alphaproteobacteria > Rhizobiales > Devosiaceae > Pelagibacterium > Pelagibacterium luteolum. Next base: position 58,489 of record NZ_FNCS01000013.1, read on the forward strand.
TTGCAAACGAGCCGACGGCGCCCGAAATAGCGCAGGTAGCGATTTCGGCTTTGGCATTTTCGAGGCGGGTGCGGCAGCGGGCAAATTCGGCATAGGCTTGAGCCAGCTTTACGCCGAAAGTGGTCGGTTCGGCATGAATGCCGTGGCTGCGGCCGATGGTGATGGTGTCTTTGTGTTCGTGAGCGCGCTTCTTGAGTGCGGCGAGGAGCGCGTCGATATCGGAGAGTAGAAGATCGGACGCGCGCGCAAGCTGGACCGAGAGTGTCGTGTCCAGAATGTCGGAGGATGTCATGCCCTGATGCACAAAGCGCGATTCGGGGCCGACGATTTCGGCAAGGTGCGTAAGGAAGGCGATAACGTCGTGCTTGACCTCGCGCTCGATCTCATCGATGCGATCGACGTCGAATTTCGCGTCCTTACCCTTGGCCCAGATTTCGTCGGCGGATGCCTGGGGGACGACGCCCAGTTTTGCCTGTGCCGTGGTGGCGTGCGCTTCGATCTCGAACCAGATCTTGAACTTGGTTTCGGGCGACCAGATGTCGACCATTTCTTTGCGGGAATAGCGCGGGATCATGGGCTTAGGGTCCGTGGTTCGAAGATTGATTCAACTAGCGCGCAGCGTTCGCGGCGTCGCGGATGGCCTTGATGCGGGGGGCATAGGTGGCCGGATCATTGCCCTTGTAAATGGCGGAGCCGGCAACGAAGACATTGGCGCCAGCTTTGGCGAGCGCCACTACGGTCTCGGCATCGACGCCGCCGTCGATCTCGATATCGATGTGGCGGTCACCAATCAGCGCCTTGACCTGCTCGACCTTGGTGATGGTTTCGGGAATGAAGGCCTGGCCACCAAAGCCGGGATTTACGCTCATGAGCAAGATGAGGTCGATGCGATCGAGAACGTGCTGGATTGCTGCAACCGGAGTCGCCGGATTGAGGACGACACCGGCTTTTTTGCCGTGCGTTTTGATGGCTTGCAGGGAACGGTCGAGGTGCGGGCCGGCTTCGGCGTGGATCGAGATGATATCGGCGCCCGCCTTTGCGAAGGCCTCTATATAGGGATCGACGGGTGCGATCATCAGGTGAACGTCGAGCGGCTTGAAGGTGACTGGGCGGATCGCCTGGACGATCAGCGGGCCAATCGTGATGTTGGGGACGAAATGGCCATCCATGACATCGACATGGATCCAATCGGCCCCACCGTCGTCCACGGCGCGGACTTCGTTGCCAAGGCGTGCGAAGTCGGCGGAGAGGATGGAGGGCGCGATTTTGAGGGGGCGGTGGGCCATGTTCGCTCCGGTCAACCGGTGAAGATGGCGCTACTTAGTATGGGTTAGTGCAAAATCCCAGCCCCCAAAGGTCTTATCCTCAGCGCTTGCGGCGCTCTGCTATGAAAAGGGCGAGCGCGACGCCCCCTAGAATGCCGATGGATGCGATGCCGAAGCGCATCGTGATCGGCTCGGACAAAAACAAGATGCCGCCTGCTGCGGCGATGGCTGGGACGGTCAGTTGCACCGTCGAAGCGGTGATCCGGGTGAGGTTGGGTAGCGCGAGGTACCAGACGGCGTACCCAAGCCCTGAAGCAATAGCGCCCGACAGGACGGCGTAAAGCATGCCTTCCGCCGAGGGAGCCATCGTGAAGAGACCAATCATAATCAGGACGATCGCCGCAGGAAGGCATCGAATGAAATTGCCTGCTGTGTCGGCAAGAGGGGATGTGGAGCCACGACCGATCATCGAATAGGCGGCCCAAGAGGCGCCTGATGCGACCATCAGAAGGGCGCCGATTGGATGGGGTGCCGAAAGGCCGGGCGAAACCAGGTAGGCAAGGGACGCAACGGCAATCGCGATGCCGACCCATTCGAGAAGTTGGGGGCGGTCGCCTTTAAGCACCGCCCATCCGAGCATGCTCATTTGCACGCTGGCAAAGAGGATGAGCGCGCCCATTCCCGCGCCGAGCATCAAATAAGCAATGGAGAACGCGATGGCATAGGCAAAGAGCGCTGCGGCTCCAGACCAGCTTCCGGCGATGCGCGGAATGGTGGAGGCGCGCTGCGTGATTGCGATGATTGCAAAAAGCAGGACGGCTCCTGCCGCCAACCGCAAACCTGTGTAGCCCGCTGCGTCGATTGTGCCTGAAGCAAGGGCCAAACGCGCCAGCACCGAATTGGCGGCAAAAGCCATCATGGCGATGGCCGTCAGTATGACGATGCGCATGCGAATCTCCCCCTCATGCATCAACCATACGGGGCATCGCGCCGGTCGGCTATTGTCCGCCAACAATCACATCGGTGCGATGCGACCGGGCTACGCATTGCGTATTTGAGCCCAGCGGATAGAACTGCCGCGAAAATTGGCGGGAGCGCGCATGTTCGGATTCGAATTGCCAGTGGTATTTGGGGCGGGGGTTTTGAGTTTTCTCAGCCCATGCGTTTTGCCGCTGGTGCCCGCTTATCTCACCTACATGTCCGGCGCGACGTTCGAGCGGCTGCGCGAAGAGGGGGTGGCGGGCGGCAAGCTCTATGGCCGAACTGCTATCACCGCACTGGCGTTCGTGCTCGGATTTTCGCTGATCTTTATCGCTTTTGGTGCCACGGCAACGATGTTCGGCCAGGTCCTCCGTCGCGCGTTGCCGGTGCTGATGCCGTTGGCCGGCGTCGTCATCATCGCGATGGGGTTACATTTCCTGGGCGTGTTCAGGATTTCCTGGCTCTACCGCCAGTTCAAGCTCGAAGGGCCGCGTATAGCCAGCGGACCGCTGGGCGGGTTTTTACTGGGGCTCGCTTTCGCAATTGGTTGGACGCCATGCATTGGACCGGTGCTGGCGGCGATCCTTGTCGTGTCGGCGAACCAGACGACGGCCTGGGAGGGGGCGGCGCTATTGGCGGTCTACTCAGCCGGGCTCGGCGTGCCGTTCCTCTTGGCCGCCTTGGCGCTGGGGCCCTTCTTGTCGTTTTTCGACGGATTTAAGAAGCACCTCGGAACCGTCGAAAAAGTCATGGGCGCCGTGCTTGTGGTGGTCGGGATATTGTTCCTTACAGGCAATTTTACCCGCTTGGCCTTCTGGATGCAGTCGAACTTCGAAGTGCTGAACCAGTTCGGCTAAAACAGCTTCATGCCGCGCAGCGAGGTGTGGGTCGATTTGCCGACGATAATATGGTCGTGCACGGTGATGCCGAGCGGCTTTGCGATGTCGACGATCTGACGCGTCATCTGGACATCGGCGGAGGATGGTGCCGGGTCGCCCGAGGGATGGTTGTGCACGAGGATTAAGGCGGTCGCCGAAAGCTCGAGCGTGCGCTTTATGACTTCGCGCGGATAGACCGGGGTATGGTCGACCGTACCAGTTTGCTGCACCTCGTCGGCAATGACCTTGTTCTTTTTGTCCAGGAAGATGATGCGGAACTGTTCGACCGTCTCATAGGACATCGAGGATTTGCAGTAGTCGATGACCTCACTCCAGGAATTGAGCACAGGCTTTTTATGTATGGCATCCTTGCCGATACGCTGAGTAGAGGCGAGGATCACCTTGAGTGACGTGATTGTCGTTGGCCCCAGTCCGTCGATTTCCTTGAGCAGATGAGGTGGAGCGCCCAACGCTTCGGAAAAGCTGCCGAAGCGCTTCATCATCGCCTTGGCGATGCCTTTTGTGTCCTTGCGCGGGATGATCGCGAACAAGAGCAGCTCGAGCAGTTCGTAGTCCTGGAGCGCTGAGGGACCGGCTGTGTTAAAGCGCTCACGCAAACGATCGCGATGGCCGTCGTGATCGTTTTCGGCTTTAGGCTTTTTCGGCGGTGTCGCGCTGTCGGCTTGGTCGTCGGGGAGGAGATCGGGCAGGCGGGACGCTACGGCTCGGGCTTGCGTTTCAGCCCATCCCAAATTTTCGTCTTCGCCTTGATCCGAACTCATGCGCTTTGACGAGCCTCGAGGGGATTGAACAGTCCGCGCGGTGAGGCGGTGAAAATCTCGTTGCCGGTCTCGGTGATGCCGATCGAATGCTCGCACTGGGCGGAGAGGGTTCGATCCCGCGTCACGGCGGTCCAGCCGTCGTTCAAAATCTTGACCTGTGGGCGGCCCAGATTGATCATGGGTTCGATTGTGAAAATCATGCCGGGCTTGATCTCGACACCAGTGCCGGGATTGCCGAAATGCATGATGTTGGGCTCGTCGTGGAAGAGGCGCCCGACGCCATGGCCTACGAAATCGCGGACTACCGACGCCCGTTCGCCTTCGGCATAACGCTGGATGGCGGCGCCGATATCGCCTGTGGTGTTGCCAGCCTTGGCGGCTTCGATGCCGAGCCGAAGGCTTTCGTAGGTGATTTCGATCAGCCGTTCTGCCTTGCGGGAAATCTCACCCACCGGGTACATGCGGCTCGAATCACCGTACCAGCCATCAACGATCAGGGTAACGTCGATGTTGACGATATCGCCTTCGCGTAACGGCTTGTCGGACGGCCTGCCGTGGCAGACGACGTGGTTTATCGACGTGCAGGTGGAATAGCGGTAGCCGCGATAGTTGAGTGTGGCGGGAATCGCATTGTTGTCGCGGGCGAACTCGTAAACAAATCTGTCCAGCGTTGCTGTGGAGACGCCGGGTTCGATCATTGGTACCAGAAGATCGAGCACTTCTGCCGTAATTGCGCCGGCCTTGCGCATGCCGGCAAAACCGTCTTCGCCATGTAGCGGAATAACGCCTTGCATACGCTTTTTCTTGGCGGTGGCTTCGACGTAGGTGGTCATGGAGGTCTCCTGTTGGAGCAAAGGTAGTCGGCTCAATGCCCGATGGGAAGGGGCCTGCCGAGTTCTATAGAGGTCGGCGTGATCACAGTCGCGTAGCATAGGGCTTCAACGCCAGCATTGCGCGCAGTGTCGAATGCCGCTGCGTATGCCGGGTCGATGTCGGCGGCCAAGCTGAACTCGGTGCAGTCGGCGCGCTGGACGAGGTAGAGCATGGCGGCGCGGTGGCCGGCGGCGACCATGGCGGACAGGTCATTGAGGTGGCGTGCACCGCGGGTGGTCACGGAATCGGGGAATTCCGCATGCCCGGCCCGTCGTACTAGATGGACGTTCTTGACCTCGACATAGCAATCGGGGCGCCCCTCGGCGCTTAGCAGAAAATCGACACGGCTCTTTTCTGCATATTTGACTTCGGGACGGACGCAATCATAAGCGGCCAGCTCTGGAATTTGCCGTGCCCGTAGCGCTTCCGCGACGATGCGGTTGGGGTGGGCGGTGTTGATGCCAACAATCCCTGTCGGCAATTCCACCAGTTCGAGCGAATAGGCCAGCTTGCGTTTCGGATCGTCCGACTTCGAGACCCATACGGGAAGGCCGGGCATGTTGAGCCCCGTCATTGCACCCGGATTGGCACAGTGCGCTGTGATCGCCTCGCCTGTTTCCAGAATGATGTCAGAAAGAAAGCGCTTGTAGCGCCGAACAAGCGTGCCGCGGACGAGTATTGAGGGGAAGTGCATATCTTGGCGAATTGCTTGATTTTTAGGGGCAGGACAGGCATGCAATGCGCTTCCTTTTACGCAAAGTGCGCCATGAAGCAAACCGTTGTCACTGCAGGGCTGGTCGTTATCGGGGATGAGATCCTCTCCGGCAGGACGCGCGACATCAACATTCAGACCACGGCGCAGTTCTGCACCGATCTGGGGATCGAGCTGGCCGAAGTCCGGATCGTGTCGGACGATATCGATGCGATCGTCGATGCGGTCAATGCCGTGAGGGCGCGCTACACATATGTGTTCACGACCGGCGGTATCGGACCGACCCATGACGACATAACGGCCGATGCGATAGCCAAGGCTTTCGGGGTAGGATTGCCAATTCACCCTGAGGCCAGAGCGATGCTCGAGGCGCGCTGGGCGGAAACGGGCAACGAGGCCACGCCGGCGCGGCTTCGCATGGCCCGTATTCCCGATGGCGCCGAGCTGATCGTAAACGCGGTGTCGGCGGCGCCGGGTTTCAAGATCGGCAATGTCCATGTGATGGCGGGTGTCCCTAAGATCATGGCGGCGATGCTCGAAGCCGTTGCGCCGACGCTCCAAGGCGGGAGAAAGGTCGAGAGCCGTACGGTGAGTGCGGGCGTGGGCGAGGGCGCAGTCGGCGATCCGCTGGGCGAGATCCAGAGCCGGTACCCGGACGTCAAAATCGGCTCATATCCACAGATGGGCAACACGCAGATCATGACCTATCTGGTCATGCGCAGCCACGATATCGACCTGCTCGAACGCGCCACAGGTGAAGTTCAGTCGCTGGTCGACCGACTCCATGCTGAAAAGAACATCGTTCTCCCCAAGGAAGCTTCCGTATGAACCAGCCTCAGAACAAATCCTTTCCCGTTTCCTGGGATCAGTTCCATCGCGATTCCCGGGCATTGGCCTGGCGCCTTACAAGTCAGGGGCCATTTACGGCCATCGTCGCGATTACGCGTGGCGGGCTGGTGCCTGCAGCGATCATCGCCCGCGAACTTAACATCCGGGTCATCGAAAGCGTTTCGGTCAAATCCTACGATCACCAGAATCAGGGCAAGATCACGGTGCTGAAGTCGGTCAACTCCGACCTTCTGGCCGCTGACGCTTCCGGACAGAAACTTTTGATCATCGATGATCTCGTCGATACGGGCGCGACGGCACGGGCCGTGCGGGACATGCTGCCGAACGCCCATTTTGCGACCGTTTATGCCAAGCCGCAGGGCCGCGAACTGGTGGATACCTTCATTACCGAGGTGAGCCAGGATACGTGGATTTTCTTCCCTTGGGATCTGGACTTCACCTATGCAGCGCCCATCGCCGGTGGCACAGACTGATGCTGATCAAGCTCGAGGTTCTCGAGAAGATCAAATCTGGTGAGATAACGCTGCAGTACCGCCGTTGGCAGCGCCGGACGGTTAAGTCGGGGGGAACGCTCAAGACACGCCTGGGCGTTCTGCAGATCGGCGAGATCACGCCGGTTGCCGCAAACGCGGTAACCAACGCCGATGCACGCCGCGCGGGGTTTGCTGATACAGCAGAGTTTCTGGCTTGGCTCGATACCATGAAGCCTGGCGATCTTGACCGGATTGAAGTCAGCTACAAGGGTGAGGATCCGCGCGAGGCCCTTGGCGGCGATACACAACTCGGCGATGACATGGTGAAGCATCTCAAAGTCGAGCTTTTAAAGATCGACCGTCCTGTAGGGACAGGTTGGAGTGTCAAAGTGCTGCGGCTGATCGCCGAGCAGGAGGGCGTTGCCGCGTCGGTTCTGGCCGACGCCCTAGGGCAGGAAAAATCGGCCTTCAAGTCACGGGCTCGGGAATTGGTGGCGCTGGGGCTCTTGATTAGTGGTGACATCGGCTACCGGCTCTCGCCGCGTGGTAGCGCTCTGTTGGCTAAAGTCTGATCCTACTTGCACTTTGGCTTTTGCCCTGCAATGACGAGCCTGATTACACTGCGGGCGTGGTGGAATCGGTAGACACACAAGACTTAAAAGCGCCTAGGGCAGACTTTTGTTGTCAAAATTTTACATAGATTTCATATAGTTACGGACGCACCGCTCTTCAAAGCGCGGGTAAAAAGTCTTACACATTCCCTACACAGTTTCACTTTTGCGACACACCAACGCAGGGGGAAGTGGGTATGGGAAAAAGTCACGCCCTGATGGGCGGAAAACTCCATGTCTATAGACGGGAGAACTCGAGCCACTGGCAGTGCTCGGCGTCTTTAGCTGGCAAGAACCACCGCGTTTCGACCAAGCGCTCAAAGCTTCATGAAGCGATCGACTGGGCAGAAGAATGGTATCTTGAGCTGCGGGGCAAATCGCGGCGCGGAGAGGTGCTGTCGGGCCGGAAATTTAAAGCGGCTGCCGATCAGTTCATCCGTGAATACGAGGTGATCACCGAAGGCCAGCGAAACCCCCAATATGTCGAGAGCCACAAGATGCGCGTAAACGTGCATCTCTTGCCGTTTTTTGGCGAACGCTATCTTGGAGAAATCACGCCTGGACTGGTTCAGGAGTATCGTATCCATCGGCGCAACGTCTCGATGCAAAAATGGGGTCGACCGGCGGCGCGCACCACAATGCACCACGAGATGGTGACGCTACGCCAGATATTGAAGACGGCCGTACGTCATGGATGGCTTGATTATCTTCCTGATCTTTCCGAGCCGTACCGCTCCAATGGAAAAGTCACCCATCGCGCGTGGTTTACGCCGGAAGAATACAAAAGGCTTTACGAGGCCACCAGGCGTCGCGCCAAAGCGCCGAAAAAGAAGCGCTTTGCTTGGGAAAGCGAGCAGCTCCACGACTACGTGTTGTTTATGGCCAATACCGGATTGCGGCCTGATGAAGCCAACAGGCTCGAGTACCGCGATGTCGAAATTGTCCATGACGAGGCTACCGATCAGCGCATCTTGCTGATCACGGTTCGCGGCAAGCGGGGCGTGGGTTTTTGCAAGAGTACGAGCGGAGCGGTTCTGCCCTTCCAGCGCTTGAAGAAGCGCAACGCTCCCAGCTCGGACGAGCTGGTCTTTCCTTCGCGGGGGCACCGCGAGATGTTCAATAATATTTTGGCCGAAGAGGGCCTGAAATTCGATCGCGAGGGGTTACGCCGCACGGCGTACAGCTTGCGTCACACTTATATATGTCTGCGCCTTATGGAGGGCGCTGACATATATCAGATTGCCAAGAACTGCCGCACCAGCGTCGAGATGATCGAAAAATACTATGCCGCACACATCGCCAACAGTCTGGACGCGGCAGCGATCAACGTGCGGCGCCCTAAGCCAGCGAAAAAACGGGTTCAAGACATTAGGGCACAGGAGGGCTAAGCCTGAGCTCCGCATCGAGTTGCCGGTGATCGTGCCGCTCGACTGCCGAGGGCAGGTTCTCACGAGTACGGTTTAAGCCTTTGCGCAGCAACCTTTTATTGGCATTTGGAAATCTGCACGCTATAGATGCCGGGCTCAAATGTGCGGGCGTGGCGGAATGGTAGACGCAACGGACTTAAGGCTTGAGTGCACCAGGGGAAACCCTGGATGTAGAACTGCTCAAATTCGGGGAAACCTTTAAAATGGCAATCCCGAGCCAAGCCACCTGAAAAAGTGGAAGGTGTAGAGACTAGACGGGCAGCGCCTAAGGCCAAAGCTAAGGCGAAGGGATAGTCCAGACCACAAACGCTACGCGCGGCGGCGAAAGCCGTAGTCGGTATGAAAATCCGTAGGGGGTATCCCCGTGGGGGTTCGAGTCCCCCCGCCCGCACCATTACTTTTCTGGCAATGAGATGTCTCTTAACATCTTGGCTCGGCACTGACTACATCGACCTTTATCAAATCCATGTCAGTGGTTTATCGGACCAAGAGGCTGACGCAGCCGCAGAAGCCTTGGAGAGGCTTGCTGAGACTGGCCGTATTCGGCCTGGGGCTGGAGTACCGATGATGCGCAAAAGGCAGGTCGGATGGTCCAGTATCCTCACTTCACTGCCGTTCAGCAGGAGCTAAGTGTGTTTTGGGATGGGCCCGAAGTGCTCGACCTATGTGCCAAGGATAATCTTGCCAGCCTCAATCGCTCGCCTTTGGCCATGGGCATGCTGACCGGCAAGTTCACCAATGGTTCTCACCTACCCGATACGGATGTCCGGGGTGCCGGGCACAGCTGGGTCCGCTTCTTCGAAATTGGCAAGCCGCGTCCAGAGATGCTTGCTAGAGTTGCAACTATTCGGGATCTGCTGACCAGTGATGGCCGAACTCCGGCACAAGGAGCACTCGGTTGGCTGTTGGCCAGATCGCCGTTTACATTGCCCATTCCAGGGTTCAAGTCTGAAGCTCAGGTTCGTGACAATCTCGGCGCTCTGCAGTTCGGCCCGTTGTCTCAACATGTGGTTCAGGAGATCGAAGAATTGCTGGTTGAAAGCGACACGATGCTTCCATGATTGAACCGATAATCTTGCAGAAGTGGACCGCTCACGGCCTGGGAGGCACTGTTGATTGAAACTATCGACCTACCTGAACTCACCGCCATCGGCATCATGGTGAAAGCGACATGGGAAGACCTGCCGCGGGCTGTTCCAGCCGCCTGGCAGGAGCTTTTTGCGGCGGAAACGGGGGCTACGAGCTTTCTTGAGGTCTCCATCAGCCGCGAAGATGGCGTCTATCGCGAGCTTGTTGGATACCTGGCAGCCAAGATAACCGAAGTTCCTGACGGAATGATCAGTTTGTCCATCCCTCCGGGGCGGTACCTCCGCCTCATCCATGACGGCGCGCTCGAGGCCATCCCGGATCAGTATGCACGCCTTTACGCCCATGCCACGGCGCATGGTCTGAAGGCCACGGACTTGAAGCTCGATTTCGGCTACAGCGACGGACTTCCTCCAGGCCGGCACGAGCTGCATGTTGCGCTCGCTTCGGAACAGCTCCGGCTGAGTTGATCTTCAGCTTTGCAATGCAGCAGCCAGGCACCGGATTTTCTTAAACCTGCGCAAGGACGGCTCCAGCTTGAGCGCCAGCTTACGCGCCTCACAGAGGATGCGCACCGGCTGTCCGCTACGTATCCATTAACGCATTCAATCGCGCCTATGGTCATGCGAGATAGATTTTACACCACCGAGCCGAATTCTGATTGTCGTCGCCGCCAGAGCCATCTTGAAAGTACCGTGATGGTCGTCGCGCCAACAGCACACGATCTGTTGGTACACTGCTTGACACCCCTTCAGCCTGACCTTATAGGCCCACGTCTAGGTATCGGGCACCTGCCGCCTGCAGACGAAAGTCTCGGTGAAGCCCTGACGTGATCGATCAACTCACCCTCGAAAAGCATTTCGACGGTTGGCAATGCGGGCTCCCTTCCAGCACGAAATGCTCCTGTTGAGGAGTGAGCGATGCCGTACGGTCCCGCTACAGAGAATCGTTTTCTCACCGCCCCTATAGGGCGGCTGTTTCTATCAAATGCCTTGCCCATGATCCTTGTGATGTCGATGGGCGGGCTCTTAAATCTCGTCGATGCCGTTTTCCTCGGGCAGTATGTGGGTGTCGAAGCGCTAACGGCGGTCAGCCTCGTCTTTCCGTTCCTGATGATCACGTTTGCGGTTTCAACGCTTGTTGGCGGCGGAATGACGAGCCTCCTCGCCCGACAGCTCGGTGCCGCAGACAAGGAGGCGGGAGGTGCCATTTTTGCGCGTGCGCATGGCTTGGCACTCTCTATCGCCCTGGCCATGATCATCATCTATCTGGCTGTCGGCCCTGGCCTTATCGAACAGCTTTCGGGTGCAGATAGCGACATCACGAGGATGGCGCATCTTTATCTTCTGATCGTTATCCTGGGCACACCGTTGCAGTTCTTGCTGAGTTTGCATGCCGACGCCCTGCGGATTGAAGGGAGAGCAGGAACGATCGGCATGCTTTCGGTCGGCGTGACGCTTGCCAACATTGTTCTCAACTACCTGCTGATTGTGACATTCGACTTCGGTGTGGCCGGATCGGCGTGGGGCTCTGTGATTGCGCAAGGGGTTGGGCTGGCCCTCGTGGTCCGGCTACGCCTAAAAAGCGAAACGCTGTTGCAGATGGCCACACTGTTCCGGCATCGCTGGATCGGCGGTTGGATACCAATCATCAAACTTGGCGCCCCACTCAGTCTGAGTTTTATCGGCATGGGTCTCGTATCGGCGACGATCATCACAACCCTGAGGTTGACCGCTGAGGCGGGATACGCTGACGCCATAGCAGCTTATGGGGTCGTCACCCGTATCGTCGGCTTTGCCTACCTGCCGCAGATGGCCATTGGCCTTGCAATGCAGGCCATCGTTGGAAACAACTTTGGCGCCGGGCTGTATCAGCGATCCAATAGCGCCTTGCTCGTGGCAGTGGGGGCGGTATTTGCCTATTGCCTCATCGTGGCACTTGGACTGTTTGCGACTAACGCAACCCTCGGAGCAGGGTTCTCTGACGACCCGGTTGTTGTCGCCCAGGTTGGCACGATCATTCGGGCCATGTTCGCATTGTATGTCGTGGCCGGTCCCATCCTCGTATTGGCGCTCTACTTTCAGGCGATTGGTCAGCCCGGGCGCACCGCGGCGTTGACACTGGCCAAGCCCTTCGTGCTGACGCCCTTGCTGGTCGTGGCCTTGGTCACATTGATAGGACCTGGCTCTCTCTGGCTCGCCTTTCCAGCGGCCGACGGACTTCTTGCCGTCATTGCACTGGCTATCGTGCTTCGAACACTTGCGCATGGCTCCAGCCAAGCAGGCTTCGGAGTGTCAGAGACCAGCGCTAAAGCGTGAACCAGCTTGAATTCGCGGCGATTGCCGCGAGTTTCTCTTTCTCAATTATGGATGCAGAGCTGCACGCTAATTTGAGCGATCAAGTCTTCCGAAACAATAGCCACAGTCCGCTGACGGCGGCTGACCGCGCGGCAACGGCCAAAAAGCGGCCAGTCCCCTTACCACCCCGTGCCGGTCATCACGCTGGAGACCCCGTCATCAAAGGAAAGGCGCGATCGGGGCCGATTGCGGTCGGTCCGGTTTTGGCAAGGACGCAGAGGAGAGCTGCCATTCGGCATCCGCCCACATTCGAGACATTCCCGGCAAAATGCTGTGGCACAAGAGCAGCCGCTGTTTCGGGGCTAATTCTCTTTGATGCGGATCACGAGGCGCTCAAAAATGCTCCCTCGTGCAGCGATTGGGTCGGAGTGTCAGCCCAAGACCCTTCGCAGCTCGGACAAGTCACCTCAATGGAGTGAGAACCTGTACTCGATACGGCGATGGTAGCGCTCTCCGGGAGAAAGAAGCGTTGAGGGAAAATGAGAATTGTTCGGGGCATCTGGCCAGGCCTGGGCTTCAAGACAAACAGCGCTGCGGGGCTGATAGCGCTGCCCGCCGAGCCCGGGGCGAGCATCGCTGATCTTGTATCCGTTATAGAAGTGGATCCCGGGTTGATCTGTATGAAGGGACATCGCAATCCGACCGTGAACCAAACTTGCCGCGTGCCACAAACCCACGGCCGAGGTGGGACGGCAAAAGGTGTTGTTATAGGATATTATTTTCGCGCCCTGTGCGTGGATCGGTCGGGGCACGCGGAAATCAAATGGGGTATTGTCCACGCCGGCGATGTCACCAGTCGGAATCAGATCCGGCCGCGAGGGCAAATAACTATCTGAGTTTATCGTCAGCGTATGCGCGTCAATCACCCCGTGTCCGGCAAAATTGAAATACGGATGATGGGTCATGTTTAACGGCGTCGCGCGATCGCTTGTGGCCTCGAACTCAAGGCACAGCGTGCCATTACCCACCAGAGAATAGGTTACTGTGGCTTGGAGGGTACCAGGGTAGCCGCCATGGCCATCCTCTTCGACAAGCCCAAGCCTTACCGCGCTCGGCTCGACGGAGAGAACCTGCCAGTCTTGCGTGGCAAAGCCGTCCGGGCCGCCATGAAGATGGTTCCTTCCATCGTTTCGCTCGAGCGAAAGCTGGTCGTCCCCAACCATACAGTGTCCGTCGGCGATCCTGTTGGCATAGCGCCCGATAACGGCGCCGAAATACTGTCCATGGGAGGCATAGGTATCCACGTCTTCATATCCCAGCACCAGAGGGGCATCGTGGCCGGCAATCCGCAAGTCCGCTAGGCTTGCACCGAACGGCAGAATGCGCGCCGACAGCCAGCCATTGGAAATCATGATCCCCGCGCGCTGCCCCATCGACGGCGTGGCTGCAGTCATTGCTTGGGCAACCTCTTACCGTCATCGGCCCCAAACACATGGAACGTCGAAGGGTCCGCCGAAAGCTTGATCTTATCCCCCGATTTGAGATTGACTCGCTCCCGGATGAGCATGAGCAGGGTATCGCTGCCCACATGGACAGAGACCAGCGTATCTGCACCAGTGGGTTCGACCACCGAGATCACACCATCGAGCACAACCGGCCCCATTTCGCCAAGAGCGAGATTTTCCGGGCGAATACCCAGCACAATCGATGCATCGGGGAGAGCGGTTGCAAAGGCGAAGGGTATCGTTGTCCCTGCCTCTGAGACAAAGCTGTCTCCGTTCGGTCCACGCTGAATGCCGCCAGTAAGAAAATTCATGGCCGGCGATCCGATAAAGCCTGCGACGAACAGGCTCTCAGGGCTGTCATAAAGATCCATCGGCGTCCCAATTTGCTCGATATGACCGGAATTCATTACCACGATACGGTCGGCCATAGTCATGGCTTCCACCTGATCATGGGTCACGTAGACGATAGTCGTTTTGAGCCGCTGATGAAGCTCCTTGATCTCACTGCGCATCTGGACGCGCAATTTGGCATCGAGATTGGACAAGGGTTCATCGAACAGGAAGACCTTCGGATCTCGCACTATGGATCGTCCCATGGCTACGCGCTGGCGTTGCCCACCCGAGAGTTGGGCGGGACGGCGGTCCAGCAGCGGTTCGAGATCGAGAATCTCCGCCGCCATCTGCACCTTCTGGGCAATCTCGGCTTTGCTGTGACGCGACAGCTTGAGAGAAAATCCCATGTTCTCAGCCACGGTCATGTGCGGATAGAGCGCATAGGATTGAAAGACCATGGCAATGTCGCGCTCCCGCGGCGGCAGATCGTTGACGACTTTTGCGTCAATCGTGACTTCGCCGCCAGTGATCGATTCCAGGCCGGCGATCATGCGCAGTAATGTGGATTTTCCGCAGCCGGAGGGTCCCACGAGGATGACGAATTCGCCATCCTCGATTTCCAGCGAAACGCCGTGAATGACGGGAACGCTGCCATAGGACTTCTTGACGTTTGATACCGTAATCGGTGCCATTGGGGTATCCTCCTCCAGCGTTTAGCTGGCGACCTTGGTGCCGGTGATTTCCGCAACGCCCTTGAAGAAGCGTTCTTTTTCCGGGGTCGAGATGCCCCAATTGACCGGCGGAGACTGGTAACCGTCACGGTAGTTGTTCTTGCCCTGATCGTAATATCCCCAAGGCGCATATACCTCGACGGCGGCAAACATGTTCTCCGCGCTCACCGAGTCTTCATTGATCACAATCGGCATGGGGCGGCGTTGGAAGGCGGGTTTGGCACGCACTGCGCGCACCACCTCACGGGTCTGTTCCTCGTTCCATTTGTTGGAATGAACGATGATGAAGTCGGACGCCTCGATGACCGCCTCGGTCGGAACGCCCTTGGCGATGTCGCTGTGAAAGAAGCCGCCGCTAAAGCTCGTTGCGATCGGCAGTTTGCGGCCATCGATCTCGATCGACCGTGCAAGCTCGACGAGCTCGTGGACCCGGCCCGGCATGAGCAGATCATGATCGTAGTGGGGGATGTCACATTCGTTGTTGATTTCGACCAGGATGTTTTCGAACCCGGTCTCGAGCAGCCAACGGGTTGCGTTGACGACGCCTGCGCGAATGGCATCGTCGTCATCGAGATACTGGTCCTGACCAAAATAATAATATCCCACGATGGCGACCATACCCAGCGCATCGGCGGCAGCGAGTACTTTGTGAAGGCGCGCCATATGCTTGGGCTTGAGATTACCCTTGGGGTCGATTGCGGTATTGAGCCAGGGTTGAACCCTTTCCGTGCCGGTGATGGGCATGCCCCCTTGCAGATTGAGGGTAAAGGCCTTCACACCATGGGCCAGATAGGTGGGGAGTGCAGCGATGAACTCGTCGACATTTCTGTCGGCGTCCCATTTTCCGGTATCGGGATACGCCCAGTTCTCAGCAGTCTCGGGGTTCTCATCGTCAAAAATCGCCTGGACCATCCGCGTATTGAACAGCAAGCCTTCGACTGGGTTTCCCTTGTAGGTGCGGCCCTCATATATCGGCCGGCCGTCGACCAGGAATTTCTCTCCGTCTATAGAAATCTTTGTCATAGTCTATCCTCCGTTTCGCGTGTTTTGAAAAGCAGTAATAAAGGGCCTGGCAGCAGTGATGCTCTGCTCTAGCCATTCGTCCTCATTGGCAGTGGTTTGGGAGTGGGATTCCGCTCGCGGTAGCCAATGCTCGAGTAGGACGTTCACGTCGCGGCCTTCCCGCTCGAGCGCATCAAAGACAGAGGCAATGTCTAAAAATCCCTTGCCAAGAGGCGTACCGGTAACCGCCATACCCACGCCGTAAGGATCAATGGCGATCACATAGTCCTTGAGGTGAAGGTTGACGGCAAAAGGCGCCAGCATCGCGATCGTGTCGGCCGGCCACTCTCCAATGGCAATCGAATTGGCCACATCGAGGCACACTCCGACCCGAGGATGATCCACAGCATCAAGGATGGTCTTGAGGTGAGGAGAAGGGAAATGGAAGTGGTTCTCGATGGCGAGAACGATGTTACCCACCTCAAGGCGCGGTAGCGCGTCCCGAAGGCTGCTTACGATCTCTTCGGTCGGTCGCTCCGCGTCGGTCGCGTCCGGCGCAACGCGCAGAATGCGGGCATCCAGAGTTTCGGCGAGCTTGAAATAGGGCTCCAGAGTCTCAGCCCGCAAGCCGTTGAGACCCAGTTCCACCTCGACATTCAACGTGCGCGCCGTGTTTGCCAATTCAGATACTATGGCCGTGTCTGCGGTGTGGAGGCCCACATTGTCGGCCAGCTGCACGAGATCAAGATCGAGCGCTCGGGCTTTACGCACAAGATCCGCCGGTGTCATGGGCCTGTCAGGGCGCACATCCTTGAACCCCATTGCCCAGCGATAGCTGTAACTGCCGATACCCAGTTGCATGATCGTGCCCTCAGACCAGCGCGCGGGTGAGCGCGGCAAAGGTTCGGGCCGGGGTCCCATCGGTCCGCAACGCCCTGATCTGGTCCATGCCGATGCGATCGATGATCTTGTCGAGATCTTCCATGATCTGGAAAGTCGACGCTATCGCCTCGTCATCGGCGCCGTGACGGGTGAAGACGTCATAGGCCACCCAACCGTCCCAGCCGAGCTCGCGCATGTAAAAGAGCGCCTCAAGCGTTTCCCAGAAATTGACCGATGCGGGCAGCATGTCCCAGTCCGCGCCGCGGTTATTGTCATTGAAGTGAATATAGAAGAGCCGTCCTGCATCGTGAGCGAGGCATATTTCAGCAGCCGGCGTTTCACCCGCTATCAAGGCATGCCCCACATCGATGGTTACGCCAAGCGTATCCGCTCCGACCGTATTACAGAAGTGAAGCGTACGGCCCATCGAGGGCAGAATGATCCGGTTGCGCGATTCATAAGCCTTGTACTCGATGCTGATCTTAACGTCGCTGCGATAGGCACTCGCCTCGGAAAACGCTTCGACCAGCCAGCGCCACTGGCTCCTGAAATCAACCTGGAATGCATAGTCCCACCCGTCGATCAACGGGCACACAGTGATCATATCCGCGCCCAGATCGCTTGCGAGATCCATTGCCGTCTTAAGATATTGGGTGGCCTCCCGGCGCACACCGGCGTCGGGATTGGTAAACGAGCCTGCGCGGAATTTGTCCTCGCTCTTGACGTTGACATTGACCGCCGACACCGCAAGGCCGCTGGCTTTGACCAGATCGACATGTTCCCCCTGGTAGCCCAGATCCTGCGGATAGACCGGCTCCACCCCATGGGTGCGCGGGATGGTCGTTGCCAAATCGAGCCGCTCGGCAAGGCTGCGTGGCTTTTGAAATTGGTGGAAGCGGTCGGCGTAGCGTCCCAGAGTGCCCAAAAGGATGGAATTGCGGATTGCCATTTTCGTGTCCTCATGTTGTGGGCGCCAGCAAAAAATGGCGCTCCTCTCTTGCTCCGCCGGCGCCATTGGCATCGTCGGCAAAGCGTTAGTTGTTTGATTTAGCTAACCTTTTACGGCACCGGCCGTCAGTCCACTGACCAGCCAACGCTGGACGAAGAAGAACAGGATAAGCGCGGGTATGGTGGCGATGACGCAAGCCGCCATGAAGGCGTTGATATATTGCACGCCGCCTCCCTCACTCGCGAAATCGCCAATGCCGACCTGCACCGTTTTCATTGCGCCCGAACTCAGGAGCAGGCTGGCCCAGAGAAAGTCATTCCAGGAATTGAGAAAGCTAAAGATTGTGACTGCAGCCAGACCGGGCAGCGAGATCGGTAAGATCACGCGCCAGAACGCCCCGAAATGTGTGCACCCATCGATCATCGCCGCTTCTTCGAGTTCAGGGGGACTGCTCGTTTGGAAATACCCACGCAGCAGAAGGATGGCGAAGGGCAGGGAAAACCCCACATAAGCCAGGATCAGGCCGGCGTAAGTATTAAGAAGCTGAAGATCCTGAACCAGGAAGTATACTGGAAAGACACGGGTGATCGCCGGAATGAGCTGGGTGGCAAGGATCATCCCCAAGATCAGCATCGCGCCAGGAAATCTGTAGCGCGCCAGAACATAGGCTCCGGTTGCCGCAATTGCAGTGGTTATCACGGCCGAGACCACCGAAACCACGATGGAATTGAACATGTACCGCCACAGCGGAATGAGAAGGCCGGCGTCGAAATAGGCATCGAGCGACCAGGTTTCCGGCAGCCAGATCGGGGGGATGGCCTGGACCTCGAGACTGGTCTGGAACGAGCTTTTGATCATCCAGAAGACAGGCAGGAGGATGTAGACAAGCATCAGCCCCATGACCAGGACAACCACAAAACGGGTAATAGGATCGTTGTTGCGAAAGCCTGTTTTGGCGCGCGCCGGATCGGCTATTGCGCCATTTTCGAGCGCTCTGGTCATCGCAAAGTGTCCTTGGATTGAGCGCGGACGTAGAAGATGCACACCACGCTGGTCATAAGTAGGATGACGCCACTCGCCGCGGCGGCATAGTCGAAGCGGAAAAACATGAAGGCCTGCTGATAGGAATAGACCGCCATGATGTTGGTAAGATTCTGGGGCCCACCACGGGTCATGATGTAATTGATTTCGAACTGCCCGAGCCCGTTCATGACGAGCAACGCCAACAGCACCGACATGACCGGGCGCAGCATCGGTAAGGTCACGAACCAGAACTTCTGCATGATCGAAGCTCCGTCTATTTCAGCAGCCTCATAGAGACCCTTGGGTATCGACTGCAGCCCGGCGAGCAGGAAGATGATGATGACCGGCAACCCGTTCCAAACGCGCACCGCGGCCACCGCCATCATCGGGATCGAAAACGGCCCGAAGGTCGAGGGGTCTGTGAGAAAGCGAATGTCGGTATCGATCAGCCCCATGGACTGAAGCGCATGGTTGATCGGACTACGCTCGGTCTGCAACAGCCACATCCAGATGGCCGACGCCACGACGGGCGGAACAAACCAGGGCACGAACACGAGGGTTCGCAGCACCGCGCGCCCCTTGAAATTGGCATTGATCACCTGGGACAGGAACAAGCCCATGGCGATCGAGACGACGACTGCGATGATCGTGAACAACACCGTATTGACGATGGTCTGGACAAACCTCGGATCCTGGAAAACCGCTATGTAGTTCTCGAACCCGACGAAAGGTGTCCCAACGGCATTGATCTGCAGCAGATCATATAGCTGGAAGCTCATGACCATGGACGCCAACATCGGATAGATGCCGAGCCCCACCGTAAGGATCAGGGCCGGCGCCACCATCACATAGCAAAATATCAGCTTATCGCGTTCCACGCGTGATCTCCTTGGGAGAGGTGCCGGACGGCAGTGCTGGGGAGAGCCGCCCGGCCGGGAGGTTTTTACTGCACGTTCGATCGATCGAGCTCGGCCTGCATGCGCTCTTGGGCCCGTGAAATAACCTCATCGAGATCCTGCTGACGCACCACCGCGTCATACATCATGTCATAGAGAACCGCGCCGGGCTCAGGCGCCGCAATCGCGCTCCATGCCGGAGCAGGATGCTGGGAGGTGCGCGCATACTCGAGCGCTTCACCAACCACGACCTTCCAGGGCCGGTCGTTCCAGAATTCGGAGTCCATGACGTCCCGGCGTGTGCTGACATTGCCGCTAACGCGGCTGAGCGTCGCCATGTTGTCTTCTTGAGAAAGGAATTCCATCCACTCCACGCACTGCTCGACCTTGTCGGTGCCGCGCAGAACGCCCAGATACCCGCCGCCGCTGAAGCTATCGCGATTTTCCGGCCCTTCGGGAGTCAAAGACATAGCCCACTGACCTTCGAGCTGAGGATAGTCGCGATCGAGCTCAACGCCCCAGGACTGCTCTGCGCTGTTGATCATCGCGATATCGCCGGCCAGAAAGCCTGGCTGCGGGTCATAGTTGGCTTCCATGCTGTCGGGGTCGACCACTTCATGTTCCCACATCAAGTCCCGCATGAACGTCAACGCAGTGCGCATGGCTTCGTTGTCGATCGTGGCAGTCCGACCGTCCTCGGTCATGAAGTCTCCGCCAGCCTGCCAATAGTAGGGCAGCAGCCATGAGACGGAATTGGTCGCCGTCCCGTAGGCATATCCCCAGCGCGTGACATTGCCGTTCTCATCGCGCTCGGTAAGCTCCGTCGCGATGTCGACAATCTCGTCCCAGGTCTCGGGCGGACCTTCGATGCCCGCCTCCGCAAACGCATCCGTCCGGTAAATGAACGACCGGATGTCACCGCGCCAGGGGATGCCGTAGAAGTCGCCCTGCCATGTCACATCCTGGAGGCTGCCTTCGAAGAAATTCTCATCGAGGTTTTCCCATTGGTCGCGGTACTCGTTGATGGGCATAGGACCGTACTGATCGCCACCAATGGCCGAGAACGAGTGCAGCCAGTACATATCTGCGCAATCGGGCGCGGCGCCTCCACGGGACACTGTCAACCAGGTGTCGAAGGCCACAGACCAGTTTATGGTTTCGTGCTGGACAGAGATTCCCGTCTCGGCCTCAAACTCCGCGGCAAGATCGCGTATCGTTGCGTTCCATTGGAGCGCATCGCCATAGGACTGGGTCCAGAACTCGATGGAATTGTCCTGAGCCAGCGCGGGCGCGATGCTGGAAAGCGTAACACCGGCGCTGGTTATCGCCACGAGCGATCCCCGTGCGACTGACCGCATGAGGTCAGATCGCGCTCGATCAAGTTTAAGCATCTTGTCCATAAGTTTCCTCCATTTGACCGGATCTGTGACCGCGAAGCGGTCGATCCCTCCCTTGCCGGCGGCACCACGCCACCAGCCGTCAGCCCTGACTTTCGATCAGGGAAATCGTTTTGCGGATGTGGACGATCATGGCGCGCTCCGCCGCATCTGCGTCATGCGCTTCCAGCGCATCGATGATCGCAAGGTGCTCGGGCAGAGTTTCATGAGGCGTTCTGAGCAGCCCCTGCGCCAGACTCATCCCCATTATCACCTGAAGGGACTCCAGCATGCGGGTGTGGAAGCTACCCTCCATGAGCTTGGTGAGGTACGAGTGGAATTCGATATCCGCTTGCCGGTATTCCGCAAAATCACCAGTCTCGAGCGTATCGGTGACCGCCGTCATCAAGGACCTCAGATAGACGGTATGCTTACGCTCGATCGAGGGGGCCAGCAAACGGCAGGTTAGACCTTCCAGCACCGCCCGAATTTCGAAAACAGCCGCGATCTGGGTTGGCCCGAACTCGGCAACGACGGCCTCTCCTCGCGATCCAAGAGCGACGAAATTATCGCGCTCAAGATTGGCTATGGCGCTGCGCAAAGGCGTCCGGCTAAGCCCGAGCCGGGCGGCTAGGTCTTCCTGGACGAGCTTCTGTCCCGCCTTTAGTTCTCCGGAAAGAATCATTTCTCGGATCGCCTTGTAAGCGTGTTCTTCCAGCGAATCTGCTGCGGCAATGGCTTTCACAGCCGGCTCCTCTGCATGCAATGTATTTTCTGTATACAGTGAATACGTGAAACAAGTGCCGCCGTCAACCGCGGGCCGCGCGACGCCGCCAATCTCTTCATCGTGAAAGACTATCTTTCTGATTTTAATGTATTTTTAGCCCACAGATTGCGTTGCCGTTGCGTGTTCTGAGGTTCGGCGACGGGCCTGGCCGCCGAGCCGACGACCCATAAGTTGCCAACCGTGCGGCGTTCGAGAGACAACACGTCACTCATGCTATATGTAAACCGCGTTGTTGCGCCGACGGAGTGACACATGCTGCCCTGTATCGAGGTAGATCGAGCTATCGTTCCCGATGGCGGTGAACTCAAGCTCATGCAGCGCGGCCATGAGTTTTCGATAATGCGCGGCGCCACGGAACTGATGAACAGTCGCCGGGGCAAATCAGAAGAACGGCTGGCCACGCTGTCCGCCGAACGCATTGGCAAGCGCGCCAAGGCCCGGGTGCTCATCGGCGGGCTCGGAATGGGTTTAACGGTGCGCGCGGCACTCGCACACTTTGGCGCCGAGGCCGAGTTGATCGTTGCCGAACTGGTGCCCGCCGTTATTGCATGGGCGGGAGGCCTTCTGGCCCCCGTCCACGGAAAAAGTTTCTCTGATCCGCGCGTTCGTCTAGAGCAACGTGACGTAACCGAGCTGATCGGGCGGGACGGGCCGTTCGATGCAATCCTGCTCGATGTCGACAATGGTCCGGATGGCCTGTCCCGGCCGGCCAACGACCGGCTCTACGATGCCCGCGGCCTCGCCGCGTACAAAACAGCGCTGACAGCCGGTGGACATGTGGCCATCTGGTCGGCAAGACCCGGTTACCGATTCTTCGAACGCCTTAAGCAAGGCGGGCTTAAGATCGAAGAGGTTCGGGTGCGCGCGGGGGGAGCCCTCCACATCATCTGCATTGCGACCAGAACCTAGGCGATCGTATGACCATTATTGCAGCTGCGGTTTTAGGGAAGAAAGCTCGTGACCTGCTCGTGGACAACCGAGACAACGACGCTTTCTAGGCCGACCGCCTCGGGGCCGTTTGTAGCCTGTCGGCTTTCGGGCCGACCTAGTGGATTAACTGCCATTCGCTGGCCCTCGCGTTGTCACTCATGAGTGTCAAATGAAAGCCAATACGGGTCTACTGCGGCGCCCATACTGGCAAAGCCACGAGCCAACGCAGCTGTTCAATCAGCCTCTTCCAACTATTTCCAGACCAGCCGTCGGTAGAGGGTCGAGCGGTCGATGCCGAGAGCGCGCGCAGCGGCGGAAAGATTGCCGTTATTCTGGTCCACCGCGCGACGCATTGCGGCTTCGGTGAGACTGCCCAAATCGTTCTGGAACAGCAGAGGTGCCGCGGTGACCTGTTCGGTGAACTGGGGTAGATCGGCCAAAGTGATGGGCTGTTCTGGTTCACACAGCGCTGATAGGGCGCGCAGCGTCCCGGTCAGTTCGCGGAAATTGCCTGGCCATGGCTGGGCGGCGAGGCGGGCAAGCACCGGGGCGGGCAGCGGCGGATGGCCCGTCGCGAGCTGGGACCAGAGGCTCGAGACGACAGTGGCGCGATCGGGGAAATCACACAGGGCCGGCAGGCGGATGGTGAACTGGGCGATGCGGTAGTAGAGATCGGCGCGGAAGGTGCCTGCCTCGACCATGGCCTTGAGATCGCGATTGGTGGCGCAAACGGGCACGAAATCAGCCTTCTGCGCGGTGCCGCCGCCCAGTGGCACGACTTCCTTGTCCTGCAAGACGCGCAGGAGGCGCGACTGCAGCAAGAGCGGCATGTCGCCGATTTCATCGAGGAAGAGAATGCCGCCCTCGGCTTGTTGCACCAGGCCAATGGCGCCCTGCTTGCGGGCGCCGGTGAAGGCGCCGGGCTGGTAGCCGAAGAGTTCGGATTCGATCAGGCTCTCGGGCAGTGCAGCACAGTTGATGGCGACAAAGGGCTTGCCGGCGCGCTGGGTGAGGCCATGCAGGTAGCGGGCGAAGACTTCCTTGCCGGCACCGGTTTCCCCAGCGATGAGCAGGGGGATTTCGGCATTGACCAGGCGGATGGCCTTGGCGAGATCGGCGCGGGTTTCGGGAGTGAGAAAAGGCGCTGGCTCGCCCGACTTGGCGACGCGCGGCAGGGTGCCGGTGACGCGCAGCGGCGACTTGCGCGGCTCGGACACGGCGGCAAAGAAGCGCTCGCCATTGCGGGCGCGCAGTTCGCCGCGCTGTGTGGCGAGCGCCGCGGTTTCAAAGATTTCCTCGGCGGTGGACTGGCGCAGCGCCTTGCGGTCGAGCCCGACGAGATGGAGCGCGCGACGATTGCCGGCGATCAAACGCCCGCCATCAAAGACCAGAATGCCTTCGCGGGCGGTGCCCAGGAGATCAGCGGCACGGTGGAAGCGCACCACGGTCATGTCATCGAAGCCGCGGGCGAAGAAGCGATGTTCGATCTGCTCGACGGCGAGGCGCACCAGGCCCATGGCATGGGTGTGCTCAGCCGAGGCATGGCCGGAGAGATCGAGCACGCCAGCGAGCTTCCCGAAAGGGTCGAAAATGGGCGATGCGGCGCAATGCAGGATACCATGTAGTTCGAAGAAGTGTTCTCCCCCATGCACCTCGATGGCGCGACGTTCGGCGAGAGCCGTGCCGATGGCATTGGTGCCAGTGGCAGTTTCGGACCAGGTGACGCCGGGGCGGAGCGCCACTTCGGCGGCGCGGCCGGCGAATTCGGGGCTTCCCGTGGTATCGAGCACGAGGCCCTTGGCATCGGTGAGGATGACGACACTGTCGGTAAGCCGCGCTTCGGTGCGCAGCGACACCAGTTCAGAGCGCGAGAGGAGGCGTAAGGTCTCGTTCTGCTCATGCAAGGCGCGAAGCTCGGGTGCGGTGACCGGTTCGGCATGAATGACCGCCGAGGCATCGAGGCCCTGTTGTGCGCAGCGCTGCCAGGACCGCAATATGGGCGCAGGCACCAGGCCCTCAGGTAGATCGTGCCCAGAAAAGAAACGCTCGCGCGCGGCTACCAAGGCAGCATCGGACGCCTGTTGCATGGCTCTCTCCCTACCAGTTGTGGCAGTTTGCAACAGGTGTTGCATCGGCCATCGCGTCTGGTTGTTGCAAAGTGTTGCATCCGAATTCGCACCGCGTCCACCCCTGCTTGGTGCCACAAGAATTCCCTAACAGCTTCAACAGGTTGATATCATCTGGCACGCCGGTTGCAATGACGGTGGCATCCAAGAACAAGGGAGGATGCCATGAATAAACCTGAATTCGTCGGCCAGCGGACCAAGTCTCCGTACAAGGCGAAATACGGCAATTATATCGGCGGGCAGTGGGTGGACGCGCTCGACGGCGAGACCTTCGAGAACACCTCGCCAGTCACTGGGCAGGTGATTTGCGAAGTCGCGCGCTCCAAGGCGGCGGATGTCGAGCGGGCGCTGGATGCGGCCCATAAGGCCGCGCCGGGCTGGGGCCAAACCTCGGTGGCGCAGCGCGCGGTGATGCTCAACAAGATTGCCGATCGCATGGAAGAACATCTCGACGAGATCGCGCTGGCCGAGACCTGGGACAATGGCAAGCCAATTCGTGAGACGACTGCTGCCGATATTCCGCTGGCGATCGACCACTTCCGCTATTTCGCCGGTGCCATCCGCGCCCAGGAGGGCGGCATTTCCGAACTTGACCATGACACGGTGGCTTATCATTTCCACGAGCCCCTCGGCGTCGTGGGGCAGATCATTCCGTGGAACTTCCCTATCCTGATGGCGGTCTGGAAACTGGCGCCCGCGCTAGCGGCAGGCAATGCCGTGGTGCTCAAGCCTGCCGAGCAGACGCCGGCATCAATCCTCTTTCTCATGGAATTGATCGAAGACATCCTGCCGCCCGGCGTGGTCAATATCGTCAACGGCTTTGGCCTTGAAGCCGGCAAGCCGCTGGCCAGCTCGAACCGCATCGCCAAGATCGCCTTTACCGGCGAGACCACGACGGGCCGGCTGATCATGCAATATGCCAGCCAGAACCTGATCCCGGTGACGCTGGAACTGGGTGGCAAATCGCCGAACATCTTCTTTGCCGACGTATTGGCCGAAGACGATGATTTCTTCGACAAGGCGCTCGAGGGCTTTGCCATGTTCGCGCTCAATCAGGGCGAGGTGTGTACCTGCCCGAGCCGCGCCCTGATCCAGGAAAGCGTCTATGACCGCTTCATGGAACGGGCGATCAAGCGGGTGGAAGCCATCAAGCAGGGTTCTCCCTTCGAGATGAGCACGATGATCGGGGCCCAGGCCTCGTCCGAGCAACTCGAGAAAATTCTCTCCTATCTCGATATCGGCCGGCAGGAAGGCGCCACGGTGCTGACTGGCGGCGAGCGCAACAATCTGGGTGGCGAGTTGGCGGGTGGTTACTACGTCAAGCCGACGGTGTTTGCTGGCAACAACAAGATGCGCATTTTCCAGGAGGAAATCTTTGGCCCGGTGGTCTCGGTGACGACCTTCAAGACCGATGCCGAAGCCCTCGAGATCGCCAATGACACGCTTTATGGCCTGGGCGCCGGCGTGTGGACGCGTGATGCCAACCGGGCCTATCGCTTCGGCCGAGGCATCCAGGCGGGGCGCGTATGGACCAATTGCTATCACGCCTATCCTGCCCATGCCGCCTTTGGTGGTTACAAGCAGAGCGGCATCGGACGCGAAAACCACCGCATGATGCTTGACCACTACCAGCAGACCAAGAACATGCTGGTGAGCTACTCGCCCAAGAAGCTGGGCTTCTTCTAAGCCGCTCCTCCCTGAGCGGGCGCCCGGGGAGAGCTCCGGGCGCCAGAAATCATTCCGGCGGGAAGAGCCCTAACCCCACTCTCTCCCTGGCCACCTCCCGCTGGAATGATCGTCGAGCAAGGAACCCGCCATGACTGATCTCGTTCCGCGCGTCGTCGCCACCGACGCCGCCTTAAGTCTCATCGCCACCATCACGGCCCGCCATGGGCCGGTTATGTTTCATCAGTCCGGCGGGTGTTGTGATGGCTCGTCGCCGATGTGCTATCCTGAAGGCGAATTCATCGTCGGCGACCATGACGTCAAGATGGGTGATATCGGCAGCGCTCCCTTCTACATGTCACCCAGCCAGTTCGAATATTGGCAGCATACCCAGTTGATCATCGATGCGATTCCAGGTCGTGGCGGCATGTTCAGTCTCGATAATGGCACCGAGCGGCGGTTCCTCACGCGCTCCCGCTTGTTCACCGATGACGAGTACGCACGCCTTGGGCCAATAGCACGGCGAGGAACGCCAACACTCTTTTCCTGAAGCCTTGTCTCTTCTGCGGAGTGACTGATGCTGAAGTTTGGTCCATTGCGATTTTTTGATTTTGCATTCTCACATCAGGTGACAATCCAGGCCATGTCCGTTTTCTCGTTGATGCAATAATCCGTTGAATGACCGAAATGGGGCGCCTTGCCGATCGGCGGCTCCCGACGCCGCTGCGGTCATTGCCGAGGGTGATCGCGGCTATCGAAAGCGGAATTTGCCCGCTACCGAACTCACAGGTCCCGCGCTGACCCATGTGCCGCAAGTTGCTTGACACATTGTCGGAGCTGCCCCTATACGCCCCTCAAGGTATCGGGCACCTGCCGCCTGCAGACAAAAGTCTCGGTGAAGCTCTGAAGCATTCGAATACCTCACCCTCGATGCATTTCGTCGGTGGGCAATGCGGGCCCCCACCATACGCGAAATGCTCCAATTGAGGAGTGAGCGATGCCTTCCGGTCCCGCTACAGAAAATCGTTTCCTGACCGTCCCCATCGGGCGGCTTTTTCTATCAAACGCCGTGCCCATGATCCTTGTGATGTCGATGGGTGGGTTGCTGAATCTCTTCGACGCCGCGTTTCTCGGGCACTATGTGGGTGCTGAGGCCCTCACAGCGGTGAGCCTTGGCTTTCCCGTGGTGATGACTACTTTCGCGCTTTCAACGCTGGTCGGCGGCGGTATGGCGAGCCTGCTGGCCCGTCAGTTGGGAGCCACCGATAGAGGTGCGGGCGGTGCCACTTTTTCCGGCGCGCACGGGTTGGCAATGTTCATCTCCCTGCTCTTCATCGCCATCTATCTCGCAGCAGGGCGACACCTCGTAGGACAGCTTGCGGGTGCACAAGACGACATCACAGCCATGGCGCATCTCTATCTCCTGATCCTGGTGCTGGGGACGCCGCTGCAGTTCCTGCTCGGTCTCCATGCGGATGCTCTGCGTGTTGAAGGACGTGCCGGAACGATCGGACTCCTCTCTATCGGCGTGACGATCGCCAATATCGTCCTCAACTATATCCTGATTGTCACCTTCAATCTGGGCGTGGCCGGGTCGGCATGGGGCACGGTGATCGCGCAAGGGGGCGGGCTGGCGCTAATGATCGGATTGCGGCAGCGCAGCGAAACTCTGCTGTCATTGTCCACACTTCGCAGGCACCGCTGGTATTCCGGTTGGGGAGCAATAATCAAACTCGGGGCGCCCCTCTGTCTGAGCTTTTTCGGCATCGCTCTGGTCTCGGCGACGGTCATCACCGCCCTGAGGCTGACCGCCGAGGCGGGATATGCCGATACAATTGCCGCCTATGGAATTGTAACCCGTATCGTCAGCTTTGCATTCCTTCCGCAAATGGCAATCGGTCTCGCGATGCAGTCCATCGTTGGAAACAATTTCGGCGCCGGGCTATATCATCGATCTGACGCAACCCTGCGACTTGCGCTGGGGATGGTCTTTTTCTATTGCCTTGCCGTCGCACTCTGTTTGCTTGCCACCAACACCAGCATTGGAGGCGCATTCGCTGGGGACCCGGCAGTCGTGGCGCAGGTCGGCGTTATCCTCCGCCCCATGTTCACGCTCTACCTGTTTTCCGGTCCCATTCTGGTCCTGGCCCTGTATTTCCAGGCGGTGGGCATGCCCGGGCAGACGGCAGCGCTTACATTGATCAAGCCTTTCCTGCTTGCGCCGCTGCTAGTCACAGCGATGGCTGCATTGGCCGGGCCGGACACGCTTTGGTTTGCCTTTCCAGCGGCCGACGGCATCATGTGTGTGATCGCATTGGTAATGGTGCTTCGAACTCGTGCTCGTGGATCCAGCCAAGCAGGATTTGGTGCATCAATGACCGACGCCAAGGCGTGAAGTGGCTCTACAAATTGAACTCGCGGCCAAGCGGATAACCAGCCGCGAGTACTTTTTCACTCGGCTACGCACCCCAAGCCCCTGTTCCGCAATCCCCGTTGCCGGCGCCTAAACTGAGTAAGCAGACGGACAGCTCCTAGGAAATCGCGATTGTAGCTTGAACGGCGGGAATGGGGCGCAAAGCCGTCATCACCAAGGGCAGGTGTTTTGACCGCTTTGCGCCCCCATGCACGAACCCGCTTCGCGGGAGGGACGCGCGTGGTGAGACTTGATGGATTCGTCTGAGGCTCTGGGCAGCTAGAGGCTGGGGTCCGAACATGGAGTTCCTTTCAACAGGAGGAACTCACCATGACGACCTATCAGGCCAATGCCCCGATCACACCGCTGCGTCAACGCATGCAGCAAGATATGGTGATGCGGGGCCTGGGCGCCCATACGCAGCAGGATTATGTGCGGCACGTCCGGAACTTTGCTGCCTTCCTCGGGCGTCCTCCCGACAGCGCTACCGCCAAAGACATACGGCATTACCAACTGCATCAGCATGAGACCGGTGTGGGTCCGGCGACGATCAACAGCACGGTTTCCG
>NZ_FNCS01000012.1 GCF_900100665.1 Pelagibacterium luteolum
TGTCTACTCGCAAGTCCTTCGGCGGAACCCGGGCGAAGACGAGTTTCACCAAGCTGTTCGCGAAGTGCTCGATAGTCTCGGACGGGTTGTTGCCAAACACCCCCACTATGGCAGCGCAGGGTTGATCGAACGGTTGTGTGAGCCCGAACGACAGATCATCTTCCGCGTGTCTTGGACGGACGATCAGGGCTACGTGCAGATCAACCGAGGTTTCCGCGTGCAGTTCAACTCTGCATTGGGACCCTACAAGGGTGGGCTGAGGTTCCATCCAAGCGTCAATCTGGGCATCGTGAAGTTTCTCGGCTTTGAGCAGGTCTTCAAGAATGCCCTGACTGGCATGCCGATTGGCGGCGGCAAAGGTGGGTCTGACTTCGACCCCAAGGGCAAGTCCGACGCAGAAATCATGCGGTTTTGCCAGGCATTCATGACTGAGCTCTCCCGTCATGTCGGAGAATATACCGACGTTCCGGCGGGTGACATCGGTGTAGGGCAGCGGGAAATCGGTTTTATGTTTGGTCAATACAAGCGCATGACCAATCGCTATGAATCAGGTGTTTTGACCGGTAAGGGGCTGAACTGGGGCGGCTCGCGGGTTCGTAAGGAAGCCACCGGTTACGGCGCCGTCTATTTTCTCGCCGAAATGCTGCGCCTGCAAAAGATTGACCTTTCCGGTCTCAAAGCGGTTGTGTCGGGTTCGGGCAATGTGGCTATTTATACCATCGAAAAGCTCATCGAACTGGGAGCCACGGTGGTGGCGTGTTCGGATTCCAGCGGGTACGTCGTCGATGAGAACGGCATCAGCATTGAGCTCTTAAGAGAGATAAAGGAGAGGCGGCGCGGGCGTATACAGCAATACGCCGAGCTCAAAGGCAACGGGGCTCACTACAACGCCTCGGGACCGATATGGGACGTGCCGTGCGATCTCGCCATTCCTGCCGCAACGCAGAATGAGCTGACGGGTAAGGACGCCCGCTCGCTCGTTGAAAACGGTGTTGTCGCCGTTGTCGAAGGTGCCAACATGCCCTGTACGCCCGAGGCGGTGCGTATGTTTGAAGAGGCGGGAATCCTGTTTGGTCCCGGTAAGGCATCCAATGCCGGCGGGGTTGCCACCAGTGCGCTCGAAATGCAGCAAAACGCTTCGCGCGATTCCTGGACGTTCGAACAAACTGAAGAGCGCCTGGCTGAAATCATGAAGGATATCCACGACCACTGCGCTCAAACCGCCGATGAGTATGGTCTGCCAGGCAATTATGTAGCGGGCGCCAATATCGGGGGATTTGTCCGCGTCGCCGATGCCATGTCTGCGCTCGGCATAATTTAAGCGCCAACTGGTGGTGTCCTGGAATGGCGCAGCCTATCATGGCAGTGTCTTATACGGAGGAAATTTAATGAAACTCGAAACTCTTGCGCTTCACCACGGCTATACGCCAGAGCCGACGACCAAAGCGGCGACTGTCCCGATCTATCAGACGACCTCCTATACATTTGACGATACCCAGCATGGGGCCGATCTTTTCGACCTCAAGGTTGAAGGCAATATCTATACGCGCATCATGAACCCCACCTCTGCGGTGCTCGAGCAGCGCATGGCGGCCCTTGAGGGGGGCGTAGGCGCGCTGGCAGTTGCCTCGGGCATGGCAGCGATCACCTATGCCATTCAGACGATCGCCGGGGCGGGCGATAACATCGTGTCGGTGAGCCAGCTTTATGGCGGCACCTACAATCTGTTCATGCACGCCCTGCCGCGCCAGGGCATCGAAGTGCGTATGGCTCCAGGTGATGATCTTGATGCATTCGATGCGTTGATCGATGACAACACCAAGGCGGTCTTTTGCGAATCGATTGGCAACCCCGCTGGCAATGTCGTGGACATCGAAAAGCTCGCCGAGATCGCTCATCGCCACGGCGTGCCACTGATTGTCGACAACACGGTCGCAACGCCGTTCCTCTGCCGTCCGTTCGAATTTGGTGCCGATATCGTCGTCCATTCGCTTACGAAATATATCGGCGGGCATGGCAATGCCATTGGCGGCGTGATCGTGGATTCGGGGAAGTTCGATTGGGCGGCGCACAAGGAGCGCTTCAAAATCCTCAACGAACCTGATCCGTCATACCATGGCGTTGTCTATACTGAGGCGCTTGGTGCAGCTGCCTACATCGGTCGCTGCCGGGTCGCGCCGCTGCGCAACACCGGCGCCGCGCTGTCCCCGCACAATGCATTTCTCATTATGATTGGACTGGAAACATTGGGTCTGCGTATGGAGCGCCACTGCGAAAACGCGCTCCAGCTCGCGCAATATTTGCAGTCCCACCCAAAGGTAAACTGGGTGAACTACGCGGCGCTCGACACCAGTCGATATAAACCCATCTGTGACAAGATCGTTGGCGGCAAGGCGTCGGGGATCGTCAGTTTCGGGGTTGTTGGCGGACGTGAAGCCGGGGGGAAATTCATCGACGCACTCAAAATGATCTACCGGCTTGTCAATATTGGGGATGCCAAATCCCTGGCGTGCCATCCGGCCACAACCACTCATCGCCAACTCGATGCCGATGAACTGAGATTGGCAGGCGTTTCGGAAGACCTTGTGCGCATTTCGGTCGGCATTGAGAATATCGACGACATCATCGCGGACGTCGATCAGGCGCTTGCGGGTCTTTAAATGATTGTGGGGCGCCCTGGCGCCTAATGCCCAGGAATCCATGCTGCACGATTTGTTGACGGAAATTCGCGCCTGCGCACTTTGCGCGAACGAGCTGCCGCTTGGGCCGCGTCCGGTGGTCCAGGCGGATCGCACGGCCAGACTGCTGATCATCGGGCAGGCGCCGGGCCGAAAGGTGCATGAGAGCGGCATCCCCTGGAATGACGCGAGTGGCGATCGCTTGCGTTCATGGCTCGATATCAGTCCCGCGGTGTTTTACGATCCGTCCCGGATCGCCATCGTGCCGATGGGCTTCTGTTATCCCGGCGTGAGCAAAAGCGGCAGTGGTGATGCCCCGCCAATGAAGCGATGTGCCCCGACGTGGCACCACCGTCTTCTTGCCAGCTTGCCTGAAATACGTCTGACACTGCTGGTGGGTAGCCATGCGCAAAGGGGCTATCTGCACGGAGGCAAACGGTCCATGACCGAAACTGTGAAAGCGTTCGACCGGGCAAGCGCCGTTTGGGCGCTCCCGCATCCGAGCTGGCGGGTTGTGGCATGGATGCGCAAAAACCCCTGGTTTGTATCCGATGTGCTGCCAACCCTGCGTAGGGCTGTGGCCAGCACGCTCGACGACTAGGATTTTGTTTGAGGATAAGTGACGCAGTTATCGTCGCCCAAATTGGCGCCCGGCGTCAATTTCGCTTCCGAGATATTGCCCTCGCCCATGATGTGGAGCACCTCGATATCTCGCGCGATGAGGTAGTCAGCAATGATGCGGCGATGGCAGCGCCACCACACAGCTTCCGAGCACATGAGAGCGGGGCGCTGGTGGGATGCGAACGCTATCAGACGGTCAAGATCGGACCGGAACTGCGATGAGAGCGCATAATCGGCGTAGTTGTGAAAACTGCGATTGTTCCAAAGCGCATTGGTGTCGGCAGGCACGTTGTCTTGCTTGTTGCGCCGGCCGCCGAGATCGGGCCAATGGCTGTAGTCGATCTGGTGTAGGGAAAGAGCGTCCGGCAGCGTGTCGATATTAAACTGGGGATTGGTTCGGGACCGAGGAAACGTGCGAACGTCCACGGTGGCATCAACCCTTGCGGCACCGAGCATGGCGATGAATGTCTCAAGACTGTGGTTGGAGTGGCCGACAGTGAAGATAGTGGGACGCGATTTGCTCATGCCATTGTGAGCGCATCTTCCTTGTGCGCAGCCACGTGATCGGTCCGGTCGCTGTCGATCTCATATTGAGGCTCGTCCGGTGAGGCACGCCGCGTGTGGCCCTTATAAGTGAAATCCTTCACATGAACCTTTGTGATGGTGCCACTGACCCATCCCGCTTCCGAATTCCATTTCACATGATCGCCAACTTTGAATTTGCTCATGGCTACCTCCGTGTCGAACGAACTTTTGAGCGTGCGAGCTGTTCCAAGAATCAGCGCGACAAAGGCGCAATTTTTCAAGTTATGGGAAGAGTTTAGGTTTCCCTGCGTTGTGGAGGGGGGTGCCGAGCGGTAGGTTCGGCCCAGATTCGTCAGGACCCTATTTACCAGTGTTATTCTCCCTTGTTGCAGCACTCCGCCCGCGCCTTGTGCGGGTCAGCCTTGTTGAAGCCTCACGCGCCACTTTGGGTGCGCTCGTTGGGATTTTGCTTGCGGGGCTGATTACACGCGCGGCCATGGGCGAAGGAAGTGTTGCGCCCATGCTGATCGCACCCATGGGCGCCTCGGCGGTGCTCTTGTTCGCCGCACCGTCCAGTCCCCTGGCTCAGCCCTGGTCGATATTGGCAGGAAACTGTATTGCCGCAGCAATCGGTGTGACCATTGCTGGACTTGTCGGCGATCCAATTCTTGCCGCGGCGTTGGCGCTGAGCCTTGCAATTGGTGCGATGCTGGCCACCCAGAGCCTCCATCCTCCGAGTGGGGCCGTGGCCCTGACCGCCGTCCTGGGTGGTCCGGCAGTACTCGAGCTCGGTTACGGCTTCGTGTTTTGGCCAGTCGCGGTGAACTCCCTGCTGCTGGTGGTTGCGGCCATGGTATTTAACCGGCTGACCGGGCGGGCATATCCGACTGTGCCTGTCAAAGCTGCTGACGACAGCGTGCGAACCGGTTTGCTCGATGTCCAGCCGACCGATGTGGAGGCCGTGCTCAGGCAATATGATGAGATAGTAAATGTCACCCCCGAGGTCCTCGAACATCTTCTCGAGCAAGCACAGATCCGCGCCTTTCAGCGCAGCGCGGGACAACTCGCATGCGCTTCGATTATGTCGCCGGTCGCCGCGACGGTTTTGCCGACAACGCCGGTGCGGACGATATGGGCCTTGATGCAGCGGGCCGAACTGCGGGCGTTACCGGTTGTGGATAGGCACGGCGGCCTCGTCGGCATCATTTCCAGAACCGACTTTTTTGTCGCCCATTTGGTCGATCAACGCGGGAAGGTCAAAAAATGGCAGATTGGATTTCCGAGATTGCGTGCTCACGATCTCATGAGCCGCAACGTGCAGTCCGCATTGCCCGAGACGCTGGTGTCAAAGCTGGTTTCGCCAATGGTGGATCAGGGTCTGCACCAAATTCCGATCGTAGATGCCAGCAACCGCGTGGTGGGGATGGTTTCGCAAGCTGACCTATTGTCTGGTCTGTTCAGGTCTGGTTTCGAACGAGTGGCGGAGTTCCCGAAGCAGCCACAATCAATAGGCGACGTCAGCTTGTCGTCGGCCCCGGCCTGAAAAGTCGGCCTTTTCCCACTGACTCCATATTCGTTCGCTGTGAAAATGGGTTACGGTCGATAGAGTGCCGCAGGTGGAGACCTACGTTTCCCAATGCATTCTGCAGCGTTGGCAAGGCGATGTTCGCGATGGGATCGTCAAGTACCGGCGACCTCTCCCGATTGGTAGCGACGGGTCGTCAGACCGAGCCAAGCACCGACTGAGCGGGACCTCTTGAAGTTGCCGGGATCCTCAATGGCGGTTGCGAACGAGGTCGCGGTGATCCACACCGACGCCAGGGATCGACATCAGTATCTGCCACGCTTGGCTTTGGCGCGCACTAGCGACAAGCTGCGGCCGATTTCGGTGGCACGTATGCTCATGCTGCGCCGGGGTTCCAGCATCGGCAGCACGATGGCAACAAGTCCTTCCTAGTCGACAAGCGGCTGCGGACATTTTCCTCGAACGTGCTTCCCTTTCCTGCGGCGACGATCAACCCGAATGTCTTCATGATGCCGCGAATCTGGTTCGAGAGCTGGGTGATCCTGACAAGCGTGTTGCGTGCCGCAACGAGTGTGCGGGTTTGCATCCTGTCAAACCCTTTCACCCGCACCTCGCGGAAGAAGCCGACCTCTGCAAGATGCGCGAAGCCATCGGCATCGTTCGCATCAGTCTTGTTGGCGGCCATGTCGAGCGCTTCCTTGGCGTGGCGGGCATCAATACAGATGGCCGGTACGCCCCAGCTGCATAACGCGTGATAAAACCACACCGCCAAGGGCCCGGTCTCAAACACCACACGTTTTTGCGGCAGGTGGCCGCTTGCGGCTAAGTTCGGCAATAATCCTTGGATCGGAGGCGCACCGCCGCGCCAGACGCGCTTGCCTTCTCGGCGGTTCGACACCGCTGTCTCTTTCATGGATACGTCAAGACCGATATCATCTGCCATGGCTGTTCTCCATTCGATGCTTGGGCCCGGCGACCAGTCGTGAACCCGTATCTCATCCTATCGCGGGACAGCCGCCATCCAAAAAGTGAATGGTAGTCAGAGAGACTCGCTCCCGCGATTACGCCATGTGGACTGCGGCCAGGCGGCTATGGTCGTCACCAAACAGGAAGCGGACATTTCAAGCATGGAAACGTCGTCGGTACTCTGACGGCGAAAGGCCTACGATTTTCAGGAACATTTTTCGGAAGGCGCTGGGATCCGTG
The DNA here is from genome assembly GCF_900100665.1 of Pelagibacterium luteolum. Taxonomy (GTDB): domain Bacteria; phylum Pseudomonadota; class Alphaproteobacteria; order Rhizobiales; family Devosiaceae; genus Pelagibacterium; species Pelagibacterium luteolum. The sequence continues at coordinate 6,556 of NZ_FNCS01000012.1, forward strand.
TAGCCGACTCTCCAAACGATCTGGTCCACTGCTTCCGTGCCGAACTGCAGCATCTCACGTGCCTTATTCATTCGGAAACGCTGAACATACTCAGTCACCGTCATGCCAGTAGCCTTCCGGAAGCGGCGCAGAAACGTTCGTTCCTCCAGCCCGGACTTGCGCGCCAGGTCGGCTAGAACGATGTCGCCCGAGAACGACGCATGGAGCCAGTGTTGCACACCTAGCACCGCCGCGTCCCCGTGATTAAGACTTGGTACGAAAGTGCAGTAGTATCGCTGTTCTCGCCCTGGGGGATCAATCAGCATCGTGCCCGCTGTCTCCAACATGGCGGAGGGCCCGAGATAACGATCGACCAGGCTCAATCCCAGATCCGTCCAGGCCATCATGCCGCCTGCGGTAATAATGTCGCCCTCATCGATGATCAGCCGATCTACGTCGAGATTTACGTCCGGGAATCGCGTGCGGAACTCATCTGCTGCGCCCCAGTGGGTGGTGGCTGATCGCCCGGCCACCAAGCCAGTCTCACCCAGGATGAAGGCTCCAACACAAACCGAAGCCAAAGTCGTGCCCGCAGTATGCAGATCACGCAACCCTGGAGCGAACTCTTGGGCTATCGCGGCAGTGACGGGTCCCAATTTGCCCGAGGGAATGATCATCGCGCTTGGGGCGCGGCTCTCTTTGATCGGAACAAGATGATTGTTTTCGGCCCGCCATCTCGTCACCTTTAGGTGTGGTCGATCAGGGTGATTAGCGATCTCGAAGAGGTCCGTCAGGCCGAAGAGGGCGGCCTCCTGAGCGCCGGGATATTCCAGTAGGCCGATATCGATGGTTCGAGGCATGTGTCGTTTTCAACCCGCATTTTGTCGGTGCCGCCAATGGCACGTCCACTATTCGCCGTCCATAAGATGATTATCGAAAGGATAAAACCATGAGCAAGCAAGCTGTTGTCGTTGTCGATTTCCAGAACGACTATCTCACCTCCGGATCATGGCCGCTTGTCGGTATTGATGCCGCCGTCCACAAAGCCGCCAAGGTGATCGAAGATGCTCGGTCCAAAGGGATCCGCGTCATCCATGTCCGGCATGAGAACCCCGCCGGTGCACCGTTCTTCATCGCGGGATCGCAGGGCGCCGAAATCATCCCGGCTGTGGCACCCAAGGATGACGAACAGGTGGTGGTTAAAAACTTCCCGAACGCATTCCGTGACACCGACCTCAAGACCCAGCTGGAAGCTGACGGCGTCAAGGATATCGTTATCATCGGCGCAATGAGCCACATGTGCATTGACGCTACTGCACGTGCGGCTTCTGACCATGGCTACAATGTTATCGTCGTCGAAGATGCTGCCGCAACCCGCGACGCCGAGTTTAATGGCATGACCGTTCCAGCATATCATGTGCACGCCGCGTTCATGTCTGCTTTGGACTTCGCCTATGGCAAAATCGTCAAAGCTGACGAATACCTGAAGTAGGTGTATCGGCCCCGTGCGGCTTGTGCGCGGGGCCTAATATCCACCAATGCGGAACCCAGGGTTCCCCATGCCTTCAAGGGCGAGGACAATCTGCATCTTGGGTGTAGACTGAGGGTGTCTGTTTCGGGAAGCGCAGGCGTGCCGTTGAACGACAGAAGTTGCGTCGGATGCCGAACGTCTGCTTTCCTCAATTCCTCGCCAAAACCGGTCAGTCCGGATACGGCCCCAAGACTGCCAAAGCTTGGTGGACTGGTATTCCTATGGGCACACCCGTGGTCTCATTAGACAGGGCCCTTACAGGTGCGCGAAATAGAAATACTAGGAGCGGCGCGGCTGATGTTTCTGTATCACTCAGTTCTACGTCCGCGTTCAGAAGACACGATCACATTGGGTTTCATCTCCGCCATCTTTTCAATCTCCGCCTGAATTTTGATTTTCATTTTCTGACGGCAGTCCCAAGCGCTAAACATTGTGCAGTGCCATGGGACAGCAAGGTCGTTTGCCCAACCTCCTGGCGTTATTTCAAGACCAGTCAGTCGCAGGTGACGCGTTGTTCCAATGGGTACAAACACGCGGAAGGGCAAATGGTGGTTGAGCATGTTGGGAGAAGGGTTCCGCGGCGGTTCCCAATCTGGTCTGGTTGTGACCGGTCCTGTCCATTCGAAATGAAGACGCGCGCCTCCATATTCGGAGGTCGGTTCGCTATAAGTGGATCTATCATTGGCGATGAGACCGTAAAGACCAGCGTCGCTTCTCTGAGGCTGCGCGGGTCGGTAAACTTTAGATCTCAAGATTTTGAGCGCCGAGGACACGCTCGTAATGTGGGCAAATTCAATCATGGTGGCTTCCTTTCAGTTCTGCTGCGGAGGAGGGGGTGTCTGACGCTTTCGCAAGCGCGTGAGGACTTCGGCTTCAGCCTTCGCTTCGGCGAGCTCGCGTTCGAGGCGCCGGGCGATCGGTATGAACGCCGACGCGTTTTGGCCGGCACGCTCAACAACCAAGGCGAGGCGACCGAGATAGAGTTCACAAAGCTCGCTGGTTCGCGGAATGGAGCGGTGATCACTCTTCGCGTGGGGCGGCCCACCGTGGTCAGAGGCCATGACCAACCTCCCGCCCTTCGAAAAGCCGGTGTTCGCGGCCGCGATCAGGGTTGATTGCTAGGGCCGCTTCAATGGTCGTCTGCTTCAGGTGAGACGCTGCCAATCTTCTGGCGAGATAGGCGTCGCGCTGTTTGGAGCCTATTGGGTCGGTTGGATTTTGCGTATCGCTCTCGCAAATCGATTGATCAAGCGCCTGCCTGTCGGTGATCAGGATGGTGGCGCCGCGTGATCGACTGATCGCCACGTAAGCGTGATGACGATCAAATTCCGGCGTCAGCAGCACGGCCGCCTTGTCAACGGTCAGGCCCTGCGCACCGTAAACGGTTGTCGCATAGCCCCAAGCCAGTCGCGCACGACCTTTTTCGTCTGCAATATCTCGAGTGTCGAAGGCAATCTGCTCACACCCGACCTGCGCGGTTATCCTTGCGTGGTATTCCGCCTCACAGCGAGCCGCCTCTACGGCCAATACGACCCCGACCGACCCGTTGATGACCCCAAGTTCATCGTTACGGACAAGGAACCGGATACGGTCGCCGACGGCCAAGGCCAACTTTGTGGTGCGCCCACTTGGTGTTGTCGCTGTTACACCAATGTCCTCAATTGCGAGAAGCCCGGCTTTCCGTAACCGTGAGCGCGCTTCAATGCAGAGCGCTTCGGCTTCGGAATTGGTCCGGGCGATCATCAGAATGCTGTCGGCACGCTCCGAAAGAAGTTCTGGCTCGAGCTGATCTATAACCTTGCTGATGGCGTCGGAAAATCCCTCGCCCTCAACCAGCCGACCATGATCTCGGAAGGCCTGTAATGCTGGTTGTGGGTCACCGAAGCCGACGGCGACTACGGCGTTGCGCATCCAGGCTTCACTCTGGCGGACAATATTTCTGATGTAGCTGGAGCCAGCAGTCTGGGCGACAAGCGACAGGCCCGATCCGGCGCCGATCGGCTGGAGTTGCTGGCGATCACCGACAAGAATGAGGCGTGCGTTGGCCCGTTCGACAGCCATCAGCATCGCATGCATTTCGCGCGATGAGAGCAGACCGGCCTCGTCAACGATCAGTACCGATCGGGAATCGAGCACGGGCCTGCCGCGTTCGAAAGACTTTAGCAATGAAGCGTTGGCGCGTGCTTCGATGCCCAGATCATCTCGCAAGGCATTGGCAATTTTCCATGCGCTAGCAGCTCCGATGGCCTGATAACCAGCGCTTTGCAGGGCGGCGACGACAGGGCGCAGTATCGTAGTTTTTCCCACGCCCGGAGCGCCCTCGACTATCACCAACCGTCGGGATCCCGTCGCGGCATGCACCGCATCTATCTGTTCCTGGCTGAGCGTTGTCTCGGCAAGCGCGGCATCAATTGACCGCTTGTCAGGAACAAAAACTGGACGCGAGAGCAGTCGAGTTGCAATCGCCACCACGTCCTGCTCGAGGGCGATCATTTCGGGGGTGGTGTATCGTGGCGTTCCGAGAACATCTCTGCCCAATTGAACTATGCCCCCGGCTCGTAAGAGCTCCGAAAGGGCAGGGGCGATCTGCTCTGATCCCAAGCCTGTTCCGACAAGGCTTTCGGCAATGGCACGCATCAACTCGCGTCGCTCAAATAAGCTTTGAGATTGGGTGAGAGCGTGCGGAATGTCTTTCAATCGCGAAGCAAACAGCTTTTCGGCTCGGGCCTTCAAAGCCGTCATGGGAGTGCGTTGGCGGGAAATCGCTCGGGCGATATCGAAGTTGTTCCGACGCGCAGCCTCTTGCCAAATTGTGCGGACGTCGTCTTGCGGGGGTGACTTGGCCCTGCGCGATGAGCGGGCAACTTGAGCTGCATGCGCTACGGACTGGGCACTGGTCGTTCCGGCTTTATGCAATTCTGCAGTGATTGTATCCCGTCGCGCTGAAAAGTAGCGGGTGGCTTCGTCGCTTACATCGGCGATTTCGAACATGCCGTTCTTGCCGATACGGTCGATCGCAAACCCGGCCTGCATGAGACCCTCGGCAAGGGCGGCATGGTATGTGGCGCCTGCAGCCATTTTCCAATCGCGCAGAATAGTCGAATGCAGCGCGCCGGTTGTGCCGTCGGCGCGCTGGGCGAGATTGAACACGACGCAATGGGTATGAATATTGGGGTCTTCAAAGACGGCTCCATCGGAATGCTCAGCGGCGCGGCTGCTATGGTGGCGGAAACAAGCGGCAGTCAGTTCAACACGTTCGATCCTGTTTCCGCCGCGTCCTCGCCTTGCCCATGCGGCCTCTTCATTGAGCAAATTGAGAGCAGCACGCACCGCCTTGTCGTGAGCCTCGCCGATAGCTCTTTGGATGAGCACATCCGCCAGAGTACCGGCCAGTGACACCGATTTGGGAGCCGAAAACGTGATGTCGAAGGCGCCGGTTCGGTCAAGCCGGCTCGCCCCTTTCGCAAGCAGCGTCCTGCCGTTTTCATCGTGGGCGCGAAACAATCGCTCAAAGAGCGCGGCGACTACGTGAGCCCTGTCCACAAGCCCGAAGCGACCGGTCGGCGCATACCAAACTCCGGCCGGCTCGCCGGTCTCTAGATAGTATTGAGCATGAATGTAGTATCCAGCATCCGCGGCAGGGTTCCAGGTTGCGACCATGTCGTGCTCCTTTGCGGGAGCAGGATCGGCCATTGGATTAACTGCGGTGGGGTAGCCAAATCATTTCTGAGAAAAAATTTGATCAGACGAAATTGCGCCACAAGATCAAACCTCACGAGCCACAAATCCCGGCCGGATTGGCTGAGTTGTTCCAACCGGCCACTCAAGCAAGGCAACATCCTCACCTTGTCCGACGAGAAGCGCTCGCACGACCGCCCGACCCGAAGCACCAGTGTTTTTCAGACCCAGTTCGGTGCCGACAAACCCAGGTTCCACAACGGGAATGGTGGTCGTTAACCTCTCGGTCTGACCCGTGCCGCCGCTTTTCGGTTCCCAGTAAGCCACCTTACGTTCGCCAGCGAGTTGTACCACCCGATTTTGACCCTCGCCCGGTGGCATTCGGCCCAGGATCTTGGTGGTGAGATTGTCCAGAAGGTGTGCGCATCCATCGACCCCGAAGGCGGCGCGCAACTGGGCAAGTGACTGGACCAGAATGACCAGCCGGATTTGGCCCTCACGGCCAATGGCGGCAAGTCGGGGTACCGCCGTGGCGTTTCCAATCTGCGCTACCTCATCAAGAAAGAACCAGATCGGGGTCTTTTGGCGTGATCTCGCCATACGGTCAGCAGCAGCATCGGCTGAGATTTTCAGGGCCACGCGCACCATGGCGGCGGATAATTCGGGCAATCGCTGCGACTGACGAAGAATAAGAGCCTGTCGAGGATCCAGGCCCAAAATCCAGTTTCGGATCGAGAAGGGCTTCCCGCCGCGTCCCATGCCGGCAAGTGTTTGCAGGGGTTGACGAAGATGAGAGAGCAGAACCGTGTAGAACGAGTGGGCCGTACGCTGCGTCGCTTCGCGCTCCATAGCCGAACTGATCTTCCACTGACGGCGCGACGGAGCGCAGTTCTTCAGGGTGGACCGAACCGCGCAATACGGGCGAGAGCTCGATGTGAATTCGGTCGCCTTGAAAGTCCACAAATAGCCGCAGGGCATCTTGGGCATGCTCATAGGAGCGGATGACGGTCGATCTTGGGACGGTGGCCAGTATGATATCGGCAATACGACCGAGCGCCTGGCGGATATTGGCTAGCGCGGTTTGCCGATCATCCATGGGCAGGTAGACCAGATCGATATCAACCGAGAGGCGTGGCAGGTCCCTGACAAAGAGGTTGATTGCCGTACCGCCTTTGAGCGCGAAGCATTTCTCTTCAGCGATCAGGGGCAGAATGCGCGTTAAGAGCCTTACGCGCCGGTAGTACGGGTTGGTGGGGTCCACATGTCCTCCGGGACGGTTATCAGATATTTTGCATCGAGCTTGCCACCTTTGGCCAGCTCTCTCTTGCCGCTGCCCAGTCCCAATTCGTCGAGATTGTCGGGGGGTGGCAGCTTTTTGGCCCATGCATGGGTATGGCGTTCAGTGAGCCAGTAGAACAGGCGTCTCACTTTTACGCTCTGGCATTTTTCCAGAAGCGCCGTCAGGCGTCGCGGGGAGAGGCTGGTCATGCCTTGCAGCAATTCGTCTGCATGCGCAAAGGATATGCCGCCCGGTATGTCGGCCAGCAATTCAAGGAAAGCGCGTTCGGGCGATGACATGGTGAAGGGCCATCGGCCCTCATACGGCCCCGGGTCCTCGAAAGCGTGAAAACTCCCGCCGGCAGTGTCGTATTCCTGATTGATCAGTCCCGTTGAACCGAGGCCCGGCAGCGGCAGATGGCGCACAAACTGCGTATCCCGGACGACGGTGTTGAGCCATTTGGGCAGGTTGTCCTTGCCATAGAGATGGATCGTGCGGCGCGACGACAACGGTAGGTAGTGGGCGAAGCCATGGAGTTCCAATGCGCTCAAGCCGCCAACCGTGAGATCCGAGCGCAAGACGTTCTGCAACGCGGATACGAGACCTTGCCAGGTCAGCCGGGTCGCCGGCCTTGTGTAAACACCAGGTGCGACGGATACGAGAAGACCGCTCTTTACAAGGTTGTCCACGCCGTGCCGGTCAAATCCGGAATCCTGTCCGGCCAGCCAAGCGCGCGTGACCGGCATACCTTCCGGCACCAGTTCAAAAAGCGTCTTTCTGCGGTCTGCGTTTGTAGGCATCGTTTAAAGAATTTCGGTTCCGCGGCGATCATCGCCGCATTTCCTTCCTTATATAAACTAGCACAACGAAGCCAAGTTTGCAATTTGTGCGATATGCGGCGATGAATGCCGCAATTGTCCTATTTCATAAACTGATGCGATGCGGCCCATTGGCTATCAGACGCCGCGCCGCCTCAGAATGATAATGTATCTTACGGATACTGCTGTGTCTGGACCGGCGCGATGAATGGCGGATGAGCCCGCAAGACCGCGCGAACAAATGTCAGAAGAAAATACGGAAATCTTGACGATGTCAGAAAATATGATATGTTTTCTGCCATAGGAGATATGCCATGACCGATGGCCCATTCAGAAATTCACGGCTGAGCACGCGCTGGCAGAAGTTCGGCGAGCAGCTCGTGAGCGACGCCGCTAGCCCCGCAGAGCGAGTCAAACAGGCATGTCACAGCATGATGACTGACGCGGGCGTGAGGGAGTTCAGCTCCATGGTGCGGGACTTGTCGTCCTGCCTGGCTCGATCGCAACTAACGCTCGATCCAGTTGCGGATGTCGAAGCCGTCATTGAGAGACACCTCATGTCGTCGCTCTCAGACATTTTGCGACGCACGCTCATAGCCAATCTCCACGATGGCGTTTCTCCTGCGGAAGCGCTGCAGCCCGCAATGGAGGCCACCACCCAAGAGTGGATAGGTATCGTGAAGAACCGCCTGGAAGAACACTGTATTCAGGCAAGAGACATGGGCGATATGAGCCGCGCCGACTATCAAAAGGGTCTTGAGCGCAACGCCGAAGCTTTCTCCAGCATAGATGTGCCGAATCTCTGCCAGGCCATGAAGGTTGGTGACAGAAGGGCTTTCAGTTCCCCACGGCTCATGACTGTGGATGAGGGGCCCGAGTGATGAACGTCCACAATCACTCCTCCCCAACTACCAAAACTCTTGTCGTACTTGAAAGCGGCGAGAGGCCACCCGCGCGACTCCATGGGCGCGAAGAATTGGCAGAAATAGGTCAGCAAATCCGGTTTGATGCCGGAATCTTGGACTCTTTCGATGTTGCGGGGTGCCTGTCCCGGCATTTCGATCTGCTCGTTGTATGTGCGGCTATCGAACTGGCGGACAGACGTTGGGGAAGGCCCCGCGCCTGGTCACGCAATTTCAACCTGCGTATCCCAGTCATCGATCTGGAAAGGTGGCAAAAACCGGCCGTGGCACACGGTCTGCGTCGTGCTCTGGGTTTTCTAACCGGAGATAATTGGCAGTTTACCTTTGTTCGAGCGAAGAACGGTTCACCAATCGGCATGCGTCAGATTCCTCTGGGCTTCGACAAAACCAAGAAGTTCGCTATTGCCTACAGTGATGGCTTGGATTCGCGAGCTGTCACGAGCCTAAGCGGTGGCGAGGACGAGGCGCTCTGCATCCGTGTGGCTGGCACCCACCAGCGGCGGCAAAAAGGAGATAGTCCGTTTGAACGCATTCCATTCGATACCCGCGACTATCGGCAGAACGAAAGCAGCTTTCGAAGCCGCAGCTTTAAGTTTGCTGCCATTACGGCAATGGCAGCGCAATTATATCAGGTGTCGCGGATCGTCGTTCCGGAAAGCGGCCAGGGGGCGTTGGGGCCCGCTATCCTGCCCTTGCACAATATCTATGCTGACTACAGGAACCATCCGGCTTTCTTTCGTCGGATGGAGCAATTCCTGCACGCCCTTCTCGACTGGAGTGTCAAGTTCGAGCAGCCGAGGCTCTGGTACACCAAGGGTCAGACGCTGCGGGACTTCCGACTCTTGCCCGGCAAGACCAACCTGGATTTGACCCAGACCCATTCCTGCTGGCAAACCCGCCGCATTGTTAACGACGGTTACCGAAGGCAATGCGGGCTATGTGCCGCTTGTCTGCTCAGGCGGCAGAGCCTACACGCGGCGGGGATCAAGGAGGACTCCGGGACGTATGTCGTCAGGGACCTGAATGAGGCCTCCATCGCGGCCGCGCTCACCACGGCCGTTGCTGACAAAGCCGATCGGGACATCATGATCGCATATGGCAGCGCAGGTGCGAGACATCTACAGCACCTCGCCGATTTGGCTGACCAGCCGGACAAGACCCTTCACACGCATGCCTCGCAGATAGCGATTGCCACGGGTGAGACGTGTGACGAAACCACTAGAAGATTGAGTGTTATGTTGAGTGTGCATGCTGAAGAATGGAGAGCGTTTCGGTCAGACCTGGGAGGCAACAGCTTCCTGAATAGCTGGATGGATGGGGGGCGCAATGGTTGATCTTAACGAGTTGAGTTCCCAGGAGATCGGTCGACGCCTGCGGATAGCTCGCGAGAATGCCGGCGTGCGACAGGAAGAGGCAGCCCGGATCGTCGGCGTATCACGACCCACCCTTGTATCCATTGAGCAGGGCGTGCGCCGCGTACGAATTCAGGAGATCCAGGCACTCGCCCGCCACTATGGCCTCTCTGTCAACGCGCTGCTTCGCCGGGAGGCGGTGCATACCGATCTGGTGCCAAGGTTCCGCAGGTTACGGGAGGCAGAGGACGCGGAAACTACTGAAGCGGTTCAGTTGCTCAATGACCTGATCAAGGCCGAAGTTGAGCTGGAAAACCTACTTGGAATCCAGAAAGGCCGAAACTATCCGCCCGAGCGCGGGATCAACAGTGGTGACGTGGTTATGCTCGCAGAGCAGCATGCGGCGGAGCTGCGCGAGTGGCTTGGCATCGGACTGGGGCCGATTGCCGACGTCTTCTCACTGATTGACAGGCAGCTTGGCGTCAGACTTTACCAGCGGCGTCTATCCTCCACTTCAAAAGTGGCAGGGCTGTTCAGCTTCGATGAGGGAATTGGTGCGAGCATTCTTCTCAATGCCAATCATCCCCTTCCCCGGCGCATTCAGTCGGCAGCGCATGAGCTTGGGCATTTCTTTGGCACGCGGCAGAGCCCAGAAGTATTGGAAACGGACGAAAGGTTCCTCTCGAGGGACGAGCGCTATGCCAACGCGTTCGGCAGGTCCTTCATGGCGCCGGCTGAGAGTTTTTCCGAGAGTTTCCGACGGATCATGGAGATCACCGGAAAAATTACGGCCAGGTTGATTATTCTCCTCGCTGACGAATACCATATCTCACGACAGGCCTGCTGCCTGCGTCTAGAAGAACTGGGTCTTGCAAAGAAAGGAACCTGGGGCTGGTTTGAGAATAGAGGCGGCATTACTGATGAACATGCGCGTGAAGTGCTTGGAGAGTCCGCGATTGTGCGCGATCCGGCAAAGACCGATGCTGACCGACCGCTCTCGCATCGAATGAGCCTCATGGCTCATGCCGCTTGGAAGCGCGACCTGATGTCAGAAGGCCAGTTGGCCGAATTGCTAAAGATTAGCCGTCTCGAACTTCGCGGCATCATCGATCAGATTGAGCTTGAGGAAAGAGAGACTGATGACTTGGTCGAGCTCCCTGATTAGCATAGAGGTACCATTGGTTCTCGACACGAGTGTGCTGATCAATCTTCATGCTTGCGGGAGCGGTGCACTTATTCTCAGCGCTATACCGAACCGGATTTTGGTGCCGCAGGAAGTGGCCGCCGAACTGGAACATGAAACGAGTCGGGAGAACGGCGAGCATGGGTTTCTCAGATACATTGTCGACAGCGAGATTGCCCTCATCGAGGCAATGACGGATGAGGAATATGAACTTTTTCTGCATTTAGTTACTTCTTCGCCCAGCCTCGATGATGGCGAGGCTGCAACGATCGCCATCGCATCGAAGCGCGAGCTTCGGCCAGTGCTGGACGAAAGAAGGGGCCGAAGCCGGGCAGGCGAGTATTGCGGCGACGGACACCCTGCAGGGTGGTCCTTGGATTTGCTGATGCATCCCCTCGCTTCAAAGGCTCTGGGGCAAGCCCTGGCTGTGAACGCTGTTTTCCGGGCGTTGCGAGACGGACGTATGCGGATACCGCCGGAAAGCGCCGAATCCGTAATTTCGGCTATCGGTGAAGACCGGGCTCGCGAGTGCACCTGCCTACCCAAATACAAAAGCCGGTTCCCAACCTGAACCAGTAGACAATCGCTATGGCACAATGCTGTGGCTTCGGATGATTTCATCTGATTGCCCGCGCAGTCGGACCCAAGTGGCGGGGCGTGTCTGCACCAAACTGGCCTCGATAGAAGCTTCTAGAGCATTTCGTTGATCTAACTATTTGTTTGTGGAGCTTCCGGATCGAATATGTGGTTCTGCTTTATTCGGTAAGATTTCTAGAGATTTGCCGACTCAAACGCGGAGAGAGACAGCACCTCCCGGTTTGTTGAGGCACCTTAGGTAAAACGTGCTACAGAAGTGCGACTTTATGTGGTACATTGGAAGATCAAGAGCGAGAACTTCGCCTTATTCCCAAGCTTACGACGAGGGTTCGATTCCCTTCACCCGCTCCATTGCCTATTCGCTGTACTGTTCGATCGTGCCGTCGTCGAAGACGAGGGCCGACACGCAGACGATGCCCATCACGTCGTCGACATGAATGGATTGAAGGCGTTCGAGAGCGCTGCCGGTGATGACTTGCTCATGGTTGAACGTGCCCTCGGGTGGAATGGCGGTATCGCGATCGAGCGCAAATTCGCCGATCCGGTCTCCAAGGACGTCTTCGAGGCGAACCATCGCATCGATGAGACGAATGCCACGCTCAGCCTGCGGCTCGAGGGTGATGGTGATCACGTCCTGATCATCGGCATCTTGGCTGAGCGCCCAGTCGCCGAAGGATAGCACCTCGCTCGAATTGCCGTTGGTGCATTCGATCGCCAATGCAGCGGGCGACGCGAGGAGCAAAAACGGCAGCAGGGACAAAGTCTTGTGCATTGGCGGTCTCCAAAGATTGGGGAGGAAATGCGGCAAGACCCGTTTTGTTTCATGGCCCAGAGCCTGCTGACGCTATTGTGTCGAAGGCCGCGATACGGCTAGCGCTGGGATTCAAGCCAGGTTCGGAACTGTTGCAGAGGACGATAAGTGCTTCGCGCTTTGGGCCAAGCCAGCCAATAGGAGCCGGTGCCGGCAACGGCAGGTTCCAGAACCGGGATCAGCCGGCCAGCCGCGATCTCGTTCTCCGCGAGGTAGTGCGGGAGCAATGCGATGCCGAGACCGGCGATGGCCGCTTCGATCATCGGGGCGAACTGGTCAAACATCATTCCGGAAATGGGCGGTGCGATCTCCCCTTGGCCCTCGAACCATGCAGCCCAAGCGTTTGGACGGGTTTCGAGCTGGAAGAGTTGAAACCGCGACATGTCTGCCACGGTCAGGATCGGCCTTCCGGTGACGCTGGTCGGCGCGACGCAGGCGGTGATGCGTTCATCGAAAAGCTTGAGATGATCGGCATCGGCGAGGTCGCCGCGCCCGAAATAGATGGCCGCGTCAAACCGCTCGGCGGAAAAATCGACCGGCCTGAGGCGGGTCGAGAGGTTGATGGTGACGCCGGGATTGTCGCCGAGAAACCCGCCAAGTCGCGGGGCCAGCCAACGCGTCCCGAAGGCAGGGAGGATGGCGAGCGAGAGGGCGCCTCCACCAAGATTGGCGGCCGCCTTCATGCTGGCACGCTGCACGAGATCAAGCGCCGCGGATATGTCACGCGCGTAGTCCGCCGCGATGTCCGTGGGGATCAGGCGCTTTTTGTGCCGTATGAACAGCGCGCGACCGATCTGGGCCTCAAGCGTGGCCACTAGTCGGCTGACCGTGCCTTGCGAGAGCTGAAGTTCCTTGGCCGCCGCCGTGGTCGAGCCCGTGCGATTGACGGCTTCGAATGCGGCCAGCAAGCTCATCGATGGAAGATAACGACGCTGGCGGCTCATAACTTGATGCGCTTTATGCATGAACTTGCTTCAAAATAGGATTTTGGTGCCGCCTTCGCAATCGCTATGATAGAGAAAACCAATCAATGGAGGAGGCTGCCATGGCCGGACAGGACGGTATGCGCCCATTTTCATGGGACGACCCTTTTCTCTTGGAAGACCAGTTGTCGTCCGAAGAGCGCATGATCCGCGATGCCGCCGCAGCCTTTGCTGCCGACAAGCTCGCGACCCGCGTTCAGGAGGATTATCTCTCAGAGCCCGTCGATCGTTCCATTTTCGCTGATTTCGGCGTGGCGGGCCTGCTGGGCGCAACGCTGCCCGAACAGTATGGCGGGATCGACGCGTCCTATGTTGCCTATGGTTTGATCGCGCGCGAGATCGAGCGCGTCGACTCCGGCTATCGTTCGATGATGAGCGTGCAATCATCTCTCGTCATGTATCCTATCCATGCCTATGGCTCGGATGCGCAGCGCGAGAAATATCTGCCGAAACTGGCGAGCGGCGAGTGGGTCGGGTGCTTCGGCCTGACCGAACCCGACGCCGGGTCGGACCCCGGGGGCATGACGTCGCGCGCCGAAAAGATCGACGGCGGTTATCGCCTGTTCGGGGCCAAGACATGGATTTCGAACTCGCCCTTTGCCGATGTGTTCGTCGTTTGGGTCAAGTCCGCAGCCCATGGCGGCAAGGTACGGGGCTTCATATTGGAAAAGGGTATGAAGGGGCTTTCTGCGCCAAAGATCGGCGGCAAGCTGTCATTGCGCACGTCGGCGACCGGTGAGATCGTCATGGAGGGCGTCGAGGTGGGCGAGGACGCGTTGCTCCCCAACGCAGAGGGGATGAGCGGCCCGTTCGGCTGCCTCAACCGCGCGCGCTATGGCATTTCCTGGGGCGTCATGGGGGCAGCGGAAGATTGCTGGCACCGGGCGCGCCAGTACGGGCTCGATCGCAAGCAGTTCGATAGGCCGCTTGCGGCCACGCAATTGTTTCAGAAAAAACTCGCCGACATGCAGACCGAAATCGCGCTTGGCTTGCAGGCTTCGCTGCGGGTGGGGCGATTGATGGACGAGGGCAAGTTCACGCCGGAAATGATCTCGATCGTCAAGCGCAACAATTGCGGCAAGGCGCTCGATATTGCCCGCATGGCGCGGGACATGCATGGCGGCAACGGCATTCAGATCGAATATCACGTCATGCGCCATTCCCAGAATCTGGAGACGGTCAATACCTATGAAGGCACGCACGATGTGCATGCGCTGATCCTTGGGCGTGCCCAGACGGGCCTTCAGGCGTTCTTCTAGCACCATGGCTCCCAATACGCCCCTGTCCGGTCTGAGGGTTGTCGAGCTGGCGCGCATATTGGCCGGGCCCTGGCTGGGCCAGACGCTGGCCGACCTTGGAGCAGATGTCATCAAGGTGGAAAGCCCCGAAGGTGACGATACGAGACGGTGGGGCCCACCGTTCATCGAACGCGACGCGCAGGATGGACAGCGCGAGACCGTCGCGGCCTATTTCCACGCCGCCAATCGCTCCAAGCGCTCCGTCGTCTGTGATTTCCGTACGGATGAGGACCTTGCGCGGGTGCGATCGCTGATCGCAGGTGCCGATGTCGTCATCGAAAACTTCAAGGTCGGCGGCCTGGCGCGCTATGGCCTCGACTACCAAACCCTTTCGGCGATCAACCCTCGACTGGTCTATGTCTCGATCACTGGGTTTGGTCAGGACGGCCCGAGGGCAAGCCAGCCTGGATACGACTTTCTCATTCAGGGGATGAGTGGGGTCATGGATTTAACTGGCACGCCCGATGGCGAGCCGCAAAAGGTCGGTGTGGCCTGGATCGATATCTTCACGGGCCTATACGGGGTGATCGGTGTTCAGGCCGCGCTGGCCGAACGCGAGAAGTCGGGCAGGGGGCAGCGGGTGGATCTGGCGCTGTTCGATGTCGGTGTGGCGGTTCTGGCCAATCAGGCGATGAACTATCTTGTTACCGGAACCTCGCCGCACCGCCTGGGCAATGCTCATCCCAATATCGTGCCCTATCAGGTTTTTGCGGTCGCCGATGGACACGTGATCATTGCCTGCGGCAATGATAGGCAATTTTTGTCCCTGTGTCAGGCTTTGGCACTCGACCACTTGGCGTCGGACCCGCTCTACGCGACAAATCCCCAACGCGTCGCCAATCGCGAGACGCTTGTTGTTGATATGGAGCATGCGCTTGGGCAATGGGCCAAGCGTGATGTCATAGCGGCACTCGAAGGGGTTGGGGTGCCGTGCGGTCCGATCAATACGGTGGCCGAGGCACTGGCCGATCCACAGATCGCGGCGCGAGGAATGCGGATCGCGCCCGAAGGCGTGCCCGGTGTGCGAACGCCGCTCACCTTTTCGCGCAGTCGTCTTTCGATAGATGACGCCGCACCAAGGCTCGGTCACGGCGATTGGAGCTGGCGTGACTAGCCCTTCTTGCGACCACTGAGGGCCGTTTTGAACGACTGCAGGGCGCGGGCGGCCCGCCAGAGTTGCGGTGTCTGCTTGATCGTGCGTTTGAGGCTGCGTGCGTTTCTCAACAGCGGAGTTGCAGCGCGACCGAGTGCAGAATTGGCGATGACGATGTCATGGACAACGGTCTTGCGCGTCCAGTCGAGCTTGTAGTCGAAATCGCCCAATCCCATGTCGAGCCCGGTCACACCGGTCTCGCGCAATTCGTCGACAAGCAGCGATAGCGTGACGCCCATCAGTGAGTATCGCGACGCTTCACCGGAGTCGGTCGAGTTGATGTACTGCGAATAATGGTTGGCGCCATATGTACCAAGGCTCGTGGCCACGACCGTATCGCCGGCATAAAGCGCATGGACGCGCATGGCGGGTCGATCCTGACCCAACCCTTCAACACAAAGCCTGCGGAAAAATGTTCGGAAGTGAGGGCGGGCGAAGACGTTCTCTATGCCCATCGTCTTGAAACGTGCGCTGCGTTGCTCAAGAAAGATTTCTAACATCGCGTCAATGTCATCGGCCGACTGGGCGTGCTCGAGGCGCACTTCGCCGAGCGCCTCCGCGAGGCGTCGCCGGGAGCGCTTGATATTGGTCCGGCGCTTGTGCGGCAGGGATTGCTCGATATAGGGCGTGTCACCCGGTACCAGCTCATTGGCATAGAAATGATCTGGTGAGGGCGTATGCGGAAACGCGAGCAGGGGGTTGGCCGTGGGGCCCGCATGCGGCGCGACGCAGTGGAAGTTGACGAGATCCGCCGGCAGGGTTTTGAACGCGGAGCGCAGCGCATCCCGCGTCAGCAAGTGAATGAAATCCGGGTCGAAGATGACCGCATCGCCATTGGAAATCGGCATGCCGATGATCTGGGCAATGCGCAGGCCGAAACGGCGCTGGATGAGAAACGGAACGAGCGCGATCGGACGGGAAGCTGCCGAGAGGGTGAGTATGGCGATATCGCCCTTAGCCCCAAACCCGGATTCCATATAGGCCCTGATCCAGTCGAAACGCTGATAAGGGGTGAGACGTCCGCGCGTTTCAAGCTCGCGCCACACCGGCTCGGCGGCTGCGAGACTATCGAATGTCTGCGCGCTCAGGGAGGATGGGGCTTCGCTCGACTCTGCGGGGAGACGACCGAGTGTGGTGACATTTGGCGTCGACATGGGCGCTGCTGGCTTTATCCGAAAGGGAAATTTCAGCAGCCAATTTATCCGCCAAGCCCTAGCAAAGCCTGAAACGGATCGTGCCTCGTGACGGCAATTGGGACAATGGTAATCGTAAGGTTAAGGCACGGGTGAAAATGGCCCGGATCGTGTCCGGGCCATATGGTGCGCGGCCTTAGACGACCGCGACGAGTTCGACGTCGAAAACGAGATCCTTGCCGGCCAACGGATGGTTGGCATCGACGGTGATCTCGGCGTCCGATGTATCGACCACTGTGAGCGTCATGGTGCGGCCGTCCCCGCCTGTCGCTTGCAACCGGGCACCGACCGAGGTGTCGACGCCATCGGGAATTTGCGCGCGCGGAACAGTTTGCACGCCTTCCGCACGGTGGGGCCCATAGGCTGCATCGGCCGGGATAGTCACTGTCTGCTTGTCGCCGACCGCCATGCCTTCGATCTGTTCCTCGAGGCCCTTGATGATCTGTCCAGAACCGACCTGGAATTCGAGGGGGTCGCGCCCATCCGAAGAGTCGAACTGTGTGCCGTCGGTCAAGCGGCCTGTGTAATGGATGCGCACAGTATCCCCGTGCTTTGCCTGGGTCATGCTGTGTCCTTTTTCAGCTTGTGTTTGCTCAGGACCCGCTGCGATGCGCAATGCCGATAAAATGACCGGGCCCGGCGATATGTGTCCGCTGGTCGTTGGCGCAGACTGAAGACAATTTAGGAAGCCTGACGCAGATGTAAACCGCTGGAGGGTGAAAGCGTCGCCGCCTAGAGGCCGAAAAGCGACAGAAACCACCAGATCAGCGCCGTCATTGGAAGCGGTCCGAGAAGGCGCGCCGGCCAGACTATCCAGTGCTGATCCGCGCCTGCGGTCAGGAAAATCAACCCGGCGAGAGTTAGAAAATAGAATGTCGCGGCGATCACTTGCGCGGCACCGAACACCGTAGCCAAGAGGCTCAGCCCGCCGATGACCGAGGCGATGGCCCCAAAAACGCCAAGCGCAATGAGCGCGCGCGCGCGCAGGGAAGGGCCTCTCTCTGGGGCGGGTTGATTATCGCTGTCGTCCATATGGGCGATATACCGATGCAGCTCTGGCGTCATGATTGGTTCGCGACCGTGCTGCAACACGAGCCTGCTCGCAACCGATATAATGTTTCGTCTCGCCTGCCATCGCCAATCAGACGCTGTGCTTGGGATCAGTCAGCATACTCTCCGTCGATGGCGATCCTTGCGGGCAGAGGCTTTAGCGGAATGCCATCGGTTAGGAGACCATCGGGGAAGCCCTTGTGGTTGGTTTTGGCCCAATGGTGCGGTCGAACCAGCAGGTCTCGCATGGCTATGGTCAGCGCCAATGCGGCGAGCAGCCAATAAATCGGCAGGCCGACGACAGCCATCACAGATCCTCGGCGCCGTAGCCTTTCAAGGCCGACCACGCTGATGGCGGCGGCGCCACCATAGCCAACGAGCAAAGATGCCAGCCCCGCGAAGACCCAAGGCGAGGGCATGCCCTGTGTGAGGGCGCCGATGAGAACGAGCACGAGTGTCGTGGTGAGGAAAATAGCGTGCATCGCCGTCGAGAGCACCATGCCGCCGACGAAGATGTAGAACGCGAAAACGCCCTTCCACCCCAGATCGCGCGCAAGGCTGAGCGGATGTGCGGAATGGACGATGAGGGTTTGCATCCAGCCTTTCATCCACCGGCTGCGCTGCCGCACCCATTCGGACACGGTTTCCGGCGCTTCCTCCCAGGTGATCGATGCAACGTTTTCGACCTTGAGACCGAGACGTGCCATGCGGATCCCGAGGTCGGCATCTTCGGTGACATTGAAGGCATCCCACGCTCCGATCTGGCACAGGGTTTCGGTGCGGAAATGGTTCGACGTGCCACCAAGCGGCATGGGAAGTCGAGCGCGCGAGATGGCCGGGAGAAGCACTCCGAAATGTCCGGCATATTCCGCGGCGAACATGCGGGCGACGAACCCTCTCGACGAAGGCGCGATCACGAGTTCGGCCTGCAGGCATTCGAGCTCTGAATCCTCGGCAAAGAGCGAGGCCGCACGACGCAACTGCGACGGTTCCGGCACGTCCTCGGCGTCATAGACAACGACATGGACACCGCGCGCCATCGGCAGCGCATAGTTCAGGGCCTTTGGCTTTGTAAACGGTGGCCCCTTTGGCACCACAATGAGCGAGAAGCGCTGATCGTGCAGCTGACCCTGGACTTCGGCGATGGTCTCGGGGCTGGCACTTTCGACAACGAAGATGATGTCGAGCTTTTCGGCAGGATAGTCCAGTCGCCGCATCGCAACGGCAATCTGGGACACCATATGGGCCTCATCTCGCAAGGGAATGAGGATGGTGTAGATGGGCAGATCCGGATCGCCCAGTTCAATTTTCGGCTTCAGCCGGGCATCTGGCCGATAGCCTCCCGCGGCCCAGAACCGGAAAAATGATGGGACTGTCAGTATAAGGCTCAAGAAGCCGAGCACTACGGGCTGGACGATCGGGATGGCGAGCGACGATGCCAAAAGGATGGTCGCGATCGCCAGAACGACGCCGAACCGGATGCGGAACGAGAGATCGAGATGAGCGCTTCCCGAGGGGAAACGACGCGCCAGACGCTGCAGAGCCGAGGTATAGAACAAGTGCTCATTGGCCTCCACCAAGCCCGTTCGCATGGTCGAGGGCGAGACGATGCAGAGCCGTTCCGCAAGGGCTGGGTCCTCTTGCACGCGCTGGCGCAGCGAGGCCAGTTGCTCGAGAGTGGGCGACACAAAGACCACCTCTGTACCGCCTAGACGGCCCCGCATGCTGCGAACGGTCCCGAGTGTATCGAGGTCCGCATCATCGCTAAGTGGCCGGATACTGCCCGCGATATGATCGCTATAGTGCGATCCGAGCATGGCCGCCGCACGGCGATATGGGTGCTCCGGATCGTCCGAAAAACTCTGATTCAACGTTTGGAGGGCGCAGGTTCGCAGATAGGCCGATCGGTCGAGCACCGCCAGAGCGGTGGCGTCGGACGCATTGGGCCCGAGCAGCGCCTTGACGAGCCCCATCGTGTCAGGCGGCCAGCAACCGATCATTTGCCCTCACTTTGCCTTGCCGACCCTATCAATTGCATGGCGGATAAGCCATAAGCAACCACGACCCGATGATCCCCTCTTGGACGTTAATTTTGTTTCGCAGCCTGGCCGTTACTGTTTTCGTTTCGATGCTTGCGTTGGTGAGTTGGCCGGCGCTCAGCCAGTCGCTACCGGTCCATGTCGATCCCGACGCGCGTGACGATCTGTTCAGCGCCGGTGAAATTCCGGCCCTCCGCTTCCTGACAACCGATGATTTTCCGCCGTTCAATTACACCGATGCGGGCGGAAGGCTTGTGGGCTTTCACGTCGATCTCGCCAACGCCATCTGCGTGCGTCTGAGTGCCCGTTGCACGATACAGGCCTGGCCGTGGGATCGCGTGCAGGACGCATTGGCCGACAATCAGGGCGATGCTCTGCTGGCAGGGCTGGATATCAATGAGACCTCGGCGGCGCGGTTCGACTTTTCGCGGATCTATATGCAACTGCCAGCGCGCTTTGTGGTTCGGCGCGCTGACGCAGCCGGCTTCGATGCCAGCGCCGTCGCGGGTTCGATTGCCGTTGCGGCCAATACACCGCATGCCGAACTCGCAGCGACGGCCTATCCGTCCGCTGAGATTGTCGATTTCCCAAGCGAGTTCGCCGCCCTCGAGGCGCTATCTGCAGGAGAGGTGGACCTTGTTTTTGCCGACGCCGCGCGGGCTTCGTTCTGGCTCAACGAGAACCCGGACTGTTGCAGCTTTGCGGGCGAAGCTTATTTCCGCCCGGACATCTTCGGGGACGGGCTGGCCGTGGCTGTCCCGGCGGGACTGGATAATGTGCGCGTAGCGATCAATTGGGCGCTCGTTCGGCTTCAGCGCGAGGGTCGGCTCGACGAGCTATATCTTCGCTGGTTTCCGGTCAGCTTTTACTGACCGGACTTGAGGCGCCGGTGGCGGATGCGGGCCGAGGTTTCGATGGCGGCAGTCGTCAGGCGGTCGATCGAAAACGCATCGCGGATCATTTCCAGCATGCGCAATTCTTCCTGATTGAGGGTCAGATCTACGGTCGCGATCTCGACGGCCAAGGCGTAAGCGGTTTCTTGCAGCCGTGGTTCGAGTGTGTCGGCGATCTGGCCCAAAAGAGCATCGAGGCCGGCCTTGTTGACGGTTTCAACGCAGGCGCTGGCGACCTCGGGCAGGCGTGATATGGCAAAGCTTTCGAACATCGGCCAACGGCTGATCAAGGCGGCGAACCGGTCCATCTCGTGGTCGGTGACGTCCTTGTCCGAGACGGCCGCCATTACCATGATGTGGACGAGGGCATCGGTTACTGAAAGCTGCATGACGTCACCAAACGAAACGGTCGAACTGCGCGGAATCTAGAAACACGCGATACCAAGCGCAAGTGCTTGGTTGACCGCCATTGACGTTTGTTTGGTGATGGTGCAACACCGGGCCGAATTCCCAAGCTTTGGCCTAGAAAAAGGACGGACGATCCGTGTCCTCAACTCTTCTTCCCCTCGACCCCGCCGCCATCGAAGCTGCGACAAACGCTCGCGCCTGGCCGTTCGAGGAGGCGAGAAAAGTCGTTCAACGGGCTGAAAAGCTTGGCAAGAGCGAGGTGATTTTCGAGACCGGTTACGGTCCGTCGGGCAAGCCCCATATCGGAACCTTCGGCGAGGTGATGCGCACCACGATGGTGCGGACCGCCTTCCGCCTGCTCACTGGCGATGCCATCAAGACGCGTCTCATCTGCTTTTCCGACGACATGGACGGGATGCGCAAAATTCCCGACAACGTGCCTTCCAAGGAGGCGCTTGAGCCGTTTCTGCAGATGCCGCTGACGGCGGTGCCCGATCCCTGGACCAATGAGTTCAAAAGCTTTGGCGATCACAACAACGCCATGCTGCGCCGGTTCCTCGACACCTTCGGGTTCGACTACGAGTTCGCCAGCGCGACCGAATACTACAAATCCGGCAAGTTCGACGCCATGCTGCTGCGTACGCTCGAGCGCTATGACGACATCATGGGCGTCATGCTGCCCATCCTCGGCGCCGAGCGTCAGGCGACCTATTCGCCAATCCTTCCAATTTCCCCGATCTCCGGCCGGGTGCTTTATGTTCCGATGAAGGAAATCAATGCCAAGGACGGCACTGTGACCTTTGCGGACGAGGATGGGCGCGACGTGACGCTGCCTGTCACCGGCGGCAATGTGAAGCTGCAATGGAAGCCCGATTTCGGCATGCGCTGGGCGGCGCTGGGCGTGGACTTCGAGATGTTCGGGAAGGATCACCAGACCAACCAGATCGTCTATGACAAGATCTGCGCCATTCTGGGCGGCACGCCGCCGGAACACTACGTTTATGAGCTCTTCCTCGATGAAGAGGGGCAAAAGATATCCAAGTCCAAGGGCAATGGGATCACCATCGATGAGTGGCTGACCTACGCGTCGGCGGAAAGCCTTTCGCTTTTCATGTTCCAAAAGCCCCGGACGGCCAAGAGGCTCTATTTCGACGTCATTCCCAAGGCTGTGGACGAGTATTTCACCTTCGCCGCGAAAGCCCAGGATGAGGATGCAAGCCAGCTTTTGGAGAACCCCACCTTCCACATCCACTCGGGAAGACCCCCGGCTCAGGACATGCCGGTAAGTTTTGCGCTGCTGCTCAATCTGGCGACGGCGTCCAATCCCGAGAGCCGTGAAGTCATGTGGGGATACATTTCGGCCTACGCCCCCGGTGTTACCCCGCAGACCCATCCGCATCTCGATGCGCTGGTGGGTTATGCCATGCGCTATTTCCACGATTTCGTGCAGAAGACCTATCGCGCCCCCGACGATGTCGAGCGCAAGGCACTCGAAGATCTGTCCGCATCGTTTGCCACGCTGCCGGCGGATGCCGATGGCGCCGCAATCCAGGATGCCGCGCTTGACGTCGCGCGCGAGATCGAGCGGTATCAGGATCACAAGCGCACGGGACCAAATGGCGGCCCGGGTGTTTCGGGCGCATTCTTCCAGATGCTCTATCAGGTGCTGATCGGGCAGGAACGCGGCCCGCGCTTTGGTTCGTTTGCAGCGCTTTACGGGATCGAGAACACCCGTAACTTGATCGCGCGGGCTCTGAACGGCGAACTCGCTTCGCAAGGGTAAGTGCGATGGGCGTCACCCCCGAACTCGCTGAGCTTGAGGCAACAATCCTGAGAATGGAGGCTCGGTTCGATGCAGAACCGAGCGCGGCAGCACTTATGGCTTACTATCGTCAACTGAGCCTTCGATTTGCAGATGATCTCACCGATCCCCGCGACATCGCGCTAAGCCGTGCTGCGGCCCTGATGATGGTCAAAGCCCAACAAGGCTGATCGATTACTGACTGGCCCAGAGGATGCGCGCGATCCAGTCGATGTCTTCGGGCTTGAAGATTCGCGGTTCGTGCTCGGGGTTGATCGAGTGCAACTCGATCTGCTTTTCGGTGCGGCGGTAGAGAATCTTTGCCATGACCTCGCCTTCGCGCGTCCGGGCCACCACGCGATCGCCGCGCCGCAATTGCTCGGTGGGCGAGACAATGATGTAGTCGCCGTCGCGATAGAGCGGCTGCATGGAATCGCCAGTGACTTCGAGGGCATAGGCGGTGCCATCGCCAAGCCCGGGAAATTTGACCTCGTCCCAGCCTTGCCCTGCCGGAAATCCTGCAGCGTCGAAATACCCGCCCGAGCCGGCTTGCGCAAAACCCAGCAGGGGCACGGTCATGCCGGGAGTTAATGCGGTTGAATGCTGCGAATAGGGGATTGCAGCCGACATCAACGTGTCGAAATTTTCCGAAGTGGCCTCAAGAACCTTGGCGATCGACTCCGTCGAAGGCCAACGCTCGCGGCCGTCCTTGCTGATCCGCTTGGAGGGATTGAACGCCGTTGCATCCAGGCCCGCCAGCTTGGCAAGCCCGGAGGTCGACAGCCCGTGCCGTTCCGCAAGGGCGTCGAGGGCCTGCCATATGGCGCGATGAGACAGCATGAGCACTGGCCAGAAAAAGGAATGAAGTCTTTAAATTGGAAACTAGTCCTATTCCGCCGTTAGTCTTTTGTAAAGCCATTTTGCGCCTTGGCAGGGGCGACAGGGGCGTTTAGACCGGCAGCGAGCAAGGAGTGAAGATGGCCGAACCGATCTATAAAATCGCAACGCAATCGGACTGGAGCGCCGCGCGCGCTGCTGGAGAACTTCACGGCACGCCGGTCGATCTCGCAGATGGATACATCCACTTTTCCACAGCGGCGCAATTGGCTGAAACGCTCAACAAGCACTACGCGGGGCAGTCCGGCCTTGTGCTAGTAACCATCGATCCAGATCGGCTGCCGGTGCCCCTGCAATGGGAGCCATCGCGCGGCGGGCAACTCTTTCCTCATCTCTATGCCGCCTTGCCACTCGAAGCCGTCATTGCAGAGCGCGAGCTGCACGCAGGGGCTGATGGCAAATTCGATCTGCCGGAGATCGCGTGATGGCCATTGGCGACCTGTTCCGCAATGCCGGTCTTCAGAAATTCGCCCGCGACTCGCTGCTCAAGATGGAAGCCGAGACGGCGCATCGCGCGACGATCAACGCGCTGAAGCTTGGACTGGCGCCGAGCGGAAGCCCGTCCCCTTCCAGTCTGGTAACCAGCTTTCTGGGTCTGAACTTGCCCAACCCGATCGGCATGGCCGCCGGGTTCGACAAGAACGCCGAGGTCTTCGCGCCCTTGGCCAAGGTCGGCTTCGGCTTTGTCGAAATCGGGACCGTGACGCCGCGCCCGCAGGAGGGCAATCCGACGCCGCGTGTGTTCCGCATCCCTGAGGAAATGGGGGTCATCAATCGGTTGGGATTCAACAATGAGGGGCACGCCGCAGCGTTTGACCGTCTCCGAAATCGGACGCCGGGTCAGATCGTTGGCGTCAACATCGGGGCCAACAAGGATACCGAAGATTTCGTCGCCGACTATGTCTTGGGCATCAACACCTTTTCGCCGCTCGCCGATTATCTGACGGTCAACATCTCTTCACCCAATACGCCCGGTTTGCGCAATCTGCAGGCCGATGAAGCGTTGAGGCGCCTTCTTGGCGCCGTGCTCGAGGCACGCGCAACCCAGCCGCGCCAGACGCCAGTCCTTCTAAAGATCGCGCCCGATCTCGACATCGCGCAGATGGACACGATTGCCGCGGTGGTGTTGGCCAGCGGGATCGATGGCGTGATCGTGTCCAACACCACGATTTCGCGCGACGCCGTAGAGGGGCGGACCAATGCCAGCGAGGCGGGTGGGCTATCCGGGAAACCACTTTTTGCGCTCTCCACCCAGCGCTTGGCGCAAATGCGTCAGAGGCTTGGCCCGGACTTTCCCATCGTCGGCGTGGGTGGCATCCATTCGGCCAAAAGTGCCGTCGCCAAATTCGAGGCGGGCGCCAATGTCATCCAGCTCTATTCGGCGCTGGTCTATGGCGGGCTCAAGATGGTCGATGAGATCACGACCGGCTTGGCCCACGCGCTATCGGAACGTGGGCTTGCGTCAATTTCCCAACTGACCAACGCAGCGGCGGACGATTGGGCTGAAGGGCGCGGGCAGATCTAGGCGAAGATGGCGGATTTTCGCCGCTCAATGGCGATGGCGTAGATGCCGGCGCGGACCAGCAGCAGCACGTGAAGCGCGATCCAGAGGCCCCATAGTCCGAGGACGGGCTGAAGCAGCATGGCCACGGCCAGATACACCACCAGCGATGCGATCATGCCATTGCGCATGGTGACGTTCAGCGTCGCACCAATCATGATGCCGTCATAGACGAAGGCCGGCATGCCGGTGAGCGGCGTCAGCGCCGCCATGACCAGATAGAGCCGCGCCATTTCGCGCACCTCCGGGTTGGTGGTCATTAGATCGATGGCCATCCATCCGCCGAAATAGAGCATCGCGCTCAACGCGGCGGCGATCACCAACCCCCAGCCCAGCGAGAGCTTGGTCGCCCGCTCGAAGGCCGGTCGCCACCGCGCACCGACGGCCTTGCCGCACAATTGTTCGACCGCCGTTGCGATGCCATCGAGAAAGAACGCTGCGACTGAAAAAAGCTGAAGGAGGATGGCGTTGGAGGCCAGTTCGATCTCGCCGGTTCTGGCGCCTTGCGCCGCGAAATAGGCAAATGCGCCCATGAGCGCAGCCGAGCGGATGATCAGGTCGCGGCTGATGCCGAGCATGCGGCGGATCGCCGTCACGTCGAGAAGCGCCGGCAGGCTGGTGTTGGAAAGGATCGGCGCGAGGCCCCCGTAATAGCGTACCGCAATCGCTAGCCCGACAATCGCCGCCACCGCCTGCCCGATAACTGTGGCCCAGGCAACGCCCGGCACGCCCCAGCCGAGGCCATGCACGAACCAGATGCTCAAAACGATGTTGATCAGGTTGATGAGGATCTGCAGCCACATGCCGGTGCGCGCATCCGCCCGGCCATAGAACCAGCCCAGCAGCACGTAGTTGACCAGAACGAACGGCACCGACCACATGCGCACGCCCATATAGTCGGCAAAGGCCTGCGCCGAATTGGGCGGCGGCGCGAGCGCGGCGGCAAAACCGAGAGTTATGGGATAAGACAGCGCCAGAAGAACGAGACCCAAAACGATGGCGATCACCATCGCCCGGGCCATGTGCAACAGCCCGTCGAGCGGATCGCGCGCACCGACAGATTGCGCCGTCAGCCCAGCCGTACCGAATCTGAGAAAAAAGGCGAGGGCGAAGATGACACTGAACGCGGTCGCGCCCAGCGATAGTCCGCCCAAGAGCCCGGCATCGCCCAATTGGCCGATGACCGCCGTGTCGATGATGCCTGCAACCGGCTCGGTGATAAAGGCGATCGACGCTGGAATGGCGATCGCCCAGATATCGCGGTGGCGAACCGTAAAGGGATGAACATCGGTCATGGATGGAAGCCGGAGGTGACGTGGATCGCGACGCTATCCGATTCCGGAAGCAGTTACCTAGCTCGGCAGCTGATCTTTCTTGAGGATCACCGGGCGAGTCGGGACCTGGCACACGGGCATGATCTCGATGGAATTGACGTTGACGTGCGCGGGCAGATTGGCGATCCACCAGACGGTGTTGGCAATGTCTTCTGGCAAGAGCGGTTCGTTGTCGGCGTACATCTTTTCATTGGCTTCGAAATCGCCACCCGTGCGAACGGCGGTGAATTCGGATTTGGAGTGCCCTGGCTCGACCGATGTTACCCGGATGCCCGTGCCCATCGTGTCGGTGCGCAAATTCATCGAGAACTGGTGCACGAAGGCCTTTGTCGCGCCATACACATTGCCGCCCGTATAGGCGAACCGGCCGGCGATCGAGCCGACATTGATGATCGATGACCCGCGTCCGACCTGCTTGACCAGCGGCAGCACTTCGAGCGTCGTATGCAGCATGCCCATGATGTTGGTGTCGATCATGGTCTGCCACTGATCGGTATCGATATCGGGGATTGCGCCGGTGCCGAGCGCGAGCCCGCCATTGTTGAAAAGGCAGGTGATGGGCTTGAAGTTTTCCGGGATCGCCGCGACGGCACGTTTGATCGACGCCTTGTCGGTCAGATCCATTTCGATGCCGTGGACGATTTCGGGAAACTCGGCCTCGAGTTCCACGAGCCGTTCGCGCCGACGTCCAGTCGCGATCACTTTCCAGCCGTTGCGAGCAAACTGCCGTGCGGTGGCGGCGCCAAAACCTGACGTGGCGCCCGTGATGAAGATGACCGGAGACATGACCATACCCTTGATAATCGTCGGAGAGCGCGTCCGGACTGGACGCGCCGGCACCCTAATGGGCGTTTTGATCAGGCTCAACCATGGAAGGCAATTATATGATTATCGCCGCCGACCCGCCGCCATCAGCCGCCCGATGAACCACAGCGGCAGAACGATCACCGCGCCGGTCAGGATATAGGCGAAGGCATCGCGGAACACTTCGAACCCATTGTCGAAAACCGAATTGATAAACCCCTGGAAGGAGCGGAAGATCGCCTCCGGGCTGAGGCCGAAGATCGCCATGAGGAAGCCCACGACGAGGCTCATGATGACGAGGCGGACGACAACGCGTCCCGGCGAACCGCCAAGGAACGATTCCAGCCATCCGCGTCTTTGATTAGTCTCACGGTTGTCCATAGTCTCGGGCATCGGCTCACTTGGGTTTAGCGATTCTTTACATGATGCCACATAGGCGCCAACCATGGCCAATTAAAGAGGCGCCTATCGCGTGAGCGTGCTCTCGCCCATCGTTTCGGACTGGTTTGCCTCCAAGGGTTGGCAGGCTCGAGCGCACCAATTGGCCGTACTCGATGCCGAGCGCGCCGGCAATTCCGTACTGCTTATCGCGCCGACCGGTGCCGGAAAGACGCTAGCCGGGTTCCTGCCGTCCATCGAAGACCTCATCGCCAATCCGATGGATGGGCTGAATACGCTTTATATCTCCCCGCTCAAGGCACTTGCCGTGGACGTGGCGCGCAATCTGGGCGATCCGGTGCGCGAGATGGGGCTCAAGATCAAGGTCGAAACCCGAACCGGCGACACTCCGGCCTCGCGTCGCCAGCGCCAGCGTTTCGCGCCGCCCCATATCCTGATGACCACGCCCGAGCAATTGGCGCTGCTGCTGAGCCATCCCGACAGCGCCAAACTGTTTGGTAGCCTGCGCCGCATCGTGCTCGACGAGTTGCATGCTCTGGTGACCTCCAAGCGCGGCGATCTCCTGAGCTTGGGCGTCGCGCGGTTGGCGCGGCTGGCGCCGGAGGTCAAGATTACCGCGCTATCGGCAACTGTAGCTCAGCCCGAAATCCTGCGTGACTGGATTGCCGCGCCCGTCGCTCCGAGCCCCGCGGTGCTGCTCAACGCCCCCGGCGGAGCGGCGCCGCAGCTGGGCATCCTTTCGAGCGACGAACGCCTGCCGTGGGCGGGACACTCAGCGGCCTATGCCGTTCCCGCGCTCTACGAGACGATCAAGCAGAACGGTACGACGCTGCTCTTCGTCAACACGCGGTCACAGGCCGAACTGCTGTTCCAGAACCTCTGGGCGGTAAACGACGATGGCTTGCCCATTGCCCTCCATCACGGTTCTCTCTCGGTCGAGCAGCGCCGCAAGGTTGAAAGCGCCATGGTGTCAGGCGTGCTTCGGGCGGTAGTCTGCACCTCGACCCTCGATCTTGGTATCGACTGGGGAGATGTCGATCTTGTAGTGCAGATCGGCGCGCCGAAGGGCGCATCGCGCATGCTGCAGCGCATCGGCCGGGCCAATCACCGGCTGGACGATCCCTCGCGCGCTCTGTTCGTGCCCGCCAATCGGTTTGAAGTCCTCGAATGCGAAGCGGCACTCGAAGCGGTTCAGGAGGGCGCTCAGGATAGCGAAACCCCGCTTCCCGGCGGACTGGATGTTTTGGCCCAGCATATTCTGGGCCTGGCTTGCGCGGAGCCGCTCGATGCCGGCGAAACGTTCAAGGAGATCACCAAAGCCTGGCCGTACAAGGACCTCGACCGTCCTAAATTCGATCGTGTCCTCGAGTTCGTGTCAACGGGGGGCTATGCGCTCAAGGCCTACGAACGCTTCGCCAAGCTGCGCAAGACCGAAGATGGGCTATGGCGCATCGCCAATCCGCAGATCGCCCAGCAATATCGCCTGAATGTCGGCACCATCGTCGAAGAGCCCATGCTAAAAGTGCGTCTTGTCCGCTCCCGCGGGGTACGCAAGGGGGCAACCACTGGACCGATCGGCCGCGGTGGCCGTGTGCTGGGCGAAATCGAGGAATATTTCATCGACCAGTTGGTGCGTGGCGATACCTTCATGTTCGGCGGCGAAATCGTTGCGTTTGAGGGTGTTGTCGAGACCGAGGCCTATGTCAGCCGGTCGTTTTCTGACAGCCCGAAAATCCCCTCCTATATGGGCGGACGCTTTCCCCTCTCGACCTTTCTCGCGGACAAGGTGCGCAAAATACTTGCCAACCCCGAAGATTGGCGTGTCTTGCCTGATCAGGTACGCGAGTGGCTGGACCTTCAGAACTACGCCTCCGTCCTGCCCGACGCGGACAGCCTTCTGGTCGAAACCTTCCCGCGCGCCGACAAGCACTACATGGTCTGCTACCCGTTCGAGGGGCGGCTGGCCCACCAAACCTTGGGCATGCTGCTAACCCGGCGGCTCGAACGGGCCCGTGCCAAACCGCTGGGGTTCGTGGCTTCGGACTATTCGCTCGCCATCTGGTGTGCTTCTGATCTGGGCGCGCTGATCGACACCGACCGTCTCTCACTCGATCAATTGTTCGATGAGGACATGCTGGGCGATGACCTCGAAGCCTGGCTAGATGAATCGGCGCTGATGAAGCGCACCTTCCGCAACTGTGCCGTCATTTCCGGGCTGATCGAGCGACGGCATCCGGGAAAGGAGAAGACCGGGCGGCAACTGACCATGAGTTCGGACATCATCTACGACGTGCTCTATCAGCACGAGCCCGACCACATATTGATAGAGGCCACGCGGCGTGATGCGGCGCGCGGTCTGCTCGATATCGAACGGCTGGGTGTGGCCTTAAAGCGCATCCGGCGCCATATCCGACACAAGCGGCTGGACCGAATCTCGCCTCTTGCGGTACCTATCTTGCTCGATATCGGCAAGGAGCCGATCTTTGGTGAAGCGCGCGAATCCATCCTCCGGGAAGCCGCCGAAGACCTTATCGCGGAAGCTATGGGCGTGGTCCCGTAGCCAGTCGCCGGCACGGGAAGACATCAGTTTGGCTCAAATACAGCCTGTTTCAGATTCGGACGCTGCCCCCGTTATCCGCTTTCATGGACAGGTTTTTCTTCCCCTTGCTTCAGGTGCGCTGTTCTGGCCGGATGCGAATGCACTGCTGGTCGCCGATCTGCATCTGGAAAAATTGTCGAGCTACGCGCGCTCTGGTCAGTTCTTGCCCCCTTACGACACCGGTATGACTTTGGCCCGCCTGCAGCGCGACCTTACCGAAACTGGTGCGACGACCGTGATTGCGCTCGGTGATAGTTTTCACCGCGACGAGGGCTCAACGACACTCCTCGACAAGGACCGCGCGACTTTGGCCTCAATGGTCGAAACGCGCGACTGGTTCTGGATCGCTGGCAATCACGATCCTGCACCGCATGGGCTCGGCGGGGTCTGTTGTGCCGAAATTTCGATCTCAGGCTGCTCGCTCAGACATGAACCGCGCCGTGGAACACCTGGATTGATTTCAGGCCATTTGCATCCCGCAGCGCGGGTCGCGATCAACGGCAAATCCTCGCGCCGTCCGTGCTTTGCATGGGACGACCATTTGCTGATCCTTCCGGCTTACGGCGCGTCGACGGGGAGTCTCAACGTTTTGTCACCGGCCTTTGCGGGACTGTTCGACAAAACGCGACTGCAGGTGAGCATGCTTGGGCGTGACCGCGTTTACCCCGTGAGCACCCAGCGCCTCGTGCACGGCTAGCGCCGGAACAATACGCCGCCCATCCAGCCGGTAAAAAGCGCGAGCAGCACTGTGGCGAGCCCGTAAAGCAGCGGCTGATCGACGGCCGCTTCGCCCAGGAAACGCTCGAAGCCGGACTTCTGAACAAAGAAGCGTTGCGCGCGATCAGCTATGATCTCGCCATCTCGGACGACGAAAACCTGGGCGAGAAACATGCCGTTCGGAACATTGGCGGGCAGTACGATGCGGGCGGAAAAAAATGTCGGCGACATGAATGTGACGCCGCGCGGATCCGCCCGGAAAAGGTTCGAGCGCTCCATCAACCGCACCAACTCGTTTTCATATAGCGCGACATTGCCATTCGATTCGCTCAGCGTCGCCCGAGCCAGACCGTGCAGGCTGAATTGCCGACGGTCGATGGTCTCGGCGTCGAGCAAGGTTTCGATCGGTCGACTTGAAGCAATGCGATAAAACGACGGCAGGCCGGAAAACAGCGCATAGTCGGCGTTGAGCATAATGCCGAACTGGCGCGACTTGCGCCGCACGACGCGATCTTCCACCGGTCCACGCACTACCATGACAATGTCATAGGCCCCACTTGGCATGGTTCCTGCGGTATCGGGTTCGATATTGCCGAAGAGCGTGACCGTCTCTCCCGAAAAGCTCGAGTGGATGGAAATCGTTGGATCGGATGTGCCGAAAACCAGGCTTTGGGCTTGGGCGGCGGCGCCGGAAACGATCAGGGTCGCAACGAGGATGATAAGGCGCATGACCATCACAGCGCCTCCCCGAACCCGAGGGTGGCCATGGAATAGGGGTCGGCCGGCGCCAGCAACAAGGTCAGTGCAAAGCGGATGGCAACGCCCAGAACGATGATCGCCAGAAGCGCGCGCAGTTGGTCACCACGCAGATATTGTCCGGCCGAGGCGCCAAACTGTGCCCCTGCGACGCTCCCGACCATCAGGCAGAATGCCAAAAGCATGTCCACGCTCTGGCTTTGCACAGCGTGCAACACGCAGGTCGCTGCCATCACCGCAAGGACGTGGAGAAGCGAGGTGCCGATGACGACCGACCCGGGAATGCGCAGCAGATAGACGAGTGCCGGCACGAGGATGAACCCCCCGCCAATGCCGAGCAGCGAACCAACGATGCCGATGAAAAAGCCGATGCCGATGACCGGGATCACCGAAATATAGAGTTTCGAGCGTTTGAACCGCACGCGCAGCGGCAGGCCATGGGCCCAATTGTGCTGGCCCG
The DNA here is from genome assembly GCF_900100665.1 of Pelagibacterium luteolum. Lineage (GTDB taxonomy): Bacteria > Pseudomonadota > Alphaproteobacteria > Rhizobiales > Devosiaceae > Pelagibacterium > Pelagibacterium luteolum. The sequence continues at coordinate 39,052 of NZ_FNCS01000012.1, forward strand.
GCATGCGCCGCGGCGGTGGGCCGCTTTTGCGCGAGCGGATGAGGGACCGCACCGCTTCGATCAGCATGAGCGTTCCGATGGAGCCTAGAAAGATCAGATAGCCGAACGAGATTGCCAGATCGAGCTGACCAAGAGTGCGCAGGAGATCGAATATCCAAACGCCAATGAAAGCGCCACCAAATCCGCCCAGTACGAGAAACCCGGCAAGTTGGAGATCGATGCCGCCCCGCCGGAGATAGGACAACGCCCCAGAGGTCGAAGAGGCCACGACCTGACCGGTAACCGAAGCGACGGCGACCGGTGCCGGGACCCCGGAAAAAATCAGCAATGGCGTGAGAAGGAAACCACCGCCGACCCCGAACAGTCCCGACAGGAACCCGATCGCAGCCCCAATCCCTACAAGAAAGAAGAGATTGACCGATATTTCGGCGATGGGCAGGTAGATCAGCACGGCCGGAGCCCATTCATAGGAAGGTGACGCAGGGCGCTGATAGGGGCGCCCTGTGGCAGATTTATTGCATTTGTGTGCACCAGGTTCGAAACCTGATGCAATTGCACTTTTAGACCGGTTGGCTGCCGAGGACGGCCAGCAGCCGAGGATTGACCGCTCCGCTTTCGCTCATGCCGGTCTCGCGCTCGAACGATGCAATCGCTTCGCGAGTCCTTGGGCCGGCAATGCCGTCGGGTGTGCCGATTTCGTAACCGAGTTTGCCAAGCAGCATCTGGACGCGCAAGACCACGTCAGTGTTCGCGATAGATGGGCCCGGATCGAATGTCTCGTCCCAAGTTCCGATCGGCGCAAAATTTGCGGCAAGATCGAACTCGGCGGGGCTCCAGGCGGCAATCGTGTCGTCTAGCCGCTGGACCGCCGCAGCGTCGAGCGAACGGGCAACGTCATCGCGTGAGGTCGCGGCGTCCTGGTCGCCGGCGCGGGCGGCAAGCGAGAACCACACATAGGATTGTTCGAAATCCTGTTCGACGCCGAGGCCGCGGGCATGAAGCATGCCCAGATTGAACTGGCTATCGGTCATGCCGCGGGTAGCTGCTTCTTCAAACCAATGTGCCGCGGATTCAAAATCCTGGGTTTCCAGTTCGCCGCCAGCATAAAGCGAGGCGAGGTTGTGCATCGACATGCGGTTACCGGCTTCGGCGGCGCGTTGATACCAGAGACGTGCCATTTCAAGATCGCGTTCAACGCCGCGACCGCTTTCGTAGAGGCTGCCGAGCCGATATTGCGCCGGAGCAAAGCCCTGCGCAGCGGAGCGTTCATACCATGCGGCGGCCTGTGCAAAATCTTGTTCGACCAGCGTGCCCTCGGTGAGGATGGCGCCGATTTCGAACTGGGCAAACCGGTCGCCGGCTTCGGCTGCTGCTGCAAGCTCGGCGGGCTCGATACCATCCGGCACTGCGATTTCAGGCAAAGCGGCTGACGTCATGGTCTCGATTGCGCGCGCTGCACCATCGTCTGTGGGAAGCGGTGAGGCGGTGTCGATCGACGCTGTCTGGATCGGATCAAGATAGGGAAGGGCGTTGATGGTGGCTGCGTCGACGCGCGCCGCGGTAAGGCTCGGCTGCTGCTCTATGACGCGAACAGCGGAGGTGAGTCCATCTGCGCTGCCCGTTTCGAGCGTTTTGGGTTCGGCAGAGACCGGCGCTGCCGGCTCGACTGGTGCGGCCTCGGGTTCTGCAGCCGGGGCCGGGGTTTCCACCACGGGTTCAATGGCCTGCACACTCTCGGTGGTCGCCGTGGCCTGACGATCGAGAATGAGCGGTACGGCAAGGGCGATAGCCACGATCAGCGCGGTGCCGAGGAGGAGTGCGCGGCGATTGCGTGCGAGAAAGCCGGGCGTTGGCTCTTCGGATGTTTCGAACGCTTCAGGCTGAACAGCCGGCTGCTCGATGGCTTCCGGAGCGGCAAGAAAAGGCTCAGCTGGGCCGGTCTCGGTCGCTTCGGCCTCGGCGCGCTGGAAACGGGCAAGCGCGCGTCCGATCAGAGACTTGGATTCGAGCGCTTCAGGTTCGGGCTGACGTGCAGAACGACGGGCGGCTTCGATAAAGCTCGAGCGGGTGGCGCTGGAAACGCCTTGTGCGGCTGGTGTCTCGGTCTCACGGGCGGCGGCCTCGAACGGGCTCCGGGACTGCGAGAAGCTCGACATCGGTTTGGCTGGGCGCTCGATCGCTTCTGGATCGATCATGAAGCCCTTGGGTTCGTCCGCCGGTTGCACCGAAAGAGGAACGACCTCCGGCAGGCTCTCGATCGGCTGGCTCAGGACACGGCGAGTCGATCCGGTCACAGGGTCGACCGGCATTGCATCGTCGGGGCGCTGACGCGGCTTGGGAGGGGCCTCGGATATCGGGGTCGCAATCGCGGTTACAGGCTCGGACTTCTCGATCTTGGTGTTCAGCATCGCTTCAAGACGCGCGATGCGGTTGTCCACCTGATTGATCGACTGCTTCACTCCGGCCAGATGGCTGGAGGCTTCGGCTGGTTCTGCGCGGGCAAAGAGATTGGCCAGCCGCTCCTCGAGCGCGGCCAGATCGGCCTTGTCGATGCCCGCACCCTCCTGGTCGGCGAAGGGCGCAAGTTCATTGGCTTTGGCGATGATGCGCTCGGCCAAGGCGTCGAGGTCGGGCGGCAGGCTTGTCTCGCCGTGCGATGCCTCGGACATGGCCTTGAGCTGGTTGCTCGTATCTTCGATCCTGAGCGCAATCTGGCGCAACTGGGTTTCAACCGCATCCGATGTACCGCCGGCTGGAGCGCTGGCGATGGCCTCGATACAGGTGTCGATGGCGTCAAATCGTGGGGCAATGGTTTCGGCGATAACGTGGCGCAGGGTCTCAACGCTCTGGGCCAGCGTCTCGGCTTCTTCTCCACCCGAGGCCTGCATCGTTTCAATGCGCTGGCTCAGCGCGTCGATTTTTTCGAGCAGGGCGGTCGGTTCGCGATTGGCCGAGACCGCTTCGGTCAGCGAGGCCATATCCTGGCTCAAGCGCTCGACATAGGCCGGCTCGGCCTGGCTGGCTTCAAACGCATCGATGCGATCGTAGATCGTGCGGACGGAGCGCTCGATCATTTCCATCGACTGGATCTGGCGCGCCTCTGAAGCGGCAAGCGCCTCTTGGTCGCGATCGGATATTTCGACCTGATGGGCAACGAGCTTTTCGACTGTCCCCGTCAATTCCTCGATGCGTCGCGAGGTGGCTGTTTCGCCCGATGCGCGATCGGCGGCGAGAATTTCGGCGAGGTTGCCGATCTGCGCTTCGATGCGCCGGATCTGCCCGGTTTCGCCGACAGCGGCGGCCAGCATTTCGATGACTTCGCTGAGCTGCGAGATCTGTCCGGAAATGTCGGCGCGATTGTCGAGCGTGTCGAGGCGGTCGGCGACGCTGGATTCGAAATTGCCGATCCGTTCGCCCAAGGCGTCGAGCGACTGGGCGAGACCACTGAGCTCTGCGTCGTCGCGTGCCGCGGGGGGCGTCGGCTGGGGCTCGGGCGTGGGTTCGGCTATCGCAGGTGTCGGCCCGACAACAGCTGGTTCGGGTTCTGGCACGTTGACGGCGCCGGTCTGGCGGGCGCGGATCTGGTTGATGGCGTCAACGACGCTTTCGCGCATCACGGGGCGATCGTCGCTCGACCGGTCGGCGAGGCGGTAGACGGCCTGGCGAACGCTCTTGAGCGCTTCGGAATGGCGCGATGCCTGATGGGCCATGGGGCGCGGGGTGACGGCTTGCGGTTGAGTGGTGTCGGGTTTTGCGCTGGTGACGTGGTCTTCGACCTGATCGAGCAGGGCGACCAATTCGTTGCGCAGGCTCTCCCATTCCGCGCCGTTCGATTTTGGCGCAACCGTTTCGGTCTCGGGCCAATCGTGATTTGGATTCGTACGCGCCATGTGTCCGTCCGACCGGGTCTTTGGGGCAGCGCCGCTTGCGCTACATTCAGAAAAGGGAATCGCCTAGCGTGACTCTCGTCAGTTTATGGTAAACATCGCGTTAACCCTGGTCGCATTCTGCATTGAAAGCACAGGTAAATTCGCCCATTGCTTGAACTGGCCCACCGTTCGTGGTGTGGTCGATTTCTCAGTACCAGCGTGAACGATCCGGCAGACATGACAGGTTCGACCCGAAAGGAGCGTGTAGCGCGCCGTGGCGAGGGGCAGGCGATCTATACGATCGCCGAACTGGCGGACGCGTTTTCGATCACGCATCGCACGCTGCGGTTTTACGAGGACAAGGGGATGTTGCGCCCCCGGCGTGTGGGCAACAAGCGCCTCTACACCAATCGCGATCGCCTGCGGCTGCGCATCATCCTCGACGGCAAGCAGGTCGGGCTGACGCTGCGCGAAATCCAGGAATATCTCGACACCTATGATCTGCGCGATGGCTCTTACGACCATCTGCGCCGCGCGCTCGACAAGGTGCAGCACCAGCGCCATTTGCTGCAGCAGCGGCGCAGTGCGATCGAGAAATCGCTCGCCGAACTCGGACGCGTCGAGCAGATCATCGAAGGCATGCTGGCCGAACCGCAGGACCCCGACGGCCATGGCGACAAAATTTAGACTTTCGGCCAACCTGACGCGATTTGCTTGATTTGGCGGCCAATCTTGGGTTTATCACAGGTGAGTTATCCCTTCCGGCGAGGATTTGCGCCCCATGAGTCACCGCATCATCATCGTCGACGACCATCCGCTGTTTCGTTCGGCCCTGCGCCAGACGCTGGAAGGAACGGATGCCGACACGGCGTTTGAAGAGGCCGGCGACATCGAGGGGCTGACCTCGGCACTCGAAGCCAATCGCGATTGCGACCTCGTGCTGCTCGATCTCAACATGCCGGGCGTGCGTGGGTTCTCGGGGCTCCTCTTGCTGCGCGCGCAGTTTCCCGAAATCCCGGTGATGATCGTATCGGCTGTCGAGGATGTTTCGATCATCCGCCGCTGTTTCGATCTGGGCGCTTCGGGGTTCCTCTCGAAGTCCGAAAGCGCGGCGCGCATCCGGCAATCGATCGATACGATCCTTGCAGGCGGGCTTTGGGTGCCCGAGGGTGTCTCGCTCGATGGCGACGACGAACAGGCCGAGGTGCTGGCACGACTCGGCACGCTCACACCGCAGCAGATCCGCGTCCTGATGATGCTCTCGGACGGACTGATGAACAAGCAGATCGCCTATGAGCTTTCGATTTCCGAGGCGACGGTCAAGGCGCACGTCTCGGCGATCCTGCAAAAGCTCGGGGTCGACAGCCGCACCCAGGCGGTGATTGCGTCGTCCAAGATCGAGCAGGGACATTTTTCGCAATTGTTCGAGAGCGCCGAAAGCTAGGCTGAGCACGTGCGCAATCGCCCTCCGGCATTGCCATCGGGTCCCCGGCGATTTCAAAGACGGCATGGGGCGATGAACGCTCCGCATGATTTTTGTTTTATATGAAGCGATCATCGCCCCATGCGTCCGGGATTTTGGGCTTATGGCGGCGTCTCGGGCTGGGGATTGTTGGAAGTCTCGGTTGCCCGATCCTCCCGGTGCCCCTCCGGGTTTCCCCGGTACGACGTGGACCTCGCAATCCACATCCGGCCATCCGTCCGCTTTGGGCCTTCCCTGCGGCGACCCCCAAGGAACCCGAACCAAACCCGCCCAAACGTTCGTTGCGCTTGCGTCCATCAACGCGGGTTCGTTGGGGGATTATGGGGAAGATCGAGAGGGCGGGGATAAGTTATTTTTAGGGTGAGGGTGGTTGAGGGGGCGCTGAGACGCGGAGCCACAGGTGACCGATACCGCCCCGCGTTCGAAATCATCACTGACTTTCGGCGCGGGGCGAATGTGTGCCGCTGGCTATTGCGGCAGAGCCTCGGGGGCGTACTGGGCGGCGAATTCGGGGCTGGGGGGGATGGGTTTGATGACGTCGATCAAAATGCCGTTGGGGTCGGTGAGGATGAAGTGGCGCTGGCCGAAATCTTCGTCGCGGATGTCGAGGACAATGTTCGCTTTGGCGTCTTTGAGTTGGGCATAGGCGGCGTCGACGTCTTCGACTTCAAAGCTCAGCAGGGCGCCACCGGTCTGGCCGCGATGGGCTTCGGGGATCGTCGCGTGGTCCTTGGCCAGAACGGCGAAATTGAACGCCGGGTTGGCCGTCGATTGCAGATGGACGTACCAATCGCTGTCGAACAGCGTCTTGAAGCCGAAATGGTCGACATAAAAAGCGGCGGAGGTCGTCACGTTATCGGTCATGATGACGGGATAGAAGCTGGTCGGACGCATGGGGGTTTCCTTTCGCTTGAAACAAACATACTGTCTGTATGTATGATTGAAATAACATACAGGCAGTATGTATGCAAGTGGTATTGAAACGGCGTTCGAACAAGGATCGCTCTGAGGGCACACGCGCGGCCCTGGTGGCGGCGGGGCGTGATCTGTTTGTCGAGCGGCCCTATGCCGACATCGGGACGCCCGAAATCGTGGCCAAGGCAGGGGTAACGCGGGGCGCGCTCTACCATCACTTCGCCGACAAGCGCGAATTGTTCGCTGCCGTGGTGGATGCGGAAGCTGCGGCGGTGGCGCGCGATATCATCCAGTCATCGCCCGATCCCACATCGGCCATGGAGGCGTTGATGGCCGGCGGCAGAGCCTATCTCGATGCCATGGCGGCGCCGGGGCGCACACGGCTTTTGCTGCTCGAAGGGCCGGCGGTGCTCGGACACGCCGAGGCGAAATCGATAGATATGTGCCACAGCGCCAGCGCGCTGCGCGATGGGCTGGCCTATGCGATAGAGACCGGGGCGCTGCAAAAGCTGGCGCTCGATCCGTTGACTGCAATGATTTCGGCAGCGTTCGATGCCGCAGCACTCGACATCGAGGCGGGCGGAAGCCGAGCGGATTGGGAAAAAAGCCTCGAAGCGATGATCAGGGGGCTGGCGCCGGCCTGACGTTCAATCGAGCGGCAGGGCCATGGTCCAGCTTTCGCGCTGGCCGAACGGCTCGGACGATTGCCGGGTGAAGCCGTGCTTTTGATAGAGTGCGACAGCAGCGTCATTTTCACGGAAGACACCAAGCGCGATGTGCCGGCAACCCGCCTCTCGGGCAGCGGACTTGAGGGCGTGCATCAGCGCGTCGGCCAGCCCGGTTCTGCGCGCGGCCGGGCGCACGTAAAACCCGTGGATCGTTCCGGTTGCGCCAAACACACGCAGGAATGCGTTCGCTTCGTCGTTTCCGGCGACGAAGACATGAGCGCCCGATGCGATGGCATCGGCATAAGCCGTAATCGGGATGGTGCTTTCGTCATCGAGCGGCGTCATGAACGCTTCGGGATGATTGGCGATGGCTTCGAGTGAAAGCGTCCGCCAGAGCGCAGCGTCGTTCGGCGCAAGGCGTCGGACGAGGACCATCCGCTAAAGCTGCTTGCTCATCTGGGTGAGTAGGGCACGCAGCGCTGCGGGTTTGACGGGCTTGTTGAGCACGGGCGTGCCGCGCGTTTCGGCGAGTTGGCGGACGGCAGGGGTCTGGTCGGCGGTGACGAGGACGGTGGGGAGATGGCCGCCGACGATCTGTTTGAGCCATTCGATGGCATCCAGCCCCGAGGTCTGGTCGAGGTGGTAGTCCATCAAAACGAGATCGGGCACCCAGCCCTCGAGCATGCCCAGTTGCGCGATTTCCTTGAGAGAAGTCGCGGTACGCACATCGCAGCCCCAGTTTTCAAGCAAGCCGGACATGGCATCGAGGATCGAGCGTTCATTGTCGACGCAGAGGACGTGCAGTCCGTCGAACTGGCTCGGCGCGCGCTGCGGCGCTTCTTCGACCGGCTGCGGAGTAAGCTTGCCGTCCTTGACCAACGGTACGAATACCGAAAACCGTGAGCCGGCGCCGACCTTGCTTTCGATATCCATGGGATGATCGAGCGCGGCAACGATGCGCTGCACGATCGAGAGGCCCAGGCCCAAGCCCGGCGCAATGCGGGCGCCCTGTTCGAGGCGGGAGAACTCGGTGAAGATCAATTGGTGCTGGTGCCGATCGATGCCGATGCCGGTATCGATGACGTCGAGCCGAACCGTGTCGCCGCGCTGGCGGCAGCCGACCAGGACGCGGCCACCGGGGCGGGTGTATTTGACGGCGTTCGAGACGAGGTTCTGGATGACGCGCGCCAACAGCATACGATCGGACCGGACCGAAAACGAAGCGCCAACGACGCGCAGCTCGATATTTTTCTCGTTGGCCAGCGGCTGGAACTCGACTTCGATTTTCTTGAGCAGGTCGAGGATATCGAAATTGGTGCGCGAGACCTTGAGCGCGCCCGAATCCATACGCGAAATGTCGAGGAGGGTCGACATGATGTCTTCGACGGCGTTGAGCGCGGCGTCGATCGAGCCGGCGAGATCCGCCGTGGGCGTGCCGCGCGTGCGTTCGAACAGCGTCGAGGTGTAGAGCCGGGCGGCGTTGAGCGGTTGCAGCAGGTCGTGGCTGGCGGCGGCGAGAAAGCGGGTCTTTTCGTGATTGGCGGCGTCGGCCTTGGCGCGCGCCTTTTCCAGTTCGGCATTGAGGATCGTCAGGGCGCGGGTGCGATCGTTGACCCGCGCTTCGAGGGTGTGGTTGATCTGTTCGAGCGCCGCTTCGGCACGTGCGCGGTCGGTGACATCGGAGAACGAGACGACAAGACTGCCATCGCTCATGCGGCTCGTGTGAATTTCGAGCTGGTTGCCGGCCATGTTGGAGCGCTGGGTGAGCGTCGTTGGCTCGGATGTGATCAGGCGTCGGCGTTGGCTGGCCAGAACGGCGGGCGTGCCGGGTCCCAGATCGCCGCGGCGGGCGATGAACAAAAGGACGTCATCTATAGAGGTGCCCGGTACCGATAGATCGGCCGGAAGCGCCAGCCCGGACCGATAGGTTGCATTGGAGACGACCAGCCGCATGTCGGCGTCGTAAACCGCGATGCCATAGGGCAAGTGGTTGATCGGTCCCGACAGGGCGGGGCCGTCGAACGGATGCGGCTGGCGGGTCGGCTCGACCATTTCCGGGACCTCTCAGGTTCGTCCTGTCGTGGCCCTTCGAGAGGATCGATGTCAAGCTATCCCAATGGACAATAGGCTCAATTTGGCGCTAGCGTCGTCAGCGCCCCATGCTCGGGGCAGAGACTGGACAGGAGACGAACCCATGTCACTTCTAAAGGAATTCAAGGAATTCGCCATCAAGGGCAATATGGTGGAGCTGGCGATCGGTATCGTCATCGGCACCGCCTTTACCGCCATCGTCAATTCGATCGTCAACGACATTTTCATGCCACTGGTCGGGTTGATCCTGGGCGGTGTGGATTTTTCCAACCTCTTTATCGTTCTGTCCAATCCCAATGACGTCGCCGTGCCGTCGCTGGCCGTTGCGCAGGAACTGGGCATCGCAACGCTCAATATCGGCCTGTTCATCAACGCCACTGTGCGGTTTACAGTGATCGCTATCGTTCTGTTCATGCTGGTCAAGCTGATCAATCGCCTGCGCCGTGAAAAAGCCGCCGAGCCTGCGCCCGAAGTGCCCCCCGCACCCTCGCGCGAAGAAGCGCTGCTCACCGAGATTCGTGATGCGTTGCGGGCACGTCCCCTGAACTGATCGCAGACGCTGCGCCTCTCCCGGTTTGCCGGGAGGGGCGATCGCGATTTGGGTGAGGCCAATCCTCGCGAATCGCCATCTTCCATACAGGACTTGAGACCTAACATGTTAGCGACGTGCTCAACGCTGCACGGCGTGTCTATCGACGAAATAGGTTGTCTGTCTCAAGATTTACGTATTACTCCCTATTGCTTTAGTTTTTATAAGACTGTAGTCCTATTTGTAGGTAGTCGAGTCTAGGGAGATTCCCGGACGGCTGATTTGACTGCCTGTAGCAAACTTCGTGCGCGATTACGCTTACGGATCGCGAGGCGGACCACAGTCTGGAGAATGGCCCTGTAGCGGGCGCCGGGACCGTCGCGTTCCGGCGGACACCATGTCTTTGCCTCTGGTTTGCCGATCTGTGACGGGTCGATGGCTGCTCTCACCGAGCGGTCGAAAACAGACGGTTTAAACGCAAGTGCCCGGCGGCAACGCCATTGGAGGGCCCTGCCCAAAGGAGATGGTCAATGACTGCCGAAATTTCCTACCGCCCCTTTCTCAACCGCGACCGGCTGGTCCATATCGGCGATAGCGACGTGTCGACATGCCAATCGCTCGACGTGCTGTTCAAGCTCGAAGGGTTTCAGACCGTCGTGTCGCGCAACAGCGATGAGTTCATCGCTCGCTTCGGGCAGCGGCGGCCCGATGTCGTGATCCTCAATTTCAGGCTGATGGGTGAGGACATGATGCCGGCGCTGCGGCGCATCAAGGACATGCGCGCGGGCATCCCCGTCTTCATGCTCGCCGATGCGCCCGACGTGGACGGGACGGTCGAAGCCATGCGATCGGGTGCCAGTGATGTGTTCGTCAAGCCCGTCGACAATGAGCGCTTCGTGCGCGCCGTGCGCGAAACGCTGCGCCGCGACGTGCATCTCAATGCCGCCAGCGAGGGGCAGCGCGATGTGGAGATCCGGGGCTTTGCCCAATTGACCCCGCGCGAACGCGAGGTGCTGCAACTTGTAACCAACGGCCAATCCAACAAGGAAGCGGGGCGCGAACTGGGCATCTCCCCGCGCACTATAGAGGTGCACCGGGCGAGGGTCATGGACAAGCTCGGCGCGCGCAACACCGCCGACCTGATCCGCATCGTTCTAACGAGTTAGCCCGCGAGCCCTGCAAGTTGCCCTGCCGCGAGCGGCCGACCTGAGGCCGCGAGGGCGGCGTCGATCTCGGCGTGGGTCTGGGTCCAAATTGGTACGGCGCGAGCCAGAAGGGCCATGCCCTCGGAGGTGAGCCCAAGGCGACGGCTGCGACGGTCGGCGGCATCGGGCGCGACCGTAAGGAGCCCGCGCCGTTCGAGCGGCTTGAGGGCCGCGGTCAGCGTCGTCCGGTCCATGGCCAGAAGATTGGCGACGGACCCCAGGGTCGGAGGCTCGGGGCGGTTGAGGGACATCAGGAGCGAGAACTGGCCATTGGTGAGGTCCAGCGGCCGGAAGGCGTCATCGAACCGTCGCGCAAGGGTGCGTGCCGCGCGCTGGGTGGCCAGGCACAGGCAGGTGTCGCGAACATGGAGGGTCGTGGCGTAGGGTATTGGGGCGAGTGTCTTTGACATGTCACGATCATGTTGATATCAACATAAATGTCAATGCGACGCCGTGACCGGGGGCCGGCTGTCTGCGAAGGGAGATTGTCATGACCTATGTGATGGGTTTTGTCGCCGCTGTTCCAAATGCCAACAGGGACGACTACCGGAAGTTTGCCGCGGACTCGGTCGACTATTTCAAAGGGCTCGGCGCCACGCGCATGCTCGAGACCTGGGCCGATGATGTACCCAAGGGCGAAAAGACCGACTTTTACCGCGCCGTTGCTGCGAAAGACGACGAAGCGATCGTTTTCTCGCTCCAGTCGTTTCCCGACAAGGCAACTGCCGACGCGGCCAATGAGAAGATGATGAACGACCCGGCCATGGCCGACATGGGCGCCAAGATGCCCTTTGACGGTGCGCGGATGATTTATGGTGGGTTCGAGGCGATGTCCGAGCACGAGGGCAAGGGCCATGCAGGCTATGTCGAGGGCTCGGTAATCGCGGTGCCCAATACCGCGCGAGATGCCTATCAGGCCTATACCAACGCTATGTCCGAGATGTTCATCGAAAGCGGCGCGGTGCGCAGCGTCGATGCCTGGGGCGACATGGTGCCAGACGGCAAGCAGACCGATTTCAAGAAAGCGGTTGCCGCAAAGCCTGACGAGACCGTGGTGTTTGGCTGGATCGAATGGCCGTCCAAGGCCGTGCGCGACGCTGCCTGGGGCAAGCTGATGGCCGACCCGCGCATGCAGGCCGAAACGGCGCCGGGGATCGATGAATCGCGTCGCATATTTGGTGGGTTTGTACCCATCCTCGACGCCTGATGATCACCGTCTGGACCTATGATTGGGTGCCCAACGGGCCGCGTGGCCACGTCCGTGACATTCGGCTGCGATGGGCGCTCGAAGAGGCGGGATTGGACTATGTCGTCAAATCGGTGCCCTTCGATGGTCGTGGTCCGGACCATATCGCCCGCCAACCCTTTGGGCAGATCCCGTTCATCGACGATGGCGAGGTCACGCTCTTTGAAAGCGGAGCGTGCCTTCTCTACATCGCGCGTAAGAGTGAGGTCTTGATGCCGCGCGATGGTAAAGGCGAGGCCGACGTCACCCAATGGCTGATCGCGGCACTCAATTCAGTCGAGATGGTTTCGGTGCCCTGGTGGTTCATCGACAAGCCCGGGCAGGGCGATAACCCCCTGGGCGGCTGGCTGCGCAGCCGCTTCGAACGCCTCGATGCAGCACTGGGCGATCGCGACTGGTTTGCGCAGTCGGGCTTTTCGGTCGCCGACATCATGATGGCCGACACGCTGCGCGTGCCCCTCAAGCGCGGCGCGCTCGATACCTATCCCAAGCTCATCGCCTATGTCGAACGCGCCCTTGCCCGCCCGGCCTTCAAGAAAGCCTATGACGACCAACTGGCCCATTTCGCGGCCGGGGACCGAGCGCGGGCAAGTTGACATAGGGAACGGAGGGTGGTCTCTTTTAAGGAGGCTGATACGGCCCGCCGCTCGCGCCCACTGGGTTTGGTGAACGTATCGATCGATATCCAACGGTTTGACCTTGATGGGCAAGCTGTCGGTAACGCGGGCGCTGACACCGATCTTGCCCCAGCAAGGATCAGATCATGTTGGACTTCCCAGCACCCAAGACCATGGCCAAAGCGCTACGTGGTGCGTTGGCCGATCGCGGTGTATCGCTCTCTCACGGTCAATGCCTCGATCTCGTTGCCAAGCAGTTCGGCTTCGCCGATTGGAATGTTCTCTCCGCGCGTAACGCGGGCGCGCTGCCGCCTTCCGATTTGCCGATACCGAGCGGATGGTTTTCATGCGGCTCCTTTGATCCCGACCAGTTCCGTGTCGGACGTGCACCCGATGTTCCGGACGCCTCGCTGGCCGAAACGATCGCGACGTCCGGTGTTCCATCCGATGCGTTCGCCGGCCTTATGCAGTCGTTTTCGGCAGAAGCCTATCGCGGCAAGAGGGTACGATTGACCGCTGAACTCACGGCGCGAGGAGCCGGGGCGGGCACGATTTGGTTGCGTGTCGATCCCATCGATGGCGTCCGTCCGTTGGCGTTCGATAACATGATGGATCGAAAAGAGGACGGCCCGATATCGGGCACCACTGACTGGACCGAACGCTCGGTGGTTCTCGACGTGGACGATAAAGCCGCCAGCCTCCATTTCGGATTCTTCCTCAAGGCGCCCGGTTCCGTTTTGGCAAGGGCGTTTCGGATCGACACTGTCGATCAAACGGTGCCGGTGACAAAGGGAAGGCCCCTGCCACCCGGACCAGTCAACCTCGGATTTCAATGACGAGGCGGCCGCGATCTCAGGCGGCGGCGATCCGTTAAAGAGCCGCCTCTAGCTCGGGCCACGCGGCGATGAAAGCGTCGCGGGCTCTGGTGCCGGGCGAGCCGGAGAGGCGGGTTCGATCCTGGTTGAGCTGTGCGAAGACCACGGTGCGCCCATCGCGCTCGGCCCAGCCGACGAACCAGCCCCATCCGGCGGTGTAGTCAAAGCTGCGGTCGGCATTGCGGGGGTAGGCGCCGCCGGTCTTGCCGCGCAGGGTCCAGCCATCAGCGGCTGGATAGGCATCGATGATGGCAAAGGTGTTCTCATGGGCCGCGGTCGAGACGGGAAGGTCGCGCGCGAGCAATTTGACGAGAAACGCCGCTTGATCGCGGGGCGATATCGCAAGGGACGAGCTGACCCACGCGCGCTCCAGGCCGTTGTCGAAACCGGCGTCGCCGGACATGTCGGCATTGCCGTAATTAAAGGCGCGGAGATAATCGGTCATCGTGGCGGCGCCGAGCGCATGGGTGATGCGCTGGGAATACCAGAGGACCGAATAGCGCATCCAATCGGATGGGTCGGTATTTTCGGTCCAGCGATCGCCCCAGTCGGGGTCGCCGGGCGTAAAGGCGAGTTCGGGCGTTTGGGGACCGACAAGGACGCCGCTGTCGAAACCGATGAGCGCGAGCGGGATCTTGAAGGTCGAAGCGGGCGTGACCGGGGTGGTGCAATCGCCGCGTTCGAGCAGCGCTTCCCCGGTTGAGGCATCCAGGATCAGGGTGCAAATCTCGCGGGCCTGAGACGGCATGGCCGCGGGCACGGCAATGCCCACGGCCACGATAAGCGCCAGGATGAACCGCGTCATGCGGTGGTCATCCACCCACGGTCGGAAGCGTCAGATCGCCGACCACGAGTTTGTTTTCCATGAGTTTGGACATGTCGAAATCACGCGGCAGATCGAGTTGCTGCCAGACCGAGATCAACGCGTCGCAGAGTTCGGCGATCATGTCGTCTGAGTGGTAGGGCGTCGGCGTGATGCGCAACCGCTCGGTGCCCTTGGGGACCGTGGGGTAGTTGATGGGCTGGATATAGATGTTGTGGCGATCCATCAGCATGTCGCTGGCCGCCTTGCACAGCCGCGCATCGCCCACGATCAGCGGCACGATATGGGTATCGGTGGGCAGGACGGGCAGGCCGGCTTCGGCGAGGACGCGCTTGACGCGACCGGCCTGGCGCTGCTGGCCCTCGCGCTCGACATTGGAGACCTTGAGGTGCTCGATCGACGCACGGGCTGCCGCGCAAAGGGCAGGGGGCAGCGCGGTGGTGAAGATGAATTCGGGCGCGTAGGAGCGCACGGCGTCGACGATGGCCTTGTTAGCGGTGATGTAGCCGCCCATGACGCCAAAGCCCTTGGCCAGAGTGCCTTCGATGATATCGATGCGGTCCATCAGGCCTTCGCGCTCGCACATGCCGCCGCCACGCGGGCCGTACATGCCTACGGCATGAACTTCGTCGATATAGGTCATGGCGTTGAATTCATCGGCCAGATCAGCGATGGCCTCGATGGGCGCGATGTCGCCATCCATGGAATAGACGGATTCAAAAACGATCAGCTTGGGGCGCTGCTTGCCGGCTGCCGAGAGCAGTTCGCGCAGATGATCGAGATCGTTGTGGCGGAAAATCTTCTTTTCCATGCCCGACTGGCGCACGCCCTGGATCATAGATGCGTGGTTGAGCTGATCGGAGAGGATCAGGCAATCGGGAATGAGGCGGGCGACCGTCGAAATCGTGGCTTCGTTGGAAACGAAACCCGAGGTGAAGACGAGGGCGGCTTCCTTGCGGTGCAAATCGGCGAGCGAGCGCTCGAGCTCGACGAGAGGACGGTTGGTGCCTGAAATGTTGCGTGTGCCGCCGGCGCCTGCGCCGAGCTTTCCGGCAGTCTCCTGCATTTCGCCGATCACCTTGGGGTGCTGGCCCATGCCGAGATAATCATTCGAGCACCAGATGGTGATTTCGTGCCGATTGTCCGCGCTGTCGCGGAAAATGGCGCGGGGAAAATGCCCGGCAATGCGTTCGATATCGGCAAAGACGCGATAGCGCTTTTCAACGCGAAGCGCATCGATCGCATCTTCAAAGATGCCGCGGTAGTCCATGAGGCCAACTCCAATCGCGCCGGAGGCTGACGGCTGTAAACCTGCCCTGGCACCTAGTCTTTTCATGTGCGCTTCAGCATGGCGCACCTTGATCATTTGCACCCCGGCGCCGGAGTACGACATGATCTGTATCAAATCGATCCGTGAGATGTCATCGTCAAATTTGGCGTTGGCGTTCCGCTATGCGGGAATTGCTTATCCAACTCATCGCTTTATAGCGGGAGATTGGCTAAAAGTCAGAAGAAAATCAGCGCGACCCAATGACGCGAGCCATGCTTGCGGCCCAACGTCTTGCCGCTGTGGCTGGCGCTGCGTAGTCTTGTCGCGGATGACCACTTTCCCGCCGTATTCCCTCCGCAAAGGATTCGGCAATATTTTTGATAGAGGCGACGAGATTATCATGAGAACTCAAGCTATTGCCCTTACGGCGGTTGCCGCAATGTTTCTGGCCGGCTGCTCGACCAATCCTTACACAGGCGAATCGCAGCTTTCCAACACGGCAGGCGGTGCGCTGCTGGGTGCCGGCGGCGGCGCTCTCGGCGGCGCGCTGATCGGGTCGGCAGTTGGTGATGCGCGTGTCGGCGCTCTGATCGGGGCCGGTGTCGGTGCTGTCGCCGGTGGGGCGATCGGCAATTATATGGACGAACAGGAAGCCCAGCTCCGCGCCCAGCTTCAGGGCACCGGTGTTTCGGTTACCCGCGTTGGCGACAATATCGTCCTCAACATGCCGTCCAACATCACGTTCGGCGTCAACCAGTCCGATATCCAGCCAGCGTTCCAGAACACGCTGCGCTCGGTGTCGCTGGTGCTCCAGGAATACAACCAGACCCTGGTCGATATCATCGGCTACACGGACTCGACCGGTTCGGCGAGCTACAACCTCACCCTGTCCCAGCAGCGCGCCACCTCAGTGCAGCGCACTCTTGCCCAGTTCGGTGTCGATCCACGCCGCTTCTTTGTCGAGGGCCGCGGCATGGCCAACCCCATCGCCGACAACTCGACGGAAGCAGGTCGTGCGCAGAACCGCCGCGTCGAAATCCGCATCGTTCCGATCCGTCAGTAGTCTGTTCGGACTGTCCAACAAAAAAGGCGCGCCCTTGCGGGTGCGCCTTTTTTCATGGCCAAGCGCCGGTCCCTAGACCAACTGGGCCTGCCCCATCGACGGGTCCTGGGACAAAGGCTGAGTTGTCGGGGATTGCAGGACAACGATGGTCGAGCCGGCCCGCACATTGTCGGCAAGGTGGATGACGTCCTGGTGCAGCAGACGGACGCAGCCCGAAGACACCGCTTGACCGATGGTCCAGGTCTCGCCCGTGCCGTGAATGCGGTAGATCGTGTCGCGATTGCCTTCATGGATATAGAGCGCGCGCGCGCCGAGCGGGTTGTCGAGCCCCGGAGGCTGGCCCCGGCGCCACTGTTCCAGTTCGGGCTGACGGTCGACCATTTCCGAAGGCGGTGTCCAGACCGGCCATTCGCGCGAATAGGCAATGTGGCCGCGTCCCGCCCATTCAAAGCCTGCGCGACCCAGGCCCGCGCCGTAGCGCATCGCCATGCCGTTGTCCTGAACGTGGTAGAGATAGTAATTGGCTGTGTCGACGATCACCGTGCCAGGCCGCTCGGTGGTCGAATAGGGCACGCTTTGGCGGTAGTAGCGCTGCTCGAGATAGCGCAGATCGACGGCTGGAACCGGGAACTGCTCATAGGGCATCGCCGCATACATCGCGACGACTTCTGGAGAGATCGGAGGCGGAAGGGTGACGGGCTGGGTCGTCACAGGGGCGGTGGTGGTGCAGCCCGCGGCGGTCAGCGCCAGAAGGCTCGATGCCCCGGCAAGAAAACCGCGGCGGGAGAGGGTGATGTCATTCATGTCAAAAAACTTCTCATACGGACGGAGGCATTGGGGCTTCGTCCAGGGATAGCAGGAGGATAGCGATCTGTGTTGCGATCAGACCCTGGGCGGGGGGAGGACGGGGAAGGGTTCGATACCGATACGGTCGATCAGGGGCTCTATGATCGCCCAGTGAGCTTGGGGCTGCTTGGGCTCGATGTCGCAGGCATGGGGGATTTGCCCATGCACCTTGCAGCCGGGCACCACCATGCCGAGCGCCAACTCTTTCCAGCAGCGCCCAAGCATGAGCTCTGGGCGATCGAGAGGGCTGGCGGTATCGGTCGGTTGGTCGTCGAGCACGCACCATTGCGCCAAAGGCATGGCATGCGTCTCGGTCGTTGCCGCCGTGGCGAACGAACTCGAGAGCAGAACCAGTCCAATGGTCAGCATGATGATGGGCAGGATGCGTGTCATGGCCTATCGGTTACCGTATCAATCATGGCGCGATAAAGGCGCAGACCGGTAACGGACGAGTGAGGCAGTGCCGAGAGGCGCCCTGTGTTGCCCGGGGGTCACAGGCTGGCAGATGCATTTATCGTTGTGGACGCGTCCTTGTTGCGCTTTGCCAGCGCCACAATCGATCCGTAATGTCGCGCCCTCGACACGATCCGGATGACCATGACCGACACGACCAAAGCCATCACCGCCCTTATCGCCACCGAAATTGCGGCACGTCCCGAACAGGTGAAATCTGCAATAGACCTGCTTGATGGCGGCGCCACGGTGCCGTTCATCGCACGATATCGCAAGGAGGTGACGGGCGGGCTCGACGATGTGCAATTGCGCACGCTGGGCGAACGCCTCGGCTATCTGCGTGAACTCGAGGCGCGCCGGATTGCGATCGTCCAGTCGATCGACGGGCAAGGCAAGCTGACGCCCGACCTGGCGGCCCAGATCGCCCGCGTTACGACCAAGTCCGAGCTGGAAGATATCTATCTCCCCTATAAGCCCAAGCGTCGCACCAAGGGGGAGATCGCCCGAGAGCGCGGTCTCGAACCATTGGCCGACGCGCTGTTTGGCAACCGCACGCTGATACCGCTGGCCGAGGCTGAAAAATTCCTGTCCGACGAGGTGCCGGATGCCAAGGCTGCCCTGGATGGGGCCCGTGATATCCTGGCCGAACGCTTCGCGGTCGATGCGGACCTCATCGGGAAGCTGCGTACCTATATGGAAGCAAAGGCCATGATGCGCGCGCGGGTGATGGAGGGTAAGGCCGAGCAGGGCGCCAAGTTTTCCGACTATTTCGACCACGTGGAACCCTGGGCGAAGGTGCCGAGCCACCGCGCGCTGGCGATGCTGCGCGGGCGCAATGAAGAGATCTTGAGCGTCGATCTCGAACTCGATGCCGATGCGGACGGCAAGTACAAGCCTGCCGAGGCTATGGTCGCCGCGCATTTCGGCGTCCGCGCCGATGGCGGTCCCGCTGACCAATGGTTGATGGAGGTGGCGCGCTGGAGCTGGCGCGTGAAGCTATGGCTCCATTTGTCGGTCGATCTGATGGGGCGGTTGCGCGAGCGTGCCGAGGACGAGGCCATCACGGTGTTCGCGCGCAATCTCAAGGACCTCCTCCTTGCCGCGCCGGCCGGCAATCGGGCGACGATGGGGCTGGACCCTGGAATTCGGACCGGGGTGAAGGTCGCTGTCGTCGATGCGACGGGCAAGGTGCTCGACACGGCAACGGTCTATCCTTTCCAGCCGCGCAACGATGTGCAGGGCGCCATCGCCGTGCTAATGGCGCTCGTCGCTCGCCATAAGGTCGAACTCATCGCCATAGGCAATGGCACCGCCAGCCGGGAAACTGAGCGATTGGCGGCTGAAATGCTGGCCAGGGTGCCAGCGCCCAAGCCGTTAAAGGTCGTTGTCAGCGAAGCGGGAGCTTCGGTCTATTCGGCCTCCGAGACCGCATCGAACGAATTGCCCGATCTCGACGTCTCCTTGCGGGGTGCCGTATCGATTGCGCGCCGGCTTCAGGACCCACTTGCGGAACTGGTGAAGATCGATCCCAAATCGATCGGAGTAGGGCAGTATCAGCACGACGTCGACCAGTACCGCATGGCGAAATCGCTCGATGCGGTGGTCGAGGACGCCGTCAATGCCGTGGGAGTCGACCTCAATACAGCTTCGGCGCCACTGCTTGCCCGGGTGTCGGGGCTGGGCACCTCGCTGGCAGAGGCGATCGTCGCGCACCGCAACGCCAATGGCGCGTTCTCGTCGCGCAAGGATCTTTTGTCGGTGTCGCGTCTTGGTCCCAAGGCGTTCGAACAGGCGGCGGGGTTCCTGCGCATCCGCGACGGTGCCGAGCCGCTCGATGCGTCCTCGGTCCATCCGGAAGCCTATGGCGTGGCGCGCAAGATCGTCGCTGCGTGTGGCCGCGATATCCGCGCCCTGATGGGCGACACAGCGGCTCTGAAAAATCTCGACGCCAGACATTTCGTCGATGAGACGTTCGGATTGCCCACGGTGCGCGATATTCTCGCCGAACTTGAAAAACCCGGCCGCGATCCACGCCCGGAATTCAAGACGGCCACCTTTGCCGATGGGGTCGAAGAGATATCAGATCTCAAACCCGGCATGATGCTCGAAGGGACAGTTACCAATGTCGCCGCCTTCGGAGCCTTCGTCGATATCGGTGTGCATCAGGACGGATTGGTCCACGTGTCTCAACTTGCCGACAAATTCGTCAAGGACGCCCATGAGGTGGTCAAGACCGGCGACGTCGTGAAGGTCAAGGTGCTCGAAGTGGATGCCAAGCGAAAACGCATCAGCCTTTCGATGCGCAGGGATGCGGCTCCTGAGCGGGCGAATGCTCAACCAAAGCGTGACGACCGGTCAACGCCCAGAAGTCGGCCACCCGCTGTTAAGGCCAGTGAGGCTGCGTCTGGCGCACTGGGGGCGGCGCTGGCAGAAGCGATGCGGAACAAGCGCTAGTCGGCGTCGTTTTCCCTATCCAATGATGCTGGAGATATCCATGTCGCAATTCCGGGCGTTCACCGGGTCTGAGACCCAAGGCACGATTGTTGTAAGGGTGCTCGACAGCCCGGAGGGACCGCGCGCCTTTATCCGGCAGGTGTCCGACCCCGCCGATGTGGCCGAAGACACGATCGAACAAAGCGAAGAGATGCCCGTCGAAGAGGCGCTTGCTTTAGCACGCAACAAGGCCGCCAACATGGACGGCGGGGCCGAAATCGTTATCGACCTCGGCCCCGATGCAAAGTGGGACGACCACTGGGGGCGGCTGGATTAGACCCCGGCCGCCAAAATAGTGTTCTCTACGCCCAAATCAGCGCTGGCTGATGTGGTAGAGATATCCGAGACCGAACCCCACGATGGCGGCCACGGCGAGCACGGTGCCGGTGGCGGCGGGCGCCTTGTGGGCGGCTTTGTTGATGATTTCGATGTCGCGTTGGACCTGCTTGCTGGCCCTGCGCGCGTTCTTGCGAGCGCCGCGCCACAAATCTTCGGCCTCATCGCTCAGTTCGTCGAAATCGATGCCGTTATCCGCGAGGGTCTTGGAAATGCTCTGAAGCTGCTTGCGCAGATCGCGAACCTGATGGTCGAGGTTTTTGTTGATGCCATTGGCAAAGCTGAAATCGGCCATGCGTCGTCTCCGTTGCGAATTTGAACTCACAACGAACTGGGAACCCTGCGGTTCCCTTTTCAGAAATACGCCTATTGAGCGCCGGCCGCCTCGCGACGATAGAGTTCATAGGTGCCATGGCATGCGAAGGACGCGATAATGCGGTGGGCGGGCCCAAGGGCGCTGGCTACGCGGTCACAGACCAGTTCCGTCGCCGCCTGGATTTCCGGATCGATCAGGCCGAAATAGCAGACCATCTTGTAGCTCGACTTGAACGCGGCTCCGATTTCGGGGCGCAGTGACTCTTCGACGAAGGCCTCGCAGCGGTTGATGGCGTCGATTTCGGACAACCCTTGGGCCGCAGCCGGGTGAATGCCAAGCCCCGCCATTCCGATTGCCAGCCCCAGCAGCACGCGCATCATCGAACCTAATCCCCAGTCGCAAACCCACCCAATCGTAAATTCAGTCGGCTCTCAACGAAAAGCTGCATAGGCGAAAAAGGATAGTGTGCGATGTTGCCGAACTGCCGCAGAAGGCTACTGCGGCGTGCAACTGGCGGGAAGGATGGCCTCGAGCGCGCCCTCTGCCGGAGCAAGCTCGCTCGACACGATCGAGAGGGGCCTAAACGGCGGCGTTGCCTGATTTCCTGGCTGGGGCAGGCTTAAAGTGTAGCAGCCGGCAAAGCTTTCGGTGCTGCCATCGCGTTGAGTGGCCGCGAGGGCGACGGGAATGGCCGAATATTGCGTGCCCGCCGTGCCTTCGGTGATCTCCGCGCCGATCAGGATGTCGACCGATTGCGTATCGGCATATCCTGCGGCGAAGGCATCGAAATCAGCTTGCATCGCCTCGATATCTGCATCCGAATATGCTTGCTCGAAATACGACCACGCGCGCAGATATTCCTGGCGGTTGATGGCGTTGTAGAGCGAGTCAATGATCGATGCTGATGTGGAGCGGTCGTCATAATAAGGGTTTTCCGGAACGGTCTCGGTGGATTCGGGCGCTGGCGGCAGCACCTCTTCGAGAACGATCACTGGAGCGTCCTGTACCTCCGGGATGGGCAAGGTCAAAACCTCTTGGGCCGCCGCGGGAACCGCAAGGCACGCAGTGAGAACAGGCAGCACAAACAGACGCATAGGAAACTCCTTTAGAGCCCTAACGCGTAAATGCCGATGGCGTTGCCATAAAGGTGGCCAGATGACGAAGAGGATTTAGGAAAACTGGTGCTGCCGGAGAGATTTGAACTCTCGGCCTCTCCCTTACCAAGGGAGTGCTCTACCCCTGAGCTACGGCAGCACTGGATTGCGCGGCGTGGCGAAGGCGCCACCCGAATGCGGGCCTCTACTGCCACACCCTCCTTATGGACGCAAGGGCAAAAAGCGGGCAGTTAGGGGTTCAGTTTCGCGTGCAGGAGAGGCTTGTGATGACCGGTTCGGACCGCGACCAAAGATTGGCCGCAAAGCTGCGGGAAAACTTGCGGCGCCGTAAGGCGCAGGCCAAGGCGCGTTCGAGCGCGGAGCCATCGGCAGGCGAGGAGCAGCCCGCGCCACCCGAAGGACCCGACGAGCGCGACGACGCCGGCCAAAAGACCTGACCATCGCCTTTCCTTGCAGCGGTTTTCACGCTGCGATACCACAGGCATCGAAGTGTTCGTCGCCTGTGCGCGGCGATTCGTCCGCGCCAAAATCGTGGCGGGGCGGGAAACAACAAAGACTGCAACGTCCTAGGAGCAATCGATGGACCGTATCCGACTCGTTGGTGGCAACGAACTCAACGGCGAAATTCCCATTTCCGGCGCCAAAAATGCCGCCCTGCCGTTGATGATCGCGTCGCTCTTGACCGACGAGCCTCTGGTGCTGGTCAACGTGCCGCGTCTCGCAGACGTGAAACAGCTCGAGCGCATTCTGGAAAATCACGGCGTCGATATCGCCGTGCATGGTCGTCGCCGTGGCGATACCGACATGGGCGGCCAGCGCATCACCTTCACGGCGTCTGACATCGTCGATACGACGGCGCCCTATGAGCTGGTCTCGACGATGCGCGCGAGTTTCTGGGTCATCGGCCCACTGCTGGCGCGCGAGGGCAATGCCCGCGTTTCGCTGCCCGGTGGTTGCGCGATCGGCACGCGACCCGTCGATTTCTATCTCGATGGTCTGCGCCAGCTGAGCGCGGAGATCGATATCGATGGTGGCTATGTCGTAGCGCGTGCGCCCGGTGGCCGCCTCAAGGGCGCCAATGTGCGCTTTCCCAAGGTTTCCGTCGGCGCAACCCATGTGGTGATGATGGCCGCAACCCTTGCCGAGGGGACCACGATCATCGAGAACGCGGCGCGCGAACCCGAAGTCTCCAATCTGGCCGAATGCCTTGTTGCCATGGGTGCCAAGATTACAGGCATCGGCACCGAACGGCTGGTGATCGAAGGCGTCGACAAGCTCAACGGGGCCATCCACGAAGTGCTGCCCGACCGCATCGAAACCGGCACCTATGCTATGGCCGCGGCAATGACGGGTGGCAATGTCTTGCTGCGCAATGCGCGGCCCGACTTGCTGCAATCGGCGCTCGATGTCCTGAGCCGCGCTGGCTCGGACATTACCAGCGAAGAGGGGGGCTTGCGCATTCGCCGCAATGGCAATGGCATCCTGCCGGTCGATGTCGAAACCGATCCGTTCCCCGGGTTTCCGACCGATCTGCAGGCCCAGTTCATGGCGCTGATGACGCGCTCGAACGGGGTATCGGCGATCAAGGAAACGATTTTCGAAAACCGCTTCATGCATGTGGCCGAACTCGCGCGGTTTGGCGCGAAAATCCATGTCGATGGGCAGACGGCGCATGTGACGGGCGTGCCCGAACTCAAGGGAGCCCAGGTGATGGCCACCGATCTGCGTGCGTCGGTATCGCTGGTGATCGCTGGCCTTGCGGCCAAGGGCGAAACCGTCGTCAACCGCATCTATCACCTCGATCGTGGATTTGAGCGGCTGGAAGACAAGTTGAGCCGGTGCGGTGCGGAGATCGAGCGGATTGCAGGTTAAGCGAGTTGTGCAAAGGCGCTTGCACTTTGGGTCATAAATGCCCAGATGTGCGCCATGACCAACGCCTCAAACGCTTCCGGACCTGACATGACCGACCTCAAGCTCCTCGCCATCGACAGTGAAGATCTCGAGATCGTTTCCGCCCATGTGCAGGACGCCGTCGTCAAGGTCGGCGACATGGGGTATTCGAAATCGGATCGCCGGTTCGTTTTGCTTATGAACCGCTATGCCTGGGAAACGGGCAGCATGAAGGGCAGGGGGCAGCGCAAGCGGGCCGGGCTGCACTTCGATTTCGTTACTTCGGCCCATGCCGAAGGCTTCGATATCAATGCCAAGGACGGTGTGCTCGAATTGCTGGCGATCAGTTTTTCGATGAAGGACGACCCGGCGGGCGAAGTCTTGCTTACCTTTGCCGGCGGTGGCAGGGTGCGGCTCGAAGTCGAGTGTCTCGAAGCGCGCCTTCGCGATCTCGGCGGTGTCTGGGCGGCCAAGGCCCAGCCCATGCACGATATCGACTGATCCGGGACGCCATCGCCAGCCTATGACCGCCTATCTTTCGAGCGCCGAACCCGGCTTCGCCCAAGCTTTCGAGACCCTACTGGCCTCCAAGCGTGAGGCCTCGGTCGAGGTCGGTGAAACTGTCGCCGCGATAATCGCGGATGTCCGCAAGCGCGGCGACGTTGCGCTGATCGAATTGACCACCAAATTCGACGGCATGACGCTCGATGCCGCGGGGCTTAGATTTACCGCCGACGAGATCGAAGAGGCGTATCGCGCCGTCGATCCAGATGTGCGCAGCGCGCTCGAACTGGCGCATCGCCGCATCACGGCGCACCACCAAAAGCAGATGCCGGAGGATAGCACCTATACCGACGACATCGGTGTGACGCTCGGGAGCCGCTGGACGGCGGTCGAAGCCGTGGGCCTTTATGTGCCAGGCGGTCTCGCCTCCTATCCGTCTTCCGTGCTGATGAACGCAATTCCCGCCAAGGTGGCGGGCGTCGAGCGATTGGCGATGGTGGTCCCGACGCCCAAAGGCGTGGTCAATCCGGCCGTGCTCGCTGCCGCAAAAATCGCCGGTGTCGATGAGATTTACCGCGTCGGTGGCGCGCAGGCCGTGGCGGCGCTCGCGTTCGGCACAGACACCATCAAGCCAGTTTACAAAATCGTCGGCCCGGGCAACGCCTATGTCGCGGCGGCGAAACGCCAGGTGTTCGGCACGGTCGGGATCGACATGATTGCCGGACCGTCAGAGGTGCTGGTCATCGCCGACAGCACCGCCAATCCAGCCTGGATCGCTGCCGATCTCTTGGCGCAGGCCGAACATGGCGGCGGAGCACAATCGATCCTTTTGACCACCGACGCCGATCTGGCCAAGGCGGTCGACGCCGAGGTGGACCGCCAGATCGGAACCCTTCGCGCGCCCGATACGGCACGCGCTGGCTGGAACGAGTTTGGCGCGATCATAACGGTGGCAACCATCGATGAGGCTATAGCGCTAGCCAATCGGATTGCATCCGAGCACGTCGAACTGGCGCTCGATGATCCGCAATCGGTGGTCGAAAAGATTCGCAACGCCGGCGCCATTTTTGTCGGGCACCACACGCCGGAAGCGATCGGCGATTATGTCGGCGGGTCGAACCACGTTCTCCCCACGGCGCGCTCGGCGCGGTTTGCGTCGGGACTTGGCGTGCTCGATTTTGTCAAGCGCACCACAATTTTGGGCTGCACGCCAGCGGCTCTGAGTGAGCTGGCAGACGCAACTGTGGCCCTTGCCGAAGCAGAGGGGCTGCAGGCGCACGGGCGGTCCGTATCGATCAGGCTCAATCGCTGATGGACAAGCGGCCCTTCGATCCCAAGACCGACAGGATCGTCACGGTTACGCTCGACCCCAACACGATCACTTCGGTCGATCCCGACGAAGTGCACGAATGGCGCATTGCGAGCTATGATCTGATCGACAACAATCGCTTCTATCCGGCGCGCGTGTCGGCGACGGGCCCATATGCATTGCATTTATCGATCATCCAGAACCACATCGTTCTCGACGTTCGTCATCCGGAAACTTTCAAGCCCATTGCCGCCCATTATCTGTCGCTGACTCCGTTTCGCAGCCTGATCCGGGACTATTTTCGCATTCGGGAAAGCTATTACGAAGCGATCCGCTCGGCCTCGACATTCCAGATCGAGGCTGTGGATATGGGGCGGCGCGGGCTGCACAATCAGGCGGCGGAGCTGCTGATCGAGCGGTTGAAAAACAAGCTGGTGATGGATCTGGAAACCGCGCGCCGGCTGTTCACGCTGATCTGCGCCGTCCAGCCCTATGCTGCGCGGGTGCCGGAGCAGGACAGCCAACTGCCGACCATACTATTTGTCTGTTCGATGAACTCGGTACGCTCGCCCATCGCCGCAGCGCTGGCGCGAAAGCATTTCCCCGGCCACATTATCGCGCGTTCGGCGGGCGTGCGGTCGGGCAAGGTCGACCATTTCGTCCATGAGGTGATGGAAGAGATCGGCATCGACATGTCGGTCCACACCCCTCACACGATGGATGAGCTCGTGGCATCCAGTTTCGACGCGATCATTACGTTGGCCGATGATGCCAAGGCCGCGGTCGACGCGCGGGGGCTGCAGGCCCAGACCATGGAGCATTGGCCGCTCGAAGACCCGGCCGAGGCCGAAGGGACGCGGGAGACCGTTCTGGCGGCCTATCGGCGCTTGCGCGACCAGCTTGACGCGCGGCTGCGCGAGGCCTTGCCAAACATGCTCGAACTGGCTCAGAAGTCGGGCTGAACTGGCCCTTTCATTTATCGGCGTTTGCGTTTAGTTTGCGCGCCAAATCGCGCCCCGGTTTCCTATGGGGCTTATTCAGGAGAAAGAATGGCAAAGGAAGAAGTGCTCGAATTTCCGGGCGTTGTAACGGAATTGCTTCCCAACGCGACATTTCGCGTCAAGCTCGAGAACGAACACGAGATCATCGCCCATACTGCCGGTCGTATGCGCAAGAACCGCATCCGCGTTCTCGCAGGCGACAAGGTGCTGGTCGAAATGACGCCCTACGACCTGACCAAGGGCCGCATCACCTATCGTTTCAAGTAAGGTCTCCAGGGAGCGTTTTTCAAAGGCAGGACAATGATCCTTCTGCGTTTGAAAGACGCCGCCGGTGATCTCACACCAGGTTAGCCTCATGGTATCCGGACGCCCAGAACTCATTCTTGCTTCGTCCTCTCCGCGACGGCTGGCCCTATTGAACCAGATCGGCATCGATCCCGATCACCTGATTCCAGCCCATGTGGATGAAACGCCCGAACGCGCCGAGCTGCCAAGGCGGCTCGCGCAGCGGCTCGCCCATGCCAAGGCGACCGAAGTGCGCAAAAAGGCGCGGCAGGCCGGGGTCGGGGGCGATGCCATAGTGCTCGCTGCCGATACGGTGGTCGCCGTGGGGCGGCGCATTTTGCCCAAGGCCGAGACCATGGACGAGGCAGCGAGCTGCCTACGCCTGTTGTCCGGGCGGTCGCACCGTGTATTTACCGGGCTCTGCGTCCTCTCCAAATCCGGACAGGTCCGCGAGCGGCTTGTCGATACCCGCATTCGCTTCAAGCGGTTGTCGAACAAGGAAATCGAGGCCTATCTCGCCAGTGGCGAATGGAACGGCAAGGCCGGTGGCTATGCCATCCAGGGCATCGCCGGATCGTTCGTCGTCAAGATGAGCGGGTCCTACAATGCCGTGGTCGGCCTGCCGCTGCTCGAAACCGTCGGACTGTTGCTCGCCGAAGGCTATCCAGTGCATTTCAACTGGCTCAATCCGGCAAATCTTTCAGGCGTCTGACAATGCCCGATAACGTAACCCGTCTGCGTCAGCCAAAGCCATGCCCAATTTGCGGCAAGCTCTCGGTGCAGCAATTCCACCCCTTCTGCTCGGCACGTTGCGCCGATGTCGATCTCAACCGTTGGCTCAAGGGCAATTACGCGATCCCCGGCAATCCGGTCGAGACCGACCCCGAGGGCGATGGGTTCGATATGCCTGGTGAAGAGGACAACTAGAGCCTGTTTCGGCGATTTGCCTGCGGCCCCAAAAGAATTTGTGCCCCTTGCGCAAAAAGTGGGTGTGGGTGCTGGACAGTCGAAATCTGACCCCCTATAAACCGCCCACCAACGCGGGGCCCGAGGGTCCCAAATCAGCGATGCCCAGGTAGCTCAGTTGGTAGAGCAGCGGATTGAAAATCCGCGTGTCGGCGGTTCAATTCCGTCCCTGGGCACCATTTTCACTTGAAAAACAAGCACTTAGTAGCACTGATTGCGTTTGCGATGGCCTAGCTATGCGGATAAATGCATTAGCACAGCCTAGCACAGTGCTTGTACATCAATGACTTAGCCGATATTCCTTTTTGCGCTAGCACGATCCAAGCACAATGACCGACCAACGCGCCAACAGGCGTTTATGGTTCAGTGCCTTTGAACTCGTGCTGATGCGGGGGAAAAGCTAAGTTGGCGCAATGCTAAACTTCACTGATGATCGATATCCGAATCAGTCTGAGGGCTTTCAGATATTTCTACGGGGAGATGTCTGGTGGGTGCGCTTCAGTCTAAAGCAACAGGGGCAGCAACGATTCTCACTTAAGACCAAAGATCAGGATACAGCTGCACTGCTAGCCAGAGAAAAGTGGGCTAGTTCCTGCCTACTTGCCGAGCATGGGATCCGCAGCAATTCGAAGAGTTTTGCCAAAGTTGCGGAGGAGTTCATTGCGCAGCTTGAAAGGGAGGTCGAACGCGGTGTGCGTGCGGAATACCAGGCTAAGCAGTACCCAATGATCATTCGCACCTATTTCGTACGGCATTTCGATAAGCGAGCGATCGATCAGATCCGGACCGGCGATATAGAAAGGTACTGGGACTGGCGTAGAGAGTACTGGATCAGTGGGCCAGGCTCGAAACATCCCTACATCGTCTACAAACGCGTCATAAAAGGGCGAGAGACGCGCATACGCCGCGCTGTTAAGGAAGGCTATCCCACAGATAGCACGCTGGCCAAAGAGGTGCTGCTGTTCAACCAGATATTCGATTTCGCTAGGCGCAGGGATTACCTAACACAGGTACCGGAGATAGCGCTACGCAAGAGTAAAGTGAGAAAGCAGAAGGCAAGGCCAGGCTTCACGCTGGAGGAGTTTCGCCATCTGCTCGATGTGAGTGAAAGACGAATCCACGAAGATCACATCAACAGCCATGTCCGGAACGATCGCACGAAACTGCACGCTTTCTGCTATATCGCTGGGTTCACCGGCTTGAGGCCGACAGAATTGTTCAACCTGTGCTGGGGGAACATTGAGCAACGCACGGTAGAGCTAGCAGCGGGCGTCCCGCAGAACATTCTCGTGTTCCATGTGCGCGGGAAGGGAAAAGAAAGGGAGACGGCCACCATGCCTGAAATCCTAACTTCGCTGAACCTCCTAAAAAACGTTTTCATGCTGGAAACAGAGCGCGAGCCGAATGGCGACGACCCTCTTTTCGCCAATGCTGATGGTTCGCCCATCAAATCGTTTAAGGTTGGCTTGGCGCAGTTGTTCGAAGCAGCCGGCCTTCGCACCGTTGATGATGGCAGGCAGCGCAGCAGCTTCTCATTCCGCCACTTCTACATCACCCAACAGATCCGCAATAACGTGAACCCGCATGTGCTCGCTCGAAATGCGGGCACATCTACGCAGATGATAGACCAATATTATTCCAAAATCGTCGCGACGGACGAGGTGAACAAGCTCACGCCCGACTGGTTCGGCACGCGGTTTCAGTTGCCAGTGAAGGGGCGTTAGGCACCGGCACGGTTGGATGGCGAGGAGTGGCATGCAAAAAGGCAGTTGCTGCATTGCAGAAGAAAGTCACCGTCAATATGAACGAAGTGGCAGCAAACGGTGTACTACGCGTCCGCCAGGCTTACTTTAATCGGCGTATCCGGCTCCGGAAAAGTGTCCGTCATTCAATCAAGCACGGCCATTCATCCAAGACGGGAAGCTGGTGACATCGGCAACTCCAGGAAAATCATCTATTACTGCCGCCCGATATCCGAAGTTTGGCCGCCGATGTGGCGGCTTCTCCAACATCAGTTGGTAGTGAAAGGTATCTAACAACTGCCGTTCAAAAATTTATAGCGTGGCGGAATTATTGTTGATTCCCAATATGCTGGTCGGGACTGGCATCCAGCCTAACTCGATTAAATTAGGTAGATGCGTACCTAAGAATCGGTTCTATTCAGGCATAATGGAGCTACGGCTAGTATGTCAGCTATCGGTGAACAAGAAGTACTGGATAACTGCGGTGCGCTCGTGGATCTTCACGCATGCACATTGTCGGGTCGCGTAGTGTACTTCGATATCACCGGACTTGGCCACAGCACATGGGTCCCTCTGGTTAAGGTTTTCCTCGACCAAGAAGTCGAATTGAGAGTCGTCTATCTTGAACCCAGCAGCTACACTCTGAGCCCTACGCCACGGGCGGGAGAGCTTTACGACCTGAGCGAAAGAATCCAGGGAATTCGTCCACTTCCACTAGTAACGGTGCTCGATGAGCCGCCCGTCGAAGATATTCTTTTTGTGCCGTTCTTGGGCTTCGAAGGAACACGATTTTCCCACATGCTTGAGGAGATCCAACCCTTTGATCGCAAAACCATACCGGTGATAGGTGCACCCGGCTTTAGGCCTGAATATCCTTTCAAGTCTTATATCGGAAACGCTGGACCGCTAGCTAGGTCTGGAGGCAACCGGTTGGTGCGATATGCCAAATCCAATTGTCCGTTCAGCGCATTCTATGTCTTGGACGACATATTTAAGCGATACCCAAAAGCGCACATTAAGATCGGGCTGATTGGAACAAAGCCACATGCGCTTGGTGCTACGTTGTTTTTCCTGGCAAAGGGGGATCGAGTTGAGTTGGTGTATGACCACGTGAAGCGCAAGAAGAATAGGACGAAAGGGTTTGATAGGTGCTTAGTCTACAATGTGGCTGAGTTTTTTGCTGAACGGGCCGTAGCGATTTGACAAATGACAGCTTTTATACACCGCCATACCTGGCGGATAAGCTCACAATGCACTGCCGCCGAAAGTGTCCCGATCGAATAGCGGACTTCGCGGCTGGTGATGGTTCATTGCTGATCTCGGCCAGCAAGAGGTGGCCTGGCGCTAGGCTCTTTGCGATGGATATTTCTAGTGATGCCATCCAAGCGATCCGTAGGAAACTACCCCACGCTGAAGTGGTGCTGCAGGACTTTTTCGACTCATCGTCGATCGCGACGCCCAAATTCGACCTTGTATTACTTAATCCGCCTTTTACATGCAGAGGCTCGAAAACTGCAAGTACTTCAGTTAACGGAAGGACCTTTCGCTCGAGCCTTGCTCTGGCGTTCGTGGCTCGTGCGGTCGATTATTTGGAGAAAGACGGCCAAATTCTCGCTTTGCTACCCGCCTCGTGCCTTACTAGCGAGAAAGACGCTCGTCTGAGAGAGTATCTTATGGAGGAGAGAGGCATGGACTGCATCAGTGAACCGGTATCGCGTGCTTTTCTCGGATGTGATGTTCAAGTTCAATTAGTGGAACTCAGTCGTTCACCTCGAAAGAGAGCGGTGCGCCTGCGCCATCATAGGCAACGCCAAAATGAAGAGCCCACAATCAACGTTGTAGTGAAAAGAGGGGGGGGTGGCAGTTGGGGACGCAAAGTTGTCCGGCGGCACGACCCCCTTTGTTCACACCACTTCGTTGAGAAATGGCACGGTAGTTTTTGAGCCTTATCGAGTAACGTCCGGAAGGAGCTTGGTGGAAGGTAGTGCAGTTTTTTTGCCCAGGGTAGGACGGCCAAACGTAAATAAGATATCAGTGCAGGCCACAGATGCGGTGGTGGCAATTTCGGATTGCATTATGTCTATCCAAGCCACAACCGCCGAGCTAAATGCGCAATTAGCTGCGCGCATACGCAGAAACTGGCCAGCGCTCGAAGAGCTTTATTCGGGGACGTGTGCGCCATATTTAACTCTAGATCGTCTAAAAATGTTTCTGTCCAGCATCAACATCAAGGATGTTTCCGAGACCAATGTTCGTTCTTCGACAGTTGTGGTGGAAGTGACCAAGGAGGTGTTTTGTGACCGCAAAATCATGCAGGCCACCGGCTAAAGCCGACCTACCGCTCTAGCCATCATTTCATCATTCACCTCGATGTAACGCTGTGTGGTGGTCAGGTTTTTATGGCCTGCCAATGTCATGATGACCTTTGGCGAAACACCAGAATGCGCAAGCTTGGTGATGAACCACCGGCGTCCGCTATGTGAACTTGCCCCATCAATGCCTGCTGCTCGATAAATGCGAGCAAATAGCTGGCAGAGGCTATTGGCGGAAAAGTGCCCGAGTTCATTCTGGTATCGCATCGACCGCTTTTGCGACGGAATGACCGGAGTATCTGTAGAAAGTTGACTAAGGCAACTTTTCCAAGCGCCCAGTTCTCGCTGCAGCCGTCCGTTCAGGTAGACTGCTCGGGCCTCATTGGACTTGGTGTTTTCGGCTTTGAGCCAGAACTGGTCTTTGATCGTGCCGTTGGCCATGAGAACATCGACCCACTTCAAGCTAGCAATCTCGCCCACGCGCAAACCCGCATAGTGTGAAAGCAAAACCGCAATCCTGTTGCGCTTGCCGTTCTGCATCGACTCGCACACGACGAGGACACGCTTTAGCTCCTGCTCGGTCAGCACCTTTGCCTGCTTCATCAACATCACCTTTTGTGGGTTCACCCGGCAAAACATGATGTTGCCGTTGGTCCGAAAGGGCGAGCACCAAGGCTGGTTCTGCTAAATCAACGGCTTAGGCAGGAATGTCAGGAAGTGTGCAAAACATGATGATTGGCTGCTGATGCATGGCAGCTGCCGACCCCTAGTCAGACGTTGAGTCTGGGTTGCGGAGCACCCGAAACCTGCCGTATCAGCATTTGCTTGTCGGCATAGTGGGGGCACGAAGCCGGCCGGCAACTCTGGATCGCCGCTAAGTCGTGAGCTGAAGTCACATTGGGTACCGAACCCGTTTGGAACCATTGCCGGGGCATCTTGAAACCAGTTCCCGCGCGCGCAGCCGATCGGTTGAGAACCACTCGTATCAGGGCACCGGCACAGTCGCGATGAAATCGGTCATTCGCTTCAGTGCCTCGGCATCGTGGAAGATACCGAAATGTGTCGTCTCCGCCAGAACTTCTGCGCGTCCGCGGTAGCCGCTGGCCTTCAACAGATCGAGTAGCGCGGTACTGTCGACGGCCTCATCCTTGTCGCCGACGAGCACCAGACTGTTCGAGGGCATCGCCTTCACGTCGGCCGCATAGTCGTTGCGAGGATGATAGGAGGAATTGAGCCGCCAGGAATAGGCGAGCGTCTCGGTCCCGTTCCACGCGCCGGCAGGTTTGTTGAAGGCGATGATCGGCAGTCCATCGAAGCCGTGCACGCCGATGATGTTCAGCGCCACGAGTCCCAAGATGCGGGGCGGATGGATGACGTTCCAACCGCCCGCATTGCCACCACGCACCGCGGCCGTGCGCGGAATGACCGGAGCCATGGCGACGTAGCTCGCGATTGCTTCCTGCTGCGGTGCCTTGCCACCCGCAAAACGCAACACAAATCCGCCGCCGCTCGAATGGCCGCCCAGGATGATGGGACCGTTATGGCCCTGTTTCCGAAGTTCCCGGGTGAGATCGACGATGTCGTCCTCATACTGGCCGACATACTCGACGTCGCCCCGGCGGCGTCCCGAGAAATAGTGACCCCGCATGTTCGGCAGGACGACCTTGGCTGCTCCTGCCGCGCTCACATACTTCGCCAACTCGTCATATCCGGCGCCATGGTACGAGGACCCGTGAACGAAAACCAGGATCCGCTCGTTCGCTGCATCGTAGAACCTGTAGGCAAGCGCATCGCCGTCACGCGCGCGAAACTGCTGCAATGGCAGATCCGCGGCACCGTTGTCCCGCTCCCGGGAAAAGCCGAAGACATCCGTTTCCGGCGGCATTGGCGGAAAGGGCATCGCAATCGCCACGATTGCGGCGATCAGGCCGGCCGTCGCGAGGGCGATGAGAATGATGAATCCGCGAAACAAATGGCGCAATGTGTCAACTCCGCAAGTGAATTCGTATTCGAATGAAGCGCAGCAAGTTCATAGCCATGTCGACAGAAGTGGGACGTATCCCAGCGTCTGCGGCGCAGGATGTCTGCGCCACAGGATGGCGGGCATTCTCTTGGAGGAGCCGTACAAGACCTACCACTGCAGTGCTGCGGTCGCAACGAGCACCATTGCCACGGGACGTCAACCAAGCGGCGAGGCGAAGGGGATAGCCAATTGAAACCCGCAATTCCGCTTCCCACCCGTTCGAGCCATCTCAGGCGCACGCGGCGCGCCGTGCCCGGAGACTGGCAGGGTCGACCCCTGATCTGCCGTTCGGACCTATCGCGTTGGAGATTCGAAAGCGGACATTCAAGCGAGTGAGTGTTGGCAGCCTTCGGTACCTTTGTCGGCCGTAGAGGTTGGATCGGGCACTTTCGAGAAGGAGACAGAGGCTGGGCTAGGTTAGCTTGACGAGCCCGTGTTGCGCGACGTGAACGTGCACCTAGATCTTTCGGCTATTGATCAGCCGAGGTCCAACTATGCGCTAACAGTCGGCAGGGCCGACAAGAGGGCCATGAAGCAGAGCGCGATCCCTGCCGTCCTGCAGATGGCGCGATAGTGCCAGAGTGCGGCAGCACGCACGATCGGATGCGAGAAGAGAGCCGCCACGACGGCATGCCAGCCGATGGTAATGATAGTTGCAATGGCCACGACCGAAAGCCCATTGATGAACCCTGGCGCCTCGAGCATCAGGCTGACGAGGGCCACGGCGTAGAACGCTGCTGTCTGCGGCGACAGGAAGCCTATCAGTACGCCTTCCACGAACAAGTCCCCCTCAAGTCTCCTGGAGGTACCGCCCATGGCAGGCGGTGTAGCGCGGACCATGTGCCAAGCCAGTCCTCACAGCACCACCGCACCGCAAATCTTCGCCGCCGGAAGTGACAGGGGGGCGGCAAGTTGAACCGCGCCGAACAACATCAGTGCGGTAAGTGCCGCGCGCCCGATGCCGATGCCCAGCAGCAGGGGGAGAGTCCTGCCGAATCCTTGAATGACAGCTAGGCCGCCAGCCGCGAAGGTGACAGGTCCCGGAATGATCACCATCACCACATAGGCAGCGATGAACTGAAGCATGGATAGAGATAGGAAGGTGGAAGCGGACATGGTGGTCAATCCCGGCTGGCCGTTTCGGAAAAACGAAGGCCTGTTCGCGTGACTGTTCGTTGTCGGATCAGGCACCGCTCACTGGGTCGGCGAACGGTGCATCAGGAGCGCACACATAGAAAATCACCATCCGCGCCGGCACGTCCCCCTTGTTGAACCCAGTCATGTTTACGCCGGAAGGTTCGACGAAGACTTCTCCCGCTTTGATCGCAACGGGCTCGCTTCCGTCGAGTTCAAGCGTGAAGGTGCCATCCAGCATGTAGACGGTCACCGGATAGCGATGCGAATGATAGGGCGTGACATCGCCCGGAAGCAGGGTCGAGGAAAGCACCCGGATCTCCTGCTCGGGGTGGATCGGCATGCCCCGTGCGACCTCGCGGTGAATCGGAGTCAGCTTCGCCATTCCGCTTTCCTGGGCGCTGCGCGTCAGTCCGACGGTCAGGCCTGCGATCATGGTTTCAACGTCGCTTTGGTGGTGCATTGGTTTTCTCCCGTGAGGACGTGAGAGAACCTACTGAGAGAACTTAGCGAGCGGCAGCAGAGAAACTGCACTGCCCGCGCGCAAAAGTGCATAATGGCGTCATGTTCGACTGGAGCGACCTCCGTCATCTCATCGCCGTCTCGCGCTTTGGCAGCACGCTTGCCGCGGCGAAAGCGCTTGGCGTGAACCAATCCACCGTTCACCGCAGGCTGGGCGAACTGGAAAACGGCATCGGTTTGATCTTGGTGAAGCGGCATCCGTCAGGCTATCGCTTGTCTGAACTGGGCGAGACGCTGATTGACTACGTGCTCGCCGTCGAGACCGCCGTCGAGGCACTGGAGCGCCAAGTTCAGGCGCTGAAGTACGACCTGAAGGGCGTGATCCGCCTTACCTGCCCGGAGCCGACCGTCTCGCGCATGGCCGCCATCGGGCTGCTCGACCGCTTTCACGAGCGCTATCCCGGCCTCGCGGTCGAATTCATCACCAGCGATCGCTATCTCGACATCGCCAAGGGCGAGGCCGATGTCGCCTTCCGCTCGGGCGAGCCTGCGGACGACAGTCTGGTGGGTCGTAAGATCTGTGACTCCATATGGGCGATCTACGCCAGCAGGAGTTACGTCCAGCAGCACGGCCGACCCGGCAGCATCACCGAATTGGCGGACCATGCCCTGATCGGCTTCGACGGCATAATGCAGAACCATCGCGTGGCGAAATGGCTGCCGCAGGCGGTCCCGAATGACCGCAGCGCGTTCGATATCTGAGTGCGCTGGCGGTTGAGCATCAACCGGACCCGGTGCAGCATCATCACGCTTTGCTGCTCAGGCGACTTCACCGGCACGAAGCGCATGGTCGGTCGGGTCACGGCCTCGCAGATCGCTTCTGCGTCGGCTGCATCATTCTTCTGTCGCTTCAGATAGGGCTTTACGTACTGTGCCGGCAGCAGCCGCACATCATGGCCGAGTGCGATCAGCTCGCGAGCCCAATAGTGCGAGGAACTGCAGGCCTCGATCCCGATCACGCATCGTGGCAGACTTTCGAAGAAGGCGAGGACACGCCCTCGCGTCAGCTTTCGGCGAACAACAACCTCGCCGGACGAATCCACCGCGTGGACCTGAAAAACGGACTTTGCAATATCCAAACCGATCGTCACAATGTTGCTCATCGTGGTGCTCCTCCATCTTCAATCCCGCGATCATACCGCAGGGAGGGAGGAGAGCCGTCCACCGCATCAAGTCCGGACGGTCCGCTGTTGGAAGCGCTTGGCGGTTAGCTGCCTTTCCCGCACTGCCCTGTTGGGCAAAGTTTGCTTGGTCAGCGTAGGCCCATTGCGGCCATCAGAATCTGGTGGACGGAAGCCGTAAACGGTCGTAGCCGACCGGCCCCAGCATCAGATGCGACGCCACTGACCCTATCACCACACACTTCACGTCATGTTCGAATTCCGCACGTTGGCGCCGAGGCCTTCGGCGACATACGCACGCAGGAGCAGATTGAGAATCTCAAGATCGTTTTGCACTTCCACCGGATGGCATTTCCTGGCGCCTTCGAGGGCCGCCTTCAGCCATGGGCTCATCCGAGGATGCGCCAGAACCCAGGCGATCCGCTCGTCATTGGTCTGCGGCGCGTCATCAGCTTTCGTCATCGGCCTTTCTCCATCGTCCGGTCATGGGTTGCACAAGGGACAGTGTCCCGGATCGGCCTTGGTCAGCCCGTCGCCGCGCGGCCGGTTCTCACGATGCGGGCAGGCGACGCAGCCGAAGACGCGGTGGCGGACCATGAGGCTCGGCGTCCCGCACCATTCGCAAGGCAAGCCGATCTCGACATCGACCTGTCCGTAGCCGGGCGTGCGGCAGGCCGGGCACAGCGCGGAAAGCCGTTCGGCGAGAGCAGAGGCAAGGCGGCCGAGCGTCGCCATCCGGGTCGGGTTCATGTGGGCGCGCATATCGGTCTGGATCAGCGCCCGGCCGTCGTCCGATTGCGCCTTAGCCGACATGACGGCCAGCTCGAGCGCGGTTCTGTCGCGCAGGCCCTTGTGGATGTTGCCTGCTCCACCTTCGCTCTCGGCCGGCTTCACGATCAAGGCGTGCGCGGGAAAGCCGAGACGATCCAGGATGGGCGTCACATCGTCGCCAGCAACTACATAACCGTGGCCGAAGACCGGCGCGTCCTCGATCAGATGCTCGCTGACGACGATGCCGCGCATATCGTCGACGAGCACCATGAGCTCGACCCCACCGGGAACGAATGGGATCTGCGGGTGCGGGCCGTAGCTGCCTTCGCTGGCAAGGCCGATCGGCAAGCCGGTTGCCTTCATGCCCAGCCGCGCCTTGGCGATTGCCGCCTCGCGGATGGTGCCGGCGCGCGGGATCTCGCCGGTGAAGGTGCCGAGTGCGTCGGTGTCGATATCCGGCGCGGACGAGACGATCAGTCCGAGCCGGTCGCGCAGGACGGGCGCGATTGCTTCCTCCTTTCCGTGCATCGTGGCGAGCACGGCATGCCGGCAGGCATAGGGTGAATACCGGTGGCCGGCGTCTGCAAGGGGGACAGCTTGCGGAACGAAGGTCTTCATGCGTGCGCCTGAAGTCGCAAGGTTTCCACCTCCGCTTCGTCCCAGGAGAGGTTGCCGGCGTAACGCCAGGCCATGCGGCCGTCCTCGCCGAGGGCGAAGAGATGGAGCCAGCGATTGTCGAGCAGTGCCCGGACGTCCGCGTGGCGCTCGAGGATGCCGGTGATCGCCTTCTGCGGGGCCTCGATGACGACGGAGAGCCGCAGCGGTTCATGCGCCAGCTCATTACCGTCATGGACGGACTGCCAGGGCAGGCCGGCGCGCAGGAGGCCGCCATTGCCTTCGACGACGCCGATTCCCCCTGTGACGTTGTGCAGGAGCTTGTTGCCGGCGCCGAAGACTTCCGGCGCGACGGTTGAGCCGTAATATTGCAGGCTGATCCAGCTCGCGACGACGACCGGTGCGGTCAGGATTAGTTCCAGCACGCCGAAGCCTTCGTCGCGCCGCCAGTCATAATCATGCAGGAACGCCCGGCCCCCCAGGTCGCAACCCGTCGTGCGCCACCGAGGCGCGGCGACGAAAGCCTGGCAGCCGGCGAGCGCCCATTCGGGTCGCAACTCGGCCCAGTCGCGGGCGCGGCGGGCAATATCGGCCTGTGTCTCGGCGCGGGGCAGGCGCCTTGCCCGTTCGGCCCGCGCGAGCCCGCCTGCGGTCTGGAGCCAACCCCTGGCCGCCGTCAGGTCCGCGGCGTGCTCCACCGAGGAATGATCGGCGTCATAGATGGTAACGTCGTCGGTCGTCGTGTCGTGGAGGGCCGCCAGGAACAAGGTGTCTTCGGGAACCACGATGCCGCGTGCGAGAAGGCTGGTGCGCACGTCGGGCGCGTTGAGCAGCGAGGCGAGCAGCCGGGCATTGACCTCGCCCGAATAGCCGCCGCAGGCCCCGCAATGGAGTGCACTGGCATGCGGGTTGTTGACGACACTGGCGCCGTGGCCGGCGATCAGCACCAACCTCGCGAAACGATCGGTGAGCGACATGGCCCTGAGGACGGTTTCGGCCATCTCGATCCGCTGGTCGAGGCCGATCGTGTCGGCCGGCCGTGGCGCCGGGTCGTTCGGTGCGGCATTGCGGGTGAGCCCCAGCGCGTCGCGAAGAAGCTTGCCGACATAGACTGGCCCCGTCGCCTCGACGAAGGCGAAGGAGGAGACGGCGGCGAGCTTGAAGCGACCCCAGGCACGCTTGGCACGGGCCGCGATCCGTGCCGTGCGATCCGCGCGCTCGGTCTCAGGCGTCTGCTCTCCCGAGCAGGTGAAGAGACCGGGCCGGAGCAGAACGGGCAGGCGGGCTTCCACCACGTCCGAGCCGAAGCGGCGGTGCGCGATCCCCATGCCGAAGAAACCGGCGAAGCCGAGCGTGCTGATCCCGGGATCGAGCGTTTCCAGCGCCCTGCGAAAGACCTCCGAGCGGACGTCGATGCAGAAGGCCATCTGCATCGCGGGACGCGACGAAGCCGGCACGGCGGGCCGCGGTTCGGCGAAGAGGGCCCGCAGCTGCCTCTGGGCGGCGCGCTCAGCGGCCTCCTGGAGGATCGCATCGACATGATCCTCCGCGCTTGCGGCGACCGGTTCGGCATGGGCGGTCACGGTCTCGCGCCATTGCGTGCCGATCTCGTGCTCGTATTGCCGCAGAAGTGCAGCTTCCCAAACGAGACGAATGGCAAGGAGATCGATCACCGTCTTGTCGGTCCCGCCTGCCAGTGCGGCCTTCCAGAGGCGATAGCGTGCGAGCTGCGCCCAGCCGCCCAGGCTTGCCAGCAGGCGGTGGAAGCAGCTTTCCAGCGCCGACTCGGACAGGCCGAGCGTCTCGACGGCGTCGATCAGGGCGGCCTCGGCGCTTTCGGGAGCGTCCGCGACGGTGCCGGCGAAGCGGGCAAGGCCGACGATCTCCGGGGTCAGGTCATGCATGGCGACGGTGCGCCAGGAGGCATAGGCGCTGCGGCCTTGCGCTGCGGCCCAGAGCGCTTGGCCCTGATCGAAATAGCCTGCCGCCCAATGGCTGATGCGCTCATCGACCACGGCCTGCCAGTCGATGCCGCTGGCCTCGCGCGCCAACTCGGCGACGGTCGGCAAAGCCCGCGCCGCCGACGTCTCGACATTCAATGCCTGCTTTAGCGCGGGAACCGTTTTTGGGCGCATTGATGCTGGCGCCGCTCCAAGCGCTTCGGCCAGATCTTCGTCGGTGAGTTCGCCGCTTTGGTGGCGCTCCCGATACCAGTCGCGCGGCATGTTGAGCCGGATGCCGGCGACCCGCCGCAACCGCGCAGCGGCGACAGCCAGCGGTTCGCCCGTCTGGCCAAGGAACGGATTGACAGCGACGCTGGACGCCAGCGGCCAGAGCGGCGGGATGGCGCGCGCTGCGCCGTGCGCCGCAGCCATGACTGCTTCGGAGCCGGGAAGTGGGGTCTTGTGTACAGTCATCAGCATGAGGTTTTCCTGATCCTTGAGCGTCACGAGGGCTTGCGGACGGACCAGCCGCCCAGCATGCGATCGAGCATGGCGTTGACATAAAGCCCGTTGGAGAGATGAACCCGCAGGCCGGCAGCCGCCGGATGGCCCGCCCAGAGCGGGAACAGCGCCTGCGCGACTGCGACCAGGCCGAAGGTCAGGACGGCGAGCGCCATCAGGGTCCATTCGAGCCTCCCCGGCGCGGGCGTCGCCGGCAGCACGCCCGCCGTCAGCCATTCGGCCACCGTCTGGAGCGCGAAGTAGCCGAGGGCAGCTGCGGTCGCGTAAATTGCTGTCCTTGTCGTCAGGGCGCGCGGTGCGGCATCCGCTAGCCCCTGGGCCAGCAGATAGGCGACGCCGAAGATGAGGATGGCGCCGAGTGCGAGCGATTGGGGTGATTTGTGCTCAAACCCGAAGCCAAGACCGAAGGCTGCACCGATCGCGCCATAGATCGCCAACGCGATGAAGAAGGCGCGGGCGACCGCGCCGCCATCTGGTATGGCCACCGGTCCCGGCCGGCGGATCGAGGCGACCTGCTCGACGGCACCGCCCGAGGCCAGGAAAGCATGGGCCTTGTAGAGCGAATGGGCGACGATGTGGAGCAGTGCCAACGGGAACAGCGCCAGCCCGCATTGCAGGATCATGAAGCCCATCTGCGCCACGGTCGACCAGGCGAGCGAGGTCTTGACTGCTGGCTGGGTCAGCATGACGAGTGCGCCGAAGAGGGCGGTGAAGCCGCCGACCATCGCCAGCACCGCCAGCACGCCGGGCGCGAGCAGCATCACGTCAGCGAAGCGGATGAGGAGAAAGCCGCCGGCATTGATGACGCCTGCATGGAGCAGCGCCGAGACCGGCGTCGGCGCCTCCATCACCTCGGTCAGCCAGCCATGGGTCGGGAATTGGGCCGATTTCAACAACGCCGCGAGCGCCAGTAACCCCGCCGCTGCCGGCGCGTGCCAGGAAA
This sequence comes from Pelagibacterium luteolum, assembly GCF_900100665.1. Taxonomy (GTDB): domain Bacteria; phylum Pseudomonadota; class Alphaproteobacteria; order Rhizobiales; family Devosiaceae; genus Pelagibacterium; species Pelagibacterium luteolum. The sequence goes on from NZ_FNCS01000012.1 coordinate 80,868, forward strand.
CGTCGCCGGTCCGCGCCATGGTATTGATCGCGGCGATATCGGTCGTGCCGAAGGCCACGCTCATCAACAGCACCGAGCCTGCCAGCGACAGGGCGCCAAGGACCGCGAAGAGCCGCTTCTTGCGCGCCGCGCGCTGCGCCCCGATGCGCTCGGGATAGAAGAGCAGCAAGCGATGGAGCGCAAAGCTCGTCGCGATCCACGCGCCGAGCAGTTGCACGAGATTGCCGGCCTGAACGAGGAGAAGGACCGCGGCTAGCGCCGCGCACAGCCAGCCTGTGAACGCGCCCTGCCGTGCTTCGCCATCGAGCAAGGTACGCGAATAGCGCAGCACGATCCAGCCGACGAAGGAGACCAGAAGCAGCATCGTCACGCTGATCACGTCGAGCCGCGCGGAGAGACCTATACCAGCCGAGCCTATGAGGGCGCTGTCGCCCGGACCCTGCAGCAGTAGGAGAACCAGCGAACCGGCCGCGATAGCGAGGGCCGACATGGCGGCTCGCTCGGCGACGGCCGCTACGTGCGGGGCCCTTCGACCCGGACGCGAAGACGCGAACAGTGCGGCGAGAAGCAGGAACAGCGGTGCGGCGAGCGGCAGCAGATTGAGCGACAAGGTGGTTTCCTTGGGTGCGGTGGCGACACCCTGCTGCTAGCCGAGCCGCGTTCCGAAAGAAAATGCATTGTTTGCTCAATTCCGTTCGCTATTATCGAACGGCATGGCAGCGCTCAATTATCACCATCTGCGGTATTTCCGGGCCGTCGCCCACGACGGCAACCTCACGCGCACGGCCGCGCGCTTGAACCTGACCCAGTCAGCGCTCTCGGTGCAGATCCGCAAACTTGAAGAGCAGCTCGGCCATGCGCTCTTCGACCGGCGCGGACGACAGCTTCATCTGACCGAAGCCGGCCGCATCGCGCTCGACCATGCCGATGCGATCTTCGCGACCGGGGAGGAACTGCTAGGCACGCTTCGCGAAACCGGTACGGCGCGCCAGGCGCTGCGGGTCGGGGCGCTCGCCACCTTGTCGCGCAACTTCCAGATGGAGTTTCTGCGGCCCGTTCTCGGCCGGACCGATATTGAGCTCGTCTTGCGCTCCGGCGGGGCCGCCGAGCTTTTGCGCGCGCTGGAAGCACTGAACCTCGACGTCGTGCTCATCAACCACGCGCCCGCGCGTGATGTACTGACGCCCTTCGTGGCGCATCGGATCGCTGAACAGCCAGTCGGCCTCGTCGGCACGCCGCATCGGTTTTTTGGCAGAGCGGGCCTCGTCGATCTTTTGCGCGACCATCCCGTCATCGTACCGACGCTGGAGAGCAGCGTGCGCGCCGGCTTCGACGCTCTTGCCGATCGCCTGATGGTGCGCCCGCAGATCGTCGCGGAGGTCGAGGACATGGCGATGATGCGGCTTCTGGCCCGCGAAGATGTCGGCCTTGCCGTCCTGCCGCCCATCGTCGTCAAGGACGAGCTGGCGGCCGGCCTCCTCGTCGAGGGCGATGAGCCGCTGGGGATCACGGAGACCTTCTTTGCCGTGACGATGGAACGGCGTTTTCCGAACCCGGCCTTGCGAATGCTCCTGCAGCAGGGCTCGGCGCAGATCGGAGTCGTTTAGCTACCCGACGCCGAGCGCCTGTGCCGCATCCTTGGCCCTTTTGGCCAGTTCCTCAAAATGCGCCGCGCGGCCGGCCGTTGTCCTGAAGTAGACCCCGACTTCGCGGGTCTCGCGCCAGTCGCTCACCTCAAGGAGATGCACGTCTTCCGCGTTGCGGAACTCCGCCCGTGCGTAAAGTTCTGGGAACAGGGAACAGCCCATACCTATCGAGACCATTTGGCGGATCGCGTCGAGGCTGGTGCCGACATAGTCGTCGACGACCGTCGCACCCGACGCCTTCGCCAGGTGCTGGACATTTTCCAAAAGACGGTTGCCGCTCCCCAGTGCCAGAAGGCGTTCGTTTGCCAGCTCCTTCATGGCAACGGATCGCCTTTGCGCAAAGCGGTGATCGGCCGGCACGCCGAGATAAAGCCGCTCGCTGCCAATCGGGATGAAGGTCAAGGAGGGCTCGCCGCATGAGGGGCCGACACCGCAATCGAGCGTGCCTTCGGCGACAGAGGTTTCGATCGCGGCAGGGCGATCCTCGACGATATAGATTCTGAGGTCGGGATATGTCCGGTGGAGGGGCGGCAGGAAGGTCGGCAGGAAGTACGGCCCGAAGCTGGGAGGCGTACCCAGCCTGACGACACCGCCCAAGGCAGCGCTGTCCTGCGCGACGGCATCCATCAGATCGGTCATCGCGGCAAGCGTAACGCGTGCTCCATGGAGAAAGCGTTCTCCGGCTGGCGTGATCAGGACCGCTGCCGAGGTCCGCTCGAAGAGCTGGATGCCGAGATTTTCTTCGACGATCCCAATTTGAACGGACAGCGTGGGTTGCGAGACATGGCAGCGCTTGGCGGCCTTGCCGAAATGACCGCATTCGGCAAGGGCGACGACATATTCGAGCTGGCGCAGGGTTGGTCGGAACGGCATGGCTGATAGTTGACGACTATCATGACGATTTCAACAATCAATTGGCGCAATCGCAAAGGCATACCCAAATCAGCCTCGTGGTCAACACGGAGGTATGAACATGGACCCGTTCCTGAACTCGCTGCGCAATCGTCGCGCACAAATCCAGGCCCGTATCGAGCATGAACAGGCGCGTCCCGCGCCCGACAGCCTGAGGCTCTACGGGTTAAAGAAGCTCAAGCTGCGGTTTCGCGAGCAGATCGAATATCTGGAGCGGCTCAACCGGGAAGGGCAGGCGACAGTCATCCCAGTGATCCGCCGCAAGTCCTTCACGCCAACGATGGCGCGGCCGCGGGCGTGAGGGCGCATCCATGCACCTTCAACCGCGCCAAGCGGCAAAGCTCAACCGTGTCGTCGGCTACGGCGGCGTTGCCCTGATCGTCGCATGGTCGCTGCTCGCGCTTGCTGCCTATGCCGCCGTCGAGGCGGCGGTCGGCTGGATGGCCGGCATGGGCGCTGCCGATGGCCTGATCGCCTGGTTCGCACAGATCGCCGCGCCGCTTGACGGACCGCTGATCGCGATCGTGTGGCTTGTCGGCGTCGCGATCCTGGGCGTTGTGACCGTCCTGATCCGCCGTTTGACTTCGGCCGCAACCTAGCTGGTCTACCGCCGCCGATCCTGCGGGATCGGCGGCGGACATGTTGATTGCCCCAGTCCGGGCCCCTCTGGCGAGAGATGCCGGTCCTCTCGCGATGTCGGACATTTTTTCACCGTGGACGACCGGCTGGAGAGTTCACGTGGAATTTGCATTTCTGTTCGCCGACTGGCTCGGCAAGCCGGTCTGGATGTGGCTCGGCTTCATCTCGATTGTTATCGCGCTTCTGGTCTTCGACCTCGGCGTCCTTCACCGTGACAATCACGAGATCGAGGTGCGCGAAAGCCTGATCCTGTCGTCGATGTACATCACCCTCGGTCTGGCCTTCGGCGGCTTTGTCTGGTGGCAGCTCGGCGCGGAATCCGGTATGAACTATGTGACGGGTTTCGTGGTCGAAAAGACGCTGGCGCTCGACAACGTTTTCGTCATCGCGCTGATTTTCTCCTTTTTCGCGGTTCCGCGCAAATACCAGCACCGCGTGCTTTTCTGGGGCATCCTCGGCGTCATCGTCCTGCGCGCCATCATGATCGGCCTCGGCGCGACGCTCGTCTCGCAGTTCTCCTGGGTGCTCTACATCTTCGCCGCGTTCCTGGTGATCACCGGCATCAAGATGCTGTGGATCGGCGACAAGGAGCCCGAGATCGGCAATAACCCCATCGTCGGCTTCCTGCGGCGCCGCTTCAACGTGACCGACGAACACCACGGCCAGGATTTCTTCGTCAAGAAGCCCGATCCGAAAACTGGCAAGCTCGTCTGGTTCATGACGCCGCTTTTCATGGCGCTGGTGATGGTCGAGATCGCCGACGTGATCTTCGCCGTGGATTCGGTACCGGCGATCTTCGCTATCACGACGGACCCATTCATCGTCTACACGTCGAACATCTTCGCCATTCTCGGCCTGCGCGCGCTCTACTTCGCGCTCGCTGCGATGATCCACCGGTTCCAATACCTAAAGCCGGCGCTCGCGATCGTGCTGATCTTCATCGGGTCGAAGATCTTCGTCGCTGACCTGCTCGGTCTCGAGAAGTTCCCCGCCGCGCTCTCGCTTGGCATCACCTTCGCTATCATCGCGTCGGGCGTGGTCTGGAGCCTGGTAAAGACGCGGTCTCAGCCGCCGCATATCGGGCCGGAAGAATTGCCGCGCCCCTAAGGCTCGGCCCTGGCGCTGGACAGCAAGTCCATCGCCAGGGCTGCCAGATGGCGCACTTGGAATTGAGCTCGACATGTTCGGACGCAAGGAGTTGAAACAATGCACGACATGCTGGTCGCCCTGATCACCTTTCTTCTTCTCGAGCCGCTGCAGCAGGACATCGCAAGGTCGCTTGCCGACACCAGCGCCCCGCAGGAGGTAGTGGCCTCGCTCGTCGCCTGTGTAACCGAGCAAGGAGCGCAGATCGTCAACCGTGCTTTGGACGATCTGTGGTGGGCGTCATCAAGCGCATTCGGCGTCTGGATCGGTTTTGCCGACCCGGTCACGCTGCTTACCGAGGCTGCACCGGAATGCGTGGCAGCCATCGACGCCGCCCGGCCGTTTCTTGAGCCACTAGAAGGCGCCAGTGGGTAAGCGCAGAGCGACAACGGGAGGGCCGCAGTTCGTTCACTGGCTTGCGGCCGCGATGACGCTAGGGACGTTCATAAAACGAGCAGCCGACACATGCATAACCTCTCCACCATACTCGATCTTTCCATCGTCGGCTTTGCGATGGCATCCGCCTGGCTCTGGTGGGCATCCGGCCGTCACCGGGTCAGGCGGATCACGCGGCGCGAGGAACTGAGCGCCGCGGACATCAATCGGTTGGTCGTCGCGTTAAACCGGTCACAGATGCTCAATACGCGCGCGGCATTCACGACGGCCTGTGCTGGCGCACTTGCAGCAATCCGGCTGGCCTTGGACCTTGCATAAGATGCCGGAAGAACAGCGTGAGGCTAGACACATGCCCCGACTTGCCATCACTCAGAAACGAGGATCAGATCGTCGCGTGCTGGCTGTTGACGAGGACGCTGTACCGCCCACCGCGTCGGAAGTAATCGACGATCTGCTGGCGGCCTGCAAAGATCGGGATCGCATCGCGATCGGTGATGTGGTCGACCGACTCGGTGCGGCCGGGTTCCCGATGCTGGTTCTGGTCCTCGTGCTGCCAGCGCTCATTCCGATCCCGGGGCCATACGGCATGGTGTTCGGCACGGCGGTTGCAGTCCTTGCCATTCAGATGATCATTGGCCGTCGCAAGCCGTGGCTGCCCGCCGTGCTCACTCGGCGGTCTGTCTCAACCAGAGTGCTGACAAACGCCGGCAAGCGAGCGCGCGGCTGGCTGGTTGCGATCGAATACCTGCACGCGCCGGGCCGCTTCAAGTGGCTTGCCGGACGTCAGGCCGGCCGCGTCGCGGGTTTGATGATCCTGCCTCTCTCCATCATGATCGGGTTGCCGATACCTTTCGGCAACGTGCCGCCCGTCGCCGCCATCGCCATGATCGCGTTCGCCTTGATCTTGCGGGATGGGCTTGCACTTATTCTCGCGTTTGTCGCGGCCATTCTGGCAGCAGCGTGGGTCGCTTTCGTGTTCTGGTTCGGAGGCGAACTTCTCAACCGGATCTGGCCGCTGTTTGGCTGATCGCGAGCAATCGTTCTTGCCGACAGGGCGAGCGGCGTTAAAGCTCCATGGACAGGACGTTTCAACAAGAAGTCGAATCCGCGCTGGAGAGCCTCGCAACCGACCGCAATGGGTTGGCACGCCGGTTGGGATTGGCCGTAGGATCGCTCAGAGCCTGAGAAAATCGCGGCGCGCCGCCCTATGCCCGACTTGTACTCGCCGCTCTGGTGGCCGGGCTTGATCTGGCGGAAATCCTCGCCTGCGAGCGTCGATCCAACCGCCGGTCGTCCAACGTCAACTAGCTCCAAATATCGATCCGCCTGCTCGGCAACATCTCTGCGGCTAGGCGGTCAGGGCGGATCGATATGCCATCCACTACATCGACCTCGACAGGTTCAAGTTCGTCAACGATCCGCTCGGCCATCCGGCGGGGCCCCGCTGTGCGACTGGTCGGCGCCCGCCTTATAAAGCTGTGCGCGGACGAGGGCCTTGTTGCGCGCTTCGACGGCGACGAATTCGTCGGAATGCAAGCGGAGTTCGACAAAATGTCGCCGGAAAGCATGGCGCGCCGCCTCGTCGACCTCTTGTCGCGGACGTACATCATCGAAGGGCGTTCGGTGAATGTCTGAGCCAGCCTCGGCGTGGCCATGGGCGACGCGGGCTCGGATGTTTCCGAAACATCTCGAACGCCGATCTGGCGCTCTATGCGGCCAAACGGGGCGGCCGCAGCTGTCATCGATTTTTTCGATCCATGCATGAAAGACGCGGTGGAGGCGCGCCGGGGCTTGGAAAGCGCCTTGCGCGCCGCGCTGGCGCTTGAGGTGTTCAGTCTTGTCTACCAACCGCAGGTCGACCTTGCGACCGCAACCGTGACGGGCTTCGAAGCTCTGCTTCGGTGGACCCGTTCGGACCGAACGGCGGTGACCCCGGCCAGTTTCATAACGTTGGCCGAGGCAATAGGCCGGATGCCGGCGATCGGCGAATGGGTGCTGCGAACGGCGACGCGCGATGCAGCATCCTAGAACGGAACGCTGTCCGGTCTCGGTCAATATCCCGCCCCTGCAGTTCAAAGATGCAAAGCTTGCCGAAACGGTCCTGTCGGCCGTCGCTTCGTCCGGCCTCGCGCCGTCGCGGCTCGATCTGGAGATCACCGAAGGCACGCTCCTCGACAACTGCCGCCATTAGCGTGAATGACCGCTTCTGGGCGCAGGCAAAGCTGGCATCTACGACCGACATGGTGAAGGTTTTCGGGTGCCGGCCATCGCCCGTTCATTCTGCCCATGTCGGGGAAGAGCGGGAAATTCACTATCGTTGGCATCCCTATTTCGAACGGAAGGTAACCGTTCGGCAGGTTCAACAGCGGGCCACGGGACAGTTTCTGAGAGTTGACGGTCCCTCTGGCACCATCATCTCGATTCCTGGCTGGATGGTGGATCCCCTGATCTGTGCAGAAATGAGGATTGGCGCGCCGCAGGTTGATCTTGCGGCCCTGTCAGATCTCAAGAGACTGGTCACGCCGACTTCTGTTCCCACACACTCCCCGGGCGAAAATGGAATCGCAAGGGAGGAAGTCGATGAAACAGCACAACGCGCCTGCTCCGACCGCGGGCAG
>NZ_FNCS01000014.1 GCF_900100665.1 Pelagibacterium luteolum
GCGACGACGCTTGCTTCGGCTTCTTCCTGATTGAGTTCGCCGCGATCGAACTGGGACAGCCAGAGCTGGATGAGATTGGCGGAAACGCTATAAGTGCGCTGCGCATCGCGGCGCCCGATGACGCCATTGCGAATGTCCTGGCAAAACTGCAGCTTGAACTGCATCGAGTGACGGCGGTAGGGACCTCTTGGTGACATGGACCTTCTCCATTCAAGGCCCACAGAGCGTATCAGCTTTTCTTCCCCGCTGGTCCAGTCCCAGGGGTTCACTCCAGTACCGGGTCAGATCTCAACGGCAATCAACATTCTCGATGAGGCACTGGGGAGACTGCCCTACAATCCCGATTATTTCCGGCGGGCGTTCAAGGAGCGGATCGGGTACACGCCGTCGAAATTTGTCGAATTCAAGCGGCTCGAGCAGGCGATGAACATATTGGCCGCCGGGCATTCGGTGAAGGAAACTGCGGCGATGACGGGGTATCCGGACGTCTATTATTTCTCGCGGCAGTTCAAGCGGTATATGGGGACGTCGCCCTCGGCCTATCGGCTGCTGAGCCGGGCAAAGGAGTCCGGGCAGTTTATCGATGGGGTGTTTCATCGGCCGGTGGCGGGGGTGTGACGTCACGACGTTGGTGGTCGAGGTGAGTCAGCGCACCCCTCATCCGACCTGGCTCCGCCAGCCCACCTTCTCCCTCAAGGGGAGAAGAAAAGCTTTTGGTCAATCCCTGAGATTTTCATGAGCGTTGGTCGCAGGATCCCTTCTCCCCTTGAGGGAGAAGGTGGCCGCGAAGCGGTCGGATGAGGGGTGTGCAGCAGTCGGGAGCCATCGGTACGGCAGATGGTGCAACACCGAACAATGCAGGGGACGGCAAGTCGCCGCCTTGGCGACTACCGGAAAATCGAGGGGAGCCAGAGGGCGGTTTGGGGGATGTAGGTCACGATCAGGAGGACGGCGATCGCGGCGAGGTAGAAGGGCCAGATGGTCTTGATGGCTTGCCATATGGGGATGCCGCCGACGGCGCAGCCGACAAAGAGGACGGAGCCGACCGGGGGTGTGCAGAGCCCGATGCCAAGATTGAGGATCATGATGACGCCGAAATGGACCGGATCGATGCCATACGCAACGGCGACGGGGAGGAAGATCGGGGTCGTAATAATGATCAGCGGGCTCATGTCCATGAAGCTGCCCAGGAACAGCAAGAGGACGTTGATGAGCAGGAGGACGATGATCGGGTTGTCGGAAATGGTCTGCATGAAGGCGACCAATTGGGTGGGCACGCGCAGATAGGCCAACAGCCATCCGAATGTCGCGGCGCTGCCGATGACGAGGAGCACCATGGCGGTGGTGCGCACGGCGCCCAATGTTGCGGCGACGAAATCGGCCCAACTCATCGAGCGGTAGATGAGGATGGTGACGAGGAACGCGTAGATGATGGCGATGCAGGAGCTTTCGGTGGCCGTAAAGATGCCCGAGCGCACGCCGCCGAAGATAATCGCGATGAGAACGAGGCCGGGCACGGCGGCGACGAGAAGCTGGATGACTGTGTTGAGGCCGGCGAATTTTTCGGTGGGATAGCCGCGTTTGGTTGCGACGATATAGGCCGTGACCATGAGCGCGATGGTGAGCAGAAGGCCCGGAATGATGCCGGCGGTAAAGAGATCGGCGATCGAAATGCGTCCGCCGGCCGAGATCGAATAGATGATCATGTTGTGGCTGGGCGGGATCATCAGCGCGATGATGGCGGAGGTGACGGTGATGTTGACGGCGTAGTCGACGCCATAGCCGCGCGCCTTCATCTGCGGGATCATCAGCCCACCAATGGCCGAGGCGTCTGCGATGGCGGAGCCGGAAATGCCGCCGAACATCGTTGAGGCCGCGATGTTGACCTGGCCCAATCCGCCACGCAGATGGCCAACCAGCGAGCCGGCAAACGCGACCAGCCGTGCGGCAATGCCGCCGCGAACCATGAGATCGCCCGCATAGATGAAGAACGGGATGGCCATCAGCGAATAGACGGCAACGCCCGAATTCAGCCGCTGGAAGACGACGACCGGAGGCAGGCCCATGTAAAGGACCGTGGCGAAGGATGCGACGCCGAGGCAAAAGGCGATGGGGGTGCCGATCAACAGTAGCAGGACGAAGGAGCCGAAAAGGACGAAGAGTTCCATGGCTCAGTTCTCCACGGCTTCGGCGACGGCGCGATCGCCGTCCGGATCGAGCCCGGCAAATCGCTGCCAGAGCCGTTCGATGGAAAAGAGGCAAATGAGCGTGCCGCCCGTCATAATGGGGAAAAACGAGAGGCCGCCGGGAATGCCGAGGGTGGGGATGGCGGCTGGCCAGCCAAGTACGGCCAGTTGCAGGCCGTAAACGGTCATGCCGATGGCAAAGCAGAACACCACGACATCGGAGATGGAGCGCAAGACGAGCTTTACGCGGTAAGGAACGAAATAGAGCACCACATCGAAGCCCAGATGATAGCGCTCGCGCACGCCGGCGGCAGCGCCCAGGAAGATGAACCATGCCATGAGCATGACGGCCAGCGCCTCGGTGTATCTCGGTGTGGAGCCGAGGACGTAGCGGCCATAAACCTGCCAGGCGATGGCGATGGTCATCGCGACCAGGCCAACACCGGCGATCCACAAAGCGAGGGTCGAGAGGCGGGAGAGGATGGCACTATAGGCCGAGAGCGCTCTATGCATGGCGATGTCCATGGCGATCTATCTGGACGAGGGTGGGAGCGCAGCCTGTGCGGCTACGCTCCCATTTTGCTGGGAGGAGGTCCAGCGTATCGTTACTCGACGGCTTGAATGCGGGCCACGAGGTCCTGGAGTTCGGGCGTATCGACATAGCGCTCATAGACGGGCGCCATGGCATCGATGAAAGGCTGCTTGTCGATCTCGATGATTTCGGCGCCATTGGCGACGACGGTTTCGAGCGCTGCGGCTTCGGCGGCGTCCCAGAGTTCGCGCTGGTAGGCGACGGAATCGGTGGCGGCCTGTTGGATCAGCGCCTGATCTTCGGGCGAAAGGCGATCCCATGTGGATTTAGAGATCGCGAGGATTTCCGGGACGATCAGGTGCTCGTCGAGGGTGTAGTAGCCGGCGACTTCGACGTGAGCCGACGATTCATAGCTCGGGGGATTGTTTTCCGCGCCGTCGATAACCCCGGTCTGGATGGCGGAATAGACTTCACCATAGGGCATGGGGACGGCGTCGGCACCAAGCGCCACGACCATATCCACAAAGAGGTCGGACTGCATGACGCGGAATTTCTGGCCGGCCATATCCTCGATTGAGCGCACCGGAGTGTTGCCGGTGTAAAACGAGCGCGCGCCGGCGTCGTAGAAGGCGAGACCGATCAAGCCGTGCGGCTCGAAGGCGGCGAGGATGTCGGCGCCGACATCTCCATCGACGACTGAGCGCATATGGTCGGTCGAGCGGAAGATATAGGGCAGCGAAGGCACTTTGGTTTCGGGGATGATGTTATTGAACGGGCCGAAAGAGGCGCGGATGACGTCGATGACGCCGAGGCGGGTCTGCTCGATGGCGTCGGCTTCCTCGCCGAGCTGGGACGAGTGATAGACCTCAATGCCGATACGGCCATGGGAGCGCTCCATCAAAAGTTCGCCCATGTGCCGGACGGCTTCGACTGTCGGATACCCATCGGGGTGCGTATCGGAAGAGCGCAGGACGATTTCCTGCGCGCTGGCCGAGAGCGTCAATCCGGCGATGACGGCCACAGAGGCCGAAAGGCGAAAAATCATATTCATGTTGTCCTCCCTTGGACGGCCGGTTCCTCTTCCGACCGAGACGCAGATCGTGCCGCCTCCCCTGATGCGAATGCAGGTGGCCGTGTGTGCCGAAACACTTGTGGAAAGGCTTGCAGGCCATGGCGAATTCGGCCTATTGATCCTTCCATGCCTCAATCTGGTATGGAAGATTGCGGCGCATGTCAACTGACTGATCGAAGTTTTTGTATGACAACTTTATCTCCCACCCCTACCTTTCTCGACGAAACCAATGCCGAGCGCATCGTTGCTGTGTTGCGCGAGGATATCGTGCGGCTGACGCTGAAGCCTGGCGATCCTGTTTCGGAGTCGGAAACGGCGCTGCGGTTCGGGGTGTCGCGCCAGCCGGTGCGCGAGGCGCTGATCCGGCTGTCGCAATTGGGGCTGGTGAACGTGCGGGCGCGCAAGGCGACGCGGGTGGTGCCGATTTCCGAAAAAGCGGTGCTCGATGCACGGTTCGTGCGCGAGGCGCTGGAAGTGGAGATCATGCGGCGGGCTGCGCAGATGGCGACGCCGGGGTGGGATCGGGAGCTTCGCCTGCTGCTCGGATCACAAGAAGAGGCCGTGGCCGCGCAGGATCTGTCGGCGTTTCATGCGCTGGACGAAGCGTTCCACCGCAAGATCGCCGAACTGGCGGGCGTGGGGTTCGTGTGGGATCTGATCGACGCGCAAAAGGCGCAGCTCGATCGGGTGCGGTTCATGACGCTGGATTCAAATCTGGCGCTGTCGCTTGAAGAGCACAAGGCGATCACTGCCGCGATCCTTGCGGGGGACGGCGCGAAAGCGGAGGGCGTGCTGCGCAAGCATCTGGGCAAGATCACGACGCATCTTGCGACCGGGCGGCAGCGGTTTCCGGATTATTTCGTTTCCCGGTGAGACGTAAAAAAGGGCGCCCGGAGGCGCCCTTTTTCGAAATGTCGTGGCTTACTGGCCGGAGACTGCGGCCATGTGTTCCTGAGCCGAGGCGTAAAGGGCCTGGCCGTCGATGCCGATGGCGTCCATGTCGGCGAACCACTGGTCGATGGTGGCCTGCGCGGCTTCCTTCCAGCGGGCGGTTTCTTCTTCGTCGAGGGTGACGATGGAATTGCCGGCATCCACGGCGATCTGAAGACCGGCTTCATCGCCAGCATCCATAACAGCGCCGAAGGCGCGTGAGACTTCGATGCCGGAATTGGCGTCGATGACGGCGCGCAGGTCTTCGGGGAGGCCTTCATAGGTGCCGCGGTTCATGACGAAACCGAAGGTCTGGCTGTAGAGACCCTGTTCGCCCGAAAAGCCCGTATGGTTGGTGACGAGTTCGGTGAGGCGCAGCGAGGGGGTAACTTCCCACGGCACTGTCGTCGCATCGATCACGCCACGCGAGAGGGCTTCGGCGGTTTCGGGGACCGGCATGCCGACGGGCTCTGCGCCGAGCTGGCCGAGCATGTTGGAGATGATACGCGAGCCGCCGCGTACCTTCATGCCCTGAAGATCTTCAAGGGTCGCGATCGGGTCCTTGGAGTGGAACAGGCCGGGGCCGTGCGTGTGGAGCGCGATGACGTGAACCGAGGCGAACTCGTCGGCGGAGTTTTCCATCACGTAATTGTAGAAGGCTTCCGAGGAGTCTTCGCCATTGGTGATGAGGAAGGGCAGCTCGAACACTTCCGATTTCGGGAAGCGGCCGGGGGTGTAGCCGAGCACCGTCCAGATGACGTCGACGACGCCGTCCTGGGCCTGGGCAAAGAGGCTGTCGGGCGCGCCGCCAAGCTGCATGGCCGGATAAAGCTCGACGGCGATGCGGCCATCGGACTCGGCTTCGATGGCTTCGGCCCATGGGGCGATCGCCTGGGACGGGATGGGGGCCTGCGCGGGCAGGAACTGGTGAACGCGAAGCGTTACGTCCTGGCCCATGGCCGTCGCTGTGAAGGCGACCGAGGCAAGTGCCCCAAGCAGGATGGATTTGAGTTTCATTTGGTCTCTCTCCCTTTGTTGCACGTTTTGTGCGTCTAGATGGTGGTTAGTAGAACAGCCAGACCAGCGCCAATGTTATGGGCGGGAAGGCAACGAGGATGATGGTGCGGATGATGTCGCTGGCCACGAATGGCAGCACACCGCGATAGGTCTCGGACAGCCGGACCTTCTTGGCCATGGAGTTGATGATGAACAGATTCATCCCCACCGGTGGCGTGATCAGCCCCACCTCCACGACGATAAGAACGATGATCCCGAACCAGACGGCGAAATCGTCGGGCGCAAGGCCGAAATCGAGCGCCAGCATCATCGGATAGACGATGGGCACGGTGAGCAGGATCATGGACAGAGAATCCATGACGCAGCCCAGCACGAGATAGAGCAACAGCACGACGGTCAGGACCAGCCAAGGATTGAGCCCCTGATCGCCCACCCAGGCGGCTGCGACCTGTGGCAATTGCGAGAGGGCAAGGAAGCTGTTGAGCGCGGCGGCACCGAGCACGATGAAAAAAATCATCGCGGTGGCCGATGCTGTCGAGAGAAAGACTTCCGACAGTCCACGGCGGCTGAGCGAGCGGGTGGCCAGTGCGATGATGCCTGTGCCGGCGGCGCCGATGGCGGCGGCCTCGGTGGGGGTGAAGATGCCCGTATAGATGCCGCCGATCACGGCGATAAAGACGGCGATAACCGGCCAGATGCCGACCAGCTGGCTGAAGCGCTGGCCATAGGGCACGCGCTCTCGTTGGCCGCCCGAGCCGGGTGCCATGCGCACATAGATGGCGATGACGATGATATAGCCGATGGCGGCGAGGATGCCCGGCAGGAAAGCGGCCATGAACAGGCGCGCGATGTTCTGTTCGGTCTGGACGGCGAAGATGACCAGAATGACCGAGGGCGGAATGAGAATGCCCAGGGTGCCGCCGGCGGCGACGGTGCCTGTCGAAAGCGCGCCGGAATAGCCATACTTTTTAAGTTCGGGCAGTGCGACCTTGCCCATGGTGGCGGCGGTGGCGAGCGAGGAGCCGCAGATGGCGCCAAAGCCGGCAGAGGCGCCGATGGCGGCCATCGCCACGCCGCCCTTGCGATGGCCCAGCCACGAGGCGGCTGCATCAAAGAGCTTGCCACTCATGCCCGAAAGGGTCGCAAAAGCGCCCATGAGCAGGAACAGGGGGACGACGGAAAGCGAATAGGACGAAAACGTCGAATAGGTGAGGCTCTTGAACTGGGCGAGCATGGGATTAAAGCTGCCCGTGATCAGGAACGAGCCGAAGACGCCCGTGGCCAGCATGGCGATACCGATGGGCACGCGCAGGAAAATCAGGCCTAGCATGACGGGAAATGACAGAAGGCCGAGAAGGACGTTGCTCATATCTCGGCTCCGGCGCGATCGGGTTCGGTGCGGCCCGTCACGGCATTGGTGACCGAGCGCCCGAGGACATAAATGGCGACGATGACGAACACCGAAGCGCCGACAAAGGCGGCAGCGTAGGCCCAGCCAAGCGGCACGCGCAGCAAGAGCGTGGTTTCGCGGAAGGCGAACTTGTCTAGCATGCCGTCATAGAGCCGCCAGGCGATAAAGGCGGCGGTGGCCAGCATCATGGCGTCGGTTATGACCAGCAGCCAGGCGTTGAACCGGGGACCGAAGCGATCTGTGATGAGGGTCACGATGGCGTGGCCGCGCTCGAGGTGCGCCCAGGGCAGGAAGGTAAAGACGGTGAAGGCGATGCCCATCGAGGACAATTCATAATCGCCCAGAATGGGGCGAAGGCCGGCCCAGATGAAGGTGCGTCCGATGATCGAGAGGGTGATCATGATGATGACCGCGACCATGACGACGCCGCCCAGAAGGGCTAGTCCCTTGGCCAAGCCATATACACTTCGCCCCAATGGCGAATTGTCCTGAAACACATCATCCTCCCATCAAGATGCACGGCACCTTAGCGCATCTTATCCTCACAACCCCAGCCGCAACGGGTGGGATTGCCCTGCGTCGAACGTGGCCCGAAGGCGCGAAATCCAACAATAGACGATGCAGACAAAAAATTGGATAATCGAAACATCCCTCCCCGTCGCCTGCATACGCAGAAAACACCGCCGTATCCTCCATCGCGCGGCGTTTGTTATCAATCATAACAAATATCTGGACGCGGACTCAAGTGCCTATTGCGCCACCGGCCGGTTGGCGCGGGAGGTGGCACGATCGGCGGGAAACGCTTATAGGTTTGGGGCATAACAAACGGAATTTCGGCCATGACCGCCCCGCTTATTTCGCAGACCGAGCCCGAACTTCGCACCGAGGCGACGACCGACATTGTGGGCTATCGCCTGCGGCGGGCCCAGCTTTCGGTGTTCCAGCGCTTCAACGCAGCGTTCGAGATGCTCAATCTGCGGCCGGCGGAATATTCGGTGCTTGTGCTGATTGCCGACAATCCGGGGCGCAAGCAGACCGAGATCGCGGAAATCCTGGGGATCAAACGTGCCAATTTCGTTGCCCTGGTCACCGGGCTGGAGACGCGCGGGCTGATTGAGCGGCAGGCGGCGCCGGGGGATCGGAGGGCCAATGCGCTTTATCTGACGGCGGATGGGGTCAAGTTTCTCGATGAGGCGCGGGCGATACAGGACCGGTTCGAGGCCGATTGCATCGCGCGGCTGGGGGGCGTCGAGCGACGTGACGCACTGCTGAGGCTACTCGATACGTTGTGCTAAGCCAAGTATCGCAAGGCCCCCTCACCCGCCGCTTTGCGTCGACCTCTCCCCCAAAGGGAGAGGTGACGAAGGGAAATCCCCGCCAGGCTCGATCGCCGCTTGAAGCGTGGCGGTGGGCGGGCACAATGGGCGAATCACAGCCGATCCCCTCATCAACAGACCACCGAGACGCATGACCTTATTTGCCGCCGACCGCACGCGACGCCCGGATGGACTTTCGGTGCTGCAATCGGTGTTCGGGCTGAACGCGTTTCGCGGGCAGCAGGGCGATGTGGTGGAGCATGTGATCGGGGGCGGCGATGCCGTCGTGCTGTTTCCCACGGGCGCGGGGAAATCGCTCTGCTACCAGATCCCGGCGATCTGTCGGCATGGGGTGGGGATCGTCGTTTCGCCGCTGATCGCCTTGATGCGCGATCAGGTGGAGGCGCTGAAACAGGCCGGGGTGAAGGCTGCGGCGCTCAATTCGTCTCTGTCGCTCGATGAGGTGCGCGCGGTGCGCCAGGCATTGCGCGACGGGGAACTCGATCTGCTCTATGTGGCGCCGGAGCGGTTTTCGGCCAATGGATTTTATGAACTTCTGGCGGGCATCGAGATCGCGCTGTTTGCCATCGACGAAGCCCATTGCGTGAGCCAGTGGGGGCATGATTTCAGACCGGAATATCGCGAACTCGTCAAACTCAAGGAGATGTTTCCCGAGGTACCGCGCATCGCTTTGACGGCGACGGCGGACCCAACCACGCGGGCCGATATCATCGAACGGCTGGGGCTGGAAGCGGCGCAGACGTTCATCTCGAGTTTCGATAGGCCCAATATTTCCTACACGATCGTCGAGCGGGCCAATGCGCGGGCGCAATTGCTCGATTTTCTCAAGGGGCATCAGGGGGTGAGCGGGATCGTCTATTGCCTGTCGCGCGCCAAGGTGGAGGCCGTGGCGGAATTTTTGAACGACAAGGGCATTCCCGCCCTGCCCTATCACGCGGGGCTGGAAGGGCGGGTACGGTCGGCTAACCAGGATGCGTTTTTGAAGAACGACGCCGTGTGTCTTGTGGCGACGGTGGCGTTCGGGATGGGGATCGACAAGCCCGACGTACGCTATGTGGCGCATATGGATCTGCCATCCTCGATCGAGGCGTATTATCAGGAGACGGGGCGCGCGGGGCGAGACGGGCAGCCGTCGGACGCGTGGATGTGCTACGGGCTTTCGGACGTCAGCCAGAGGCGGCGGATGATTTCGGAGGGCAATGCGCCCGACGTGGTCAAGCGGCTGGAAAACACCAAGCTCAATGCGCTTTTGGGCGTGTGCGAGACCGCGGGCTGTCGGCGGCAGGCGGTGCTGGCGCATTTCGGCGAGGCGCATCCGGGCGGGTGCGGGAACTGCGATACCTGTTTGAACCCGGTGGACACCTGGGACGGGACGGATGCCGCCAACAAGGTGATGTCGGCGATCTACCGCACCGGGCAGCGGTTCGGGGCGGCGCATGTGATCGACGTGGTGATGGGGAAGGTGACCGAGAAGGTCGAAAAGTTTCGCCACGACCAATTGCCGGTGTTCGGCGTGGGGCGCGATATCGATGTCAAGACGTGGCGGTCGGTGGCGCGGCAATTGACGGCGATGGGGCTGGTGCATGTCAACCACGAGGCGCATGGGGCGCTGGCACTCGATCCTGGGGCGCGGGCGGTGTTTCGCGGCGAACGGACAGTGACGCTACGGCGCGACCAGCAACGCAAGACGCGCGACACCAACCGGGCTTTGGCCGGACCCGATCTGACGCCGCAGGCGCGGGAGTTGTTTGACAAGCTGCGCGCGCGGCGGCGGGAGATCGCGACCGAACAGGGCGTGCCGCCTTATGTGGTGTTTCAGGACACGACATTGCGCGCCATGGCCACCGCGCGGCCGGAGACGCTGGCGGCGATGCGCGATCTACCGGGGGTCGGCGACAGCAAGCTGGGGCGGTATGGGGCGGTGTTTCTGGCGGTGATTGCGGGGCGGTAGGGCCGTTGGCGCAGGCGGTGACCTTTTCACTGACTCAGCAAGGCCCCCTCACCCCAGCCCTCTCCCCCAAGGGAGAGGGAGTTCGATTGCGGCTTTTCGAGCTATAATGGCGACTTCAAAGACCGCGGCACGATGAGCCCTTTCCGTTGGGAGATGGTGGCCGGCAGGCCGGTGAGGGGGCCTTGGGCGCTAGTCGAGCGAGCTAAAGCCCGTCGCGGAAACGGGCGATTTCGGTGCGGAGGGTGTCGATGCCGGTGGCTTTTTCCGAGGAGGTGAGGATGATCTCGGGGTGAGCTGCCGGGCGCTTGGCGATGAATTTGGCAGTCGCGGCGATGATGGCGGCGAGGTCTTTTTCCAGCATTTTGTCGGCTTTGGTCAAGACCACCTGATAGGAGACGGCGGCCTTGTCGAGTTCGTTCATGACGGTGGCGTCATTGGCCTTGGGACCGTGGCGGGCGTCGACCAGGACATAGACGCGGCGCAGATTAGGGCGACCGCGCAGGAACTGGTGGATGAGCTTGTTCCATTTTTCGACGGCGGGCTTGGGGGCCTTGGCAAAGCCGTAGCCGGGCATATCGACGATGCGGATGCCCCCCGTTTCCGGGGCGAAGAGGTTGAGTTCCTGGGTGCGACCAGGGGTGTTCGACGTGCGGGCAAGACTGCCCTGCCCAACCAGCGCATTGATCAGGGATGATTTGCCGACGTTGGAGCGCCCGGCGAAGGCGACCTCGACGATGTCGTCGGCAGGCAGATCGGAGACGCGGACGCAGCCTTTGAGGAACACCCAGGGGCGGGCGAACAGCAGGCGGACATTTTCGGGCAGGTCGGTCATTGGACGATCCGGTTGGCAGTGTGCGCTGCAGCGTGAAGCAATTGGACGCAAAAGAGAAGGGCCGGTTTCCCGGCCCTTTGTCGTTTGCCTGAACTGTTACTCGGCGGCCTTGGGCTTGCGCTTGAACGAGTTCTTGATGTTGCCGAGCAGGTCGACCGTGACGCCGTGGCGGCGCATGATGAACCATTGCTGGACAACCGAAAGGAAGTTGTTCCACGCCCAGTAGATGACGAGACCAGCTGGGAATGTGGCCAGCATAAAGGTGAAGATCACCGGCATCCAGTTGAAGATCATCGCCTGGGTCGGATCGGCCGGCGGCGGGTTGAGGCGCATCTGGACCCACATGGTGATGCCCATGATGAGCGGCCAGATGCCGAGCATCAGGAACGAGCCGATGACCGGGACGCTCGAGGGATCGTAGGGCAGAAGACCGAACAGGTTGAAGATCGTGGTGGGATCGGGCGCGGCGAGATCCTGAATCCAGCCGAAGAACGGCGCATGGCGCATTTCGATGGTGACGAACAGAACCTTATAGAGCGCAAAGAACACCGGAATCTGGATGAGGATCGGCCAACAGCCCGAGAGCGGATTGATCTTCTCGGTCTTGTAGAGCTCCATCATCGCCTGCTGCTGGGCAGCGCGGTCTTCCTTATGCTTTTCCTGGATTTCCTTCATCTTGGGCTGCACGCGGCGCATATTGGCCATGGACGCGTAGCTCTTGTTGGCGAGCGGGAAGAAGATCGCCTTGATGATGACGGTAACGGCCAGGATGGCGAGGCCGAAATTGCCCAAAAACTCGTAGAGCAGCCTGATGAGATAGAACATCGGCTTGGTGATGAAATGGAACCAGCCCCAGTCGATGATCAGCTCGAACCGGTCGATGCCATAGCCCTGCTCATAGCTGTCGATGATCGACTCGACCTTGGCGCCGGCAAAGGCAAGGCTCTCGTGGCTGGCGGTGCCGCCGGCGGGAACCACGACCGGGCTCTGGGCCACATAATTGGCGCGATAATCATTGCCCGAGGGCGCGCTGGTGCCGTGGAAATAGCGGGCGTTGATGGTTTCGTCCTGGGGCGGGATGATGGCCGTCGCCCAGTATTTGTCGGTAAAGCCCAGCCAACCGCCGGTCGATGCGAAATCGATCTGGCCGTCTTCCTGGATATCGCCATAGGAGCGCTCGACGAGATTGTTTTCTCCAAGAACGCCGATCGGGCCCTCGTGCAGGATGAAGAAATTCTGCGTTTCGGGCGTGTAGAGACGGGAAATGCGCGAATAGGGGAACAGCGCGACATCGCCAGCGCCCTGGTTTTCGACCGTCTGTTCGACCGAGAACATATAGTTGTCATCGACCGAAATGGTGCGGGAGAACACAAGGCCCTGGCCGTTGTCCCAGGAAAGGGTGATCGGGGTTTCGGCGGTAAGGGTCGTGCCCTGGGTCAGCTCCCAGACCGTCTGGCTGTCGGGCAGCGCCACGGTGGCGCCGGCGGACGCGACCCAGCCGTGTTCGAGATAATAGGGAAGCGGCGAGCCGGCCGGGGACAGCAGCGTAATGGTTGGGCTGTCGGCGTCGGGGGTCTCGTTATAGTGGTTGAGATGCAGATCGTCGATGCGGGCACCGGCGAGGTTGATCGAGCCGGAGAGGGAATCGGTTTCAATCGCAACGCGGGTGGAGGCCCCAAGGGCTGCCTCGCGGTTTTCAAAGACCGTGGCGTCGCCCGCGGCAGGTGCCGCTACCGAACCATCGGCGGCGGGAGCGGCAAGATCTGCGCTGTCCTGGGCGGCCTGTTGCTGCTCGGCGGCGACCTGCGCCTGGCGCTGGGCCTGTTCGAGCTGCGGGCCGGCGATGAAGAACTGCCATCCAAAGAGCACGAGCATGCTCAGGACGACGGCCAGGATCATATTGCGATTGTTTTCGTTCATTGCTCTGGATGTCCGCTCGGCCCTGGGGCCCTGGTAGTCTCTGAAGGATCCCGCTCCGCTGCGCCGTTGCCGGCTTTTGCGGACTGGGTCCCGTGCGCGCGCCTGAGGGCTTTTTCGAGGTCCTCGACCAGCGCGGCGAACGGTTCGGTCAGGCTCTCGCGGCGTCCGATCAACACGTAATCATGGCCGGCAACGAGCCGAGTGGCGGAGGCTCTGACGACTTCGCGCAGACGCCGCTTGATGCGATTGCGCTCGGGCGCGTTGCCCACCTTCTTGGTGACGGTATATCCCACGCCCGGCTGGGGGTCGGCAACCGCTACCGCCTGCAACACAAAGCCGCGCCTGGCAACTTTCGTGCCCCGCGCGGCTTTCAAAAACTGCGCCCGCTTCTTGAGGCGGCGCGTCGGCGATGCCGGGGTGTCCGGCATGACACCGCGAACGCCTGGGCCTTAAGCCGAGAGCCGCTTGCGGCCGACGGCACGACGACGGTTCAAGATCTTGCGGCCATTCTTGGTCGCCATGCGGGCACGGAAACCGTGACGGCGGGCGCGCACAAGATTGCTCGGCTGAAAAGTACGCTTCATGGGCTTTACACCGCGCGCTGGGCCGCGCGATCCTCTGGTAAACTCTAGGGTTGCAAATCGGGTCTTGCCGCACACGGCAAAGGACAAGCGTCCTCTGGCCCATGGCGAAGGTTGGCCGGCTTATAGGGAAAAGGGGTGGGCAAGTCAATTGACGCGAGGACACAATTTGGCCAACAGCCCCCTGCTCTGTGCACCATGCAGCTTTGCGTGTCCGGGTTCTGGCCAGACCCGATGCTGCACGCTAATAGTGCGCAATCATCGACGACACAACAAACCGCATTGGGGGCAGGCTTGGCGCAAGAGGACAAGGTCGATCTCGCGATCATCGGGGCCGGCCCGGCAGGCATCGCCGCAGCCCAGGCCGCAGCAGCGCTCAACGCCAAAGTTGTTCTGATAGAGGCCGGCGAACTCGGCGGGGTTTCGCACAATTGGGGCACCCTGCCCGCCCAGGCTTTGACCCACGCCGCCGAACGCGCCCACCAGATTCGCACAGCGAAAACGCTGGGCCTGGCGCCCGGCGAGCCCAGGGTCAATTTCGGCCGCATCAATGCGCGAATCCGCGATGTCGTGGAAATGGCCGCACCCGATATCTCGGACGAACGCCTCAAGGCGCAGGGCATCTCGCTCGTGCGCGGCAAAGCGAAATTTACCGGACGCGACACCATTGCGGTCGACGACCGAAGCTACAAGGCGCGGAATATCCTGATTGCCACAGGATCGCGCCCGCTGGTGCCAGAAATTCCCGGGATGGACGACGTCCCATATTTTACGCCCGAGACGATATTCGAGCTCAATCGCAAGCCGGGCCACCTCGTTGTCGTCGGCGGCGGAGGCACCGGTCTGGCACTGGCACAGGCGCATCTGCGGCTCGGGGCCAAAGTGACGGTTATCGACATGGTCGAACCCTTGGCCGACATCGACCACGAATTGGCCGAAGCGGTGCTGCGACGCCTGCGCGGCGAAGGGCTCGAGATCCGGACGCATACGGGGGTTGTTGCCGTGGCCACCGAGGGCGAGGAGATCGCCATCGATATCAAGACCGGACCGGATGAAGAGCGGATCGTTGCGACCCATCTCTTATTTGCAACGGGCCGGCGCGCGGTGCTGGACGAGCTCGAGCTTACCACTGCGGGAATCAGGCTTAGTGGTGGCCTGCCCCAGTTGCGGGCCGGCGGGCGCACGACGAACCGGCGGGTGCGGATCGTCGGCGATGCTGCGGGTGGGCACGGCGCGCATGCGGCGCGTCATGGCGGCGAACGGGCTGTGGCGGCCATGCTGGGCGGCGCCGATCGCGAGGCGATCGTGCCCAATGTCATCCATACGCGACCGGCCATTGTCCAGATCGGACCGTCTGAGCGGGAGGCGCGCAATCGCTGGGGCGATACCATCGCCATAACGCGGGCTGGATTTGCCCAGACCGACGCCGCGAGGGCAGCGGCAGAGCCGCATGGGCATATCAAGATGATCACCCGCGCCGATGGGCGGATCGTTTCGGTGGGCATGGTGGGACCGGCCGCGCCCGAACTGGCACCGCTGTTTGCGCTGGCGATCTCGCTCAAGCTGACCCCGCATGACCTTGCCGGCACGCTGGCGCCGCACCCGACATTTGGCGAGGCCGTGAGCCGGCTCGTCGCCGATTATGCTCGCCACCACCCGAGGCGTAGCGCCGCGGGTTGGGGCGATCGACTTAAGCGCTTGTTGCCATAGGGAAAATCGGGCGGTAGTCTGGAGCCATGACGCAAGACATCGCCAAGGTGCCCGGCCCCCTCGCCGGACTGAGTGTCAAGCTGATCACCGCCATTGCGCTGGTCATCCTGCTCATTGAGATCGCCGTGTTCCTGCCCTCGCTGGCCAATTACCGCGCCGGGTGGCTCGAAGACCGCCTGCGCGTCGGCGCTGTCGCGGTCCGCGTGTTCGACGCAGTGCCCGATATCATGGATCTGCCCGCCGAGGTGACCGATCCGCTGCTGCAGGCCGCCGGGGCGATCGCCATCGTCTATCGCCGCGAGGGGCAGACCGACCTCATCGCGCTCGATGCTGTCACCATGCCCGAGGTCACCCACCTTGCCGACATGCGCGACGCCAACCCCATGACGCTGATTGCCGACGCGCTCGACACGCTGGTGTTCGGCGGGCAGCGGACGCTTCGAATCGTCGGCACCCCCCTGGGCGCGGGCGATGCTGTGGTCGAGGTGATCATGCCCGAAAATCCATTGCGGGCCGACCTTTTGACTTATGCGGGCAATATCGCGATGGTTTCGATCGTCGTGGCGGGGGTCACTGCGTTCGTCATCTATGTGCTGGCCGAAAGCGTTCTGATCGGGCCGATCAAGCGGCTGACGTCATCGATGTTGGCCTTTCGCGAAAATCCGGAAAA
The DNA here is from genome assembly GCF_900100665.1 of Pelagibacterium luteolum. Classification (GTDB taxonomy): domain Bacteria; phylum Pseudomonadota; class Alphaproteobacteria; order Rhizobiales; family Devosiaceae; genus Pelagibacterium; species Pelagibacterium luteolum. The sequence goes on from NZ_FNCS01000014.1 coordinate 16,150, forward strand.
CGGCACGTTGATTTTCGTGCCCGAGGACAATCGGCGCGATGAGATCGGGGTGTTGGAACGCGCTATTGCCGATACCCAGGCCGAGCTTTTCGCCATGCTGCGCCAAAGGCGGCATCTGGCTGATCTGGGCATGGCGGTGTCCAAGATCAATCACGATTTGCGCAACATGCTGACCTCGGCGCAATTGCTGTCCGACCAGGTGGCCAATCTCGACGATCCGCAGGTGCAAAGGCTGGCGCCGCGCCTCGTCAACACACTCGACAAGGCCATCGCGTTCGCCCAGACGGTGCTTGATTATGGGCGCCAGCAGACCAGCCTGCCCAAGCCCGAGCCCGTGGATTTGCGCGCGCTCGGCATGGAGGCTGCGGTTTCGGCGGCGCTGATCGGGCATCCAAGGATCGTTTTCGACAATCAGGTGCCCGATGATGTCGTTGTGACGACCGATCCCGATCATCTGGCGCGGGTGCTCGTCAACATCTTTAAGAATGCGCGCGAGGCGCTGGAGGACAAGGGCGACAAGATAGCCTCGCCCTTCATTCGCTATTCGGCCACTATCGATGGCGAGCTTATCCGGCTGTTTATCGCCGATAACGGGCCCGGACTGCCGCCGCGGGCCAAGGACAATCTGTTCGTGGCGTTCGAGGGGTCGGCCAAGGCCGGCGGCACCGGGCTGGGACTGGCGATCGCGCGCGAACTCGTCGAGGCCAATGGCGGCGCGATTGCGCTTGTGGAAAGCCGCGAAGGCACGGTCTTTTCCATCGAACTGCCGCTTGATTTAGGCGTTGCGGCACGGAAGCGCTGAGACGCCAAGTCCTTGTTCGCGCACGCTTCCCCAGCACGGCGGCCCATTTCGCCCTCGTCAAAATTGTTTACGCCCGAGGGTTGTGGGCGGCGAGGGAAATTGATTGCAAACTTTGCCAATCTCGCCCTTGCAATGGCCGCCAAGCCAGTATAAGCGTTGCGCCTGCCGCTGGGGACCGCCCCAGTTCGGGTCTCCGAAACGGCACTGCGCGCCCGTAGCTCAGCTGGATAGAGCACCAGACTACGAATCTGGGGGTCAGGAGTTCGAATCTCTTCGGGCGCGCCATAATTTCAAGGGCTTAGCTAAGCACCCCACACTAGTTCAGAATTTTAATGTGGGGTTTAGTGTGGGGTTTTCGTGGTGAAGCGCCAGCACTGGCGGACGCCGTGACGATCGCAAGCTCTGCTGCGATCAGCAGTTGTTGGTATTCGGCCGATATCTCGAGTTTAGGATTGAATCGGAAGCGGACGCACACGAGCGCGAACTTCTTCATAAAGCTGGATCTGTCCAGGCATGGCTACCGTCACTGCTAGTCCAAACGGTACGGCTTCGTCTTCGATTCCGCCGGCGTCAGGTTCTCGCTGAACGCGCAGAGGGAACGACATAGACGGCGTGACGATGGCCGCACGCTGACCGCTCCAGCACCGGGTATAGACCGTGCCACGATTGGTCTGGTTGATGTCAGGCTGGCTTTTGTGCGCCGCGACGCCTAGGCCATCAATGTCGTCGGGATCGAGTATCTTCATGCGCACGGCCCGATATGCCTTGCGGCCAGGCAGAACGGGCGTAAGCCACGCAAGAGTAGCCGATATGAAATGCGGCTGTGCTCTGCCGCCGATCGCGGCCGGGATCGGCACCAATACATCGACACTTCGCTCGTTTGCCAGGGAGCCAACGGCCCAGAACGTTGCCCGATCGGCCGCGCAGGCTACCGCATCGTCTGGGTCAAGCGCTCCATAACCAATGAATCGGCGGATGTTGTCTTTCTGGCGCGGCGCCTGCCCCCTGCCGAACGGTCCCAGGAGCCCCTTGATGAGCGCTGTAGTTTCTTCGGGCCAACGAGCGGGATGGACCAAAAGGGCCTTGAGCAGTACGGCGCGTTCCGCGTTGCTCAGTTGCAGAAAGTCCTGCCCATATTCGGCTTCAAGCGCGTCGTGAATCCGATGTGCCGTTCGCGAGGCAAGGGCGGCAGCGGCGCTCGTTCCGTTGGTATAGGCTTCTGCACCTTCCAGTCCAACCGGTGCTGGAGGCGCCGCAACCTTCAAACCGGCTCCTCTGCTAGCGCGGGCTGGAGCGACGACGATGCCTGCACCACTTCTGACCACGCGCACGTGTTCGCGCGAACCCGGCATTAGAATGTCCGGTTTGACGGCATTCGCAAAGCCAGGCCCAAGGGCGCTGGAAGGATTGGCCGTATCGAGCGCCGGAAACGGATTGATGTTGGTTCGCGCGAACACGCGATCCGCGTGAGGCACGAAGTCGGTGTTCCGGGCGCCAATGGTCAGCCCGTTGATCGTCTCCGCCGGGGATAATAGGCGTCGATCAGCTTGAACATCTGCCAGCGCTCGAACGACCCCACGGGCGCGATCGGCGTCCTGCGCATTCTCGAAATCCAGGGTGTTATCAAATCCCGGCACCGGAAATTCATCGGTCACGTTGCCAGCGCTGACAATGAACAGAATCCCAAACCGATAGGCCAAGCGATCCAGCAATCTTGCCCAGGGCGAGAGCTGGCCATGAAACGGCCGGCGGGCATTTCCCAGCGAAATATTGACGATGATAACGTGAGGTGCGGATGGCTCCGGGCGACCACGCATGCGCGTCACAGCCTGATAGATCAGATCGACTATCAGCCGATCAGCAGGAAATCGATCGGCGGCGCCGAGCACGGGAATGCAATGTATCTGCCTGGGTAACGGTGGTTCCGATTGGTTGCGGTCACCATGTACGATGAGGGAGGTCATGGCCGAACCATGAACACGCTCGGCGACCAAGGCGTTCGGTTCCAGTCCGAACAGGTCTTCAACGCTCACATGTTGCCGTAGGAGTGGGTGACCAACCATCGGCACGCCATCGAGCACCGCCAGGATCGGATCGTTAGCCACCGCTGGCGGCAAAGCGACGGGCGCAGGGGCAACCGTATCGGCGACGTCAATTTCGGTGACGATGCTTTGCGGCCGGATATACATGACCTGCTCGATCCCGGCCAGGCTGGCCGGAGAGCGTTCGATGATGGACCGTATCGCACCGACGGGCAGCCGCGCCAGAACGGCGTGATAGGCGATGTCATCGAGCCGCGCCCGACTGAGCACAACACCACCATAGGCCGCGATCGCCCGGGTCACATTTGTTTCGTTTGCTGAAGCCGCCTCGGCGCCAGGCCGGAACACGATCTCCACTTCGAGCGGGATCTGTTCGTCGTCGGCCTTGCCGAAGATTTCCTCTTCGAGAATTGTAGCATCGGCAGGCTGCACGCGATCACCCGGCCCCCAGGGCCGCAGATCCCGCAGACAGGCGAAAACGTCCCGCCATGGCGTATGTCCGTCAGGGAGATCACGGCCAGCCATCCAAGTCTGCCAGAGACTTTCGATCTGGCGAAGAGCGCGCATGTCGGGAACCAGGAGGTAGGCTACCGGCGCAGCGTCCTCATCGCTCGCCAATTCCTCCTCGTCGATCAACTCGAGGCCAGGGACATTGGCGGTCGCCTTGGCGAACGCGGCGATATTGCCACGCACCTCGAACACAAGCAGTCGTTCGGGAGCCAGCGCGGCGGGGTCGGCCCGCAACTCAAGGGCCGCTGGGTCGCGTGCCAGCACTTCGGACAGACGCCTAAACCGTTGGCCAAACCGTCGCTCCTGGTCCGCCTTTGGAAAGGCGTCAGGCCGTGGGATTACGACTGGGCCTTTTCGTCGAACCCTTGCCTGCGGTTGCCCTGGGTTTATCCTCAGAAGCGGTTTGGTCGGATCGCTCGGCATTCATCACCTCTGGTCGCACTCGACTTGCCCAGAGGTCTAGTTCCGCACGTAGTGCGTCATCGACTGAAAGCTCCCCCAAGCCCAATATTTGTCGTCTTCTTACATTCTGACAGAAATCGACCGCTTCTGCGTAGCTCAACTCACCGAGCTTGGCTCCGATCGCGCGCGCAGAAAGTCGCGGTTGATCAGGCCATTGCGACATGACCCGGTCGAGGAAGGCTGCGACCTGTCTTTTGTCAGGAGCCGGGAACGCCAAGCGTAGTTGGAACCGCCGCCAGACGGCGCGGTCGAGGAGCTCGGCATGGTTGGTCGCAGCGATGACGATGACATAGCTCGGAAGCTGGTCGAGCTGCATCAGCAAAAACGAAACGACACGCTTGATCTCGCCAGTCTCATGCGTGTCGCCACGCTCTTTGCCGATGGCGTCGAACTCGTCGAAAAAGAGTACGCTCGGCCGGGTACGAACATAGTCGAAAAGTTTGCGCAGGCGGGTATTGGTTTCGCCCAGATAGCTGCCGATGAGCGCATCGTAGCGGACCATGAAGAATGGCAAACCCAAGGCTTCCGCAACAGCCTCGGCAAACGAGGTCTTGCCGTTACCTGGAGGGCCCGACAGCAGGACGCGATGACGCGGTTCGTAGCCATGAGCACGCAAGACATCCGCACGCACATGTTCTTCGATCAGTTGTCGGCCGCCCTGCTGGACGGGTAGCGGCAGGAGAAGTTGGGCCAACTGCGCCCGTGGTTCGATCTCAAGGATCGAATCCTTGCCGGCGCCAGCTAAATTGATGGTTGTGGTGAGGGCTGGCGGCGTCACCGGAACAGCAGACAACGCCCGTTCCAGACGATCCGCCACGATATGATGATTCTGCGCACGCTCTTCGGCGACCAGGGCCTCGGCTGTTGACTTCAGCATATCCCGATCGCCGGTCGCGCCGGCGCGTACGAGGGAAACGAGAAGGTCACTACGGGCCATGGTTGCTGACGGATCTTTCACATTCTTTGGACGACGCCGTCCGATATCGAATCCTACACCAAAAGTCGTCAACTGTCTTGATGCTGCCTCTATCGTCACCAACGGTCTGGAAGTGGTACATCTTGCTCACGAGCGGGCAGCGATTTCATGTTCCAGATCGCGCTTTCGCAAAGGCCCGATCCGTTGCCATGAACCGCTGGACCATCGGCGCTATGAGCTTCGTGGGATCAGGGATTGGCTGCCCGGTCTCGCGGCCGAGCACCTCGGCATAAGCGACGAGATCCCGATTGACGGCGGCCGGCAGTTCGATGGTGACCATAACTGGCTTCTCGTCAACGATGGGCCCGAGCTTGAGCTTGGTCATGGTCGACTCTTCCTTATTGATATGGCTCGAGCACAAGGTCCCGATTGACCAGAATCCGCACGGGAAAGCCCGGGCGAATGGTCAAGGTGGGCTGGATGTTGATCTGACGCTGCACGATCTGCTGGCCGACGTCCTGGGCGGTGCCCTGGGCGCTCTCGCGAATGACATCGGCGATCTCGCTCTCCTCGCCTGACGATCCGAGGTTCGTTCCGACGCCAAGGAGGGTCGAAAGCGCGGCCGCCTGGAAGATGCGGCCCCAATGATAGTCCACCTCGTCTTCAAGGCCGGCGAAGCCCATCGTGTCGGTTCCCGGCTGGTTATCCAAGAGGATCGACCGACCATTAGGCAGGATCAGGCGATCCCATACCAGAAGAACACGGGACTGCCCGAAGGCGATCTGGCTGTCATAGCGGCCGATGAGCCGCGCGCCCTGGGGGATGAGGAGATAGCGCCCGGTCGGCGTGTCATAGACCGGGCTCGTCACCTGGGCAGTGATCTGGCCGGGGAGGTCCGATCGAATACCCGTGATCAGCGCGGCCGGTATGATCGAACCCGCCTGCACGAGATAAGGAGAGGCCGGCAGCATCAGGGTTTCGGCGCTGACGGCGCGCGTATCGGCCTCGCCGGTCAGGAAGTCGAGCTTGCGATCCTGCATATTCTGTGCGGCACCGGCGTCGAGCGGCAGAGGTGCTTCGGCAGCGACCGGAGCGATCAAGTCCGGCATGGTGAGCTGCGGAAGCGATGGCAGGCTTTGCGCCGAAACGGCCGTGTTGGCGCCGACGAAGAGCTGGCTCAAACGCGCGGATTCGATCTCGGCCAGGCGCGCCTGCTCCTCGCGGTCGATGGCGGACGGCTGGAGCGGCGGCACCACAACCGGCTGGCCGCGCTCCTGGGCTTCGAGAATGGCGCGACCAAGATCGCCGGGCAGCGCCGGGCCGAGCTGGGGCACGCCGGCATAGTCGGACGGCAGGGTGTTCAAGCCCTCGGCGGCCGGGCGGTTGTCGATGCTGTAGAGTTCCTGACCGGGATCGGCGCCGCGGCGGTTGGTGTCGAGCGCCCAGATCAGCGCGCCGAGCACAGCAACGCCCGAGACGCCGACCAGGCCGATGATGACGCGGCGCGACAACCGGGTGACCTTCGGCATTTCGGGCTGCAGCCGCAGCTCGGCGCGAATGTCGGGCGCCTCGCTCATGGCCGCCGCCCATCGGTGCGCACGATCCGCACGATGCGCTGGCTATTGCCGTCGCCGAGGCGCAGTTCGGCGGCGGCAAAGAGGCGGTCGACGATCATGTAGTTGTCGCGAACGCGGTAGTTGACCAGTTCGGTGCCGCCGGCCGCGCCGATGGTGAAGAGCGGGGGAAGTTCCCCTTGGACAATGCCGGACGGAAACTCGATATAGACTTTCTGACTATCGTCGAAGGCGCGTAGCGGGCGCCATGGCGTGCTGTCGCCCTCGATCGCGTAGCGGAAGTTGAGATTGGCGATATCGACGCCCTGGGCGATGGGGGTCTGGGCCTGCACCTGGGCGTTCTGCTGGCGCAGGGCGATGAGCTGGTCTTGAGGGTATTGCCACGAGACCTGAGCCATATAGGCCGTCTCGGTCGAATTGAACTCGAGGAGATAAGTGCGCCTATCGGTGTTGATGATCACGTTGGTCGTCAGACCCGGCCGCGTCGGCTTGACGAGAATGTGGATCTGGCGCGCGTCCCCCGCTCCGCTTTCCGTGTCTCCCACGATCCAGCGCACGGTGTCGCCGAGCGCGACGGGACCGGCGCCGACAAGGGATTCGCCGGGTTGCAAGGCGATGTCCGTGACCTGACCGGGGGCGGCGTAGACCTGATAGAGTGCGCCGGCGGTGAAGGGATAGACCTGAACCGCATTGATATAGCCGTCCTGGCTCGGCTCCATGCGGGCTTCCTCATTGGCGTCGAGCACGCGATCGGCGGGATCGCGATCGTCAGGCTCGCGCTCGGCGTCGAGGGGACGGAGCTGGCCGGGCAGCGGCAGCGGTGTCGGCAGTTCCACAACCTGCACCGGCGCGGGCGGGTCGACGGTGAGCACGGCCGGGGCCATGTCGTCATAGTCGATCTCGGGCGGGATGTAGGTGCGGTTGGTGGCGCAGCCCGACAGCGCGAGGGCGAAGACAAAAATGGCCGGCAGGGAGACGGGCAGTTTTTTTGGGCTGATGGTGCGTGCGATGCTCATTGTCCGAGTTCCCTCGACCAGTTGATGGCGTTGACATAGACGCCCAGCGGATTGGCGCGCAGGGCATCGGCGGTGCGGGGCTGGCGGATGATTGTGGTGAGGATGGCGGTCCAGCGCTCGGTGCGGGCGAGCTGGCCGTTCTCATAGCGGCGCTCGGTCCAGGCGATGCGGAACGAACTGTCCGACGCCCTTATGACACTCGACACCTCGACGGCGATCTGTTCGCGGCCGACCCGCTCGAACGGTTCGCTCAAGCGGGCATAGTCGTTGAGCGCCATGGCGCCACGATCGGTCGTGTAATTGTAGGCGTCGAGCCAGTTCTGCCGCACCACGACGGGGTCGGCCGAGATCGAACGGACCTGCTCGATGAAGCGGGCGAGATGCCAGGCGACCTGCGCATCGGTGGGTTGGTAATCGGCGATGGCCGGGGCGACGGTGCGGGCCTCGCCATGCTGGTCGACTTCCACCACCCAGGGCACCACGGTTCCGCGCGCCGACTGCCAGACAAGCGCGGCGGCAAAGCCGGCTGTGAGGATCAGCGAGCCAAAGGCCATCAATCGCCAGTTCCGGGCCTGCACGCGAGCCGAGCCGATACGTTCGTCCCAGACCTGGGCCGCGCGTTGGTACGGCGTTTCGGGTTCGGGCGTTTCGCCGTAGTGGGATTGAGGGCGTCGAAAGAGCGAAAACATCAGCGGTCGTCCTGCTGGAGGGAAACGGAGGCGCCGCCGCCGCCGGAATCGCCGGAGCGGACGACGTGAGCGGCGGTGGTGACGCCGTGGCTCATGGTCTGGGACCGGTGCATGCGCCTGGCCCATTCGGGTTGACCGGAAGCTCCCGCTGCGGCCCCTGCGGCATCGGCGGATTGGTTCGGGGTGCTCTGACCTGCTGCGGCGCGCACCGTGTTGGCCCCCGCTGCGGCGCCTTCGCGCAACGGGGCCACGGCACGTTGGCCCAAGGCCCGCATGCCTTGACCGGCAAGAGCACCGCCCGCGCCGATCATGCCGCCGACACCGCCGGGGATGGCGCCAGGACCGGTCTTGCCCGAGGTTTCGGCGCCGATGGAATAGGCGGACGAAGCGGCGCCGCCAGCCGTCGCCAAACCACGTGCAGCACCCGGGACCGCACCAGCAAGGGCGCGGCCACCCATGAAACTGGCTGCGCCTATGCCGGCGACGGCAAGGCCGGTGCCGGCAGCCGCTCCCGCGCCGAGCTGGGGCGCGCCGGACACCAGGCCGGTGGCGATGCCGGGGCCGAAGATCGACAAGCCCATCAGCGCAAGCGCGGCAAGGACCAGCGCCATCGCATCAGAGATGGTGGGCTGATCACCCCCAAAGCCCTGGGTGAACTCATTGAAGAGGCCAGAGCCAATGCCGACGATGACGGCCAGGACCAGAATCTTCACCCCGGAGGCAACGATATTGCCCAGGACCTTTTCGGCAAGGAAGGCGGTCTTGTTGAAGAGCGCGAAGGGGATGAGGACGAAGCCGGCGAGCGTCGTCAGCTTGAACTCTACCAGCGTCACGAAGATCTGCACCGACAGCACGAAGAAGGCGATGAGCACGATGATCCAGGCGACCAGCAGCACGACGATCTGCACGAGGTTGAAGAAGACGGCCGGAAAGCCGAGCAACTGACTGGCGGAATCGAGCAGCGGTTGCGCGGCGTCGAGCCCGGTCTGGGCGACGGCGCCGGGGCGCAGAAGTTCATCGGCGGTGATCTGGGAACCGCCGGCCAACAGCCCAAGCCCGGAAAAGCTCTGGAAGACGATCTGGGCGAGGCCGTTGAAGTTGCCGATGATGAAAGCGAAGAAGCCGATATAGAGGGTCTTCTTCATCAGGCGCTGGATCACGTCCTCGTCGGCGCCCCAGGCCCAGAACAGGCCCGCGAGCGTGATGTCGATGACGATCAGGGTGGTCGTGAGAAACGCAATCTCGCCGCCCAACAGCCCGAAGCCAGAGTCGATATAGGTGGTGAAGGTGTCGAGGAAGCGGTCGATGACGCCGGTATTGTTCACGGGGCCAGCTCCCCATGTCCGGATTCTTGATCATCGACCGCTTCCTCTGCGGTCTCCCCTACAGGGGGCAGCGCGGAGGAGACCGATCCGACAGTGTCGGTTCGACTTTGCTCTCGTGGTTCGGGCGCGCGCTCGGTGCCCAGGAACCGCCGCTGTTCTTCCGACCAGGCAGCGAGGCAGCTTTCATCCTCGGCGGCCGCCATGCCGAGGTCGCGGCAGCGGATCAACTCGGCGTCTCCCGTGCTGGAACCGGAGGAGACCGAACCCGGTACAGCTTGGCGGCCGGCATCGAGATTATGGAACATGACGATCAGCGCGACGGCCGCGATCACCAGCGTGGCGACCAGCGTCAGCCGCACGACGATGCTGTCTTGGGGACGCGGGCGCATGGTCAGTTGCCGAACATGCGCACGAATTGCGGCTGATAGGGCGTGCCGGCCATGAAGCGCGAAAAGTGCTCCTGGGCCTGCTCGTACTCGGCGGCCTGCCGTGCCTGCTCGATGGCGTCGGCCCGACCCTGAGCCGCGAGAAGCGCGGTCAGGTCGGAGAGTTGTTGCGACTGGACGGCGATAAGCTGGTTGCCGGCCTGGACGGCCTGCAAGGCGCCGACCGCCGATTGGCTGGCGTCCACGAGTTGCCCGGTCTGGCGCTGGCTCTGTTCTATATTGCCGACGGCACCGGCGCCGACCTGCAAGGCGTGCTCGAACGCCTGAACGGAATCCTGCCAGCGGGCGCGAGCGGTGTCGACAAGCTGGGCATCGGTCTGGCCAGAGGCGAAGCCGGAATAGGATTGCTGAAAAACCTGCTCGATCGATTGCACGTCATAGGCCAGCCGCTCGGCCTGGCGCAGCAGCATTTGCATGCGGGTGTGGTTGGATTGAATGTCCGAGAGCAGCGAGGTCGGCAACGAGGTGAGGTTCCGCGCCTGGTTGAGCAGCATGGTGGCTTCGTTCTGGAGGCTGACGATCTGATTGTTGATCTGTTCGAGGGCGCGGGCGGCGGCGAGGACGTTTTCGCCGTAATTGGTCGGATCGAAGACGATGCTCGGGCCGAAGATGAAGGCGCTCGCAGGAGCCGGGATGAGCACGGCAATGGTGCCGGCCGTTGCGGCCAGCAGCGCGGCAACGGCCCCGGCGCGCAGAAGGACCGAACGGATCGTGTCGTTACGGCGGCTTCGCTTATGGGCAGCGATGTCGCGGGCGGGCGCCACATCGAGAAAGCCGGTCTCTCCGTCTTCGGGCAGCAGCACGCGCGTGCTGTGGTCCGTCGTGACGATGCGGGGATCATTGGTCATGTTGTCCTCCTCGGGATCGGGGATGCGGTTGGTGAGATCGGGGATCAGTTCGGCGGCCCAGGTGAGCCCGCGCGCCTCGAGCCAGGCGGCGAGAAAGCCGTCGCTGCCGTGCTCCGCGACGAGACTGGCGATCTGGGGCTGGTCGGTGCGGTCCGAGGCCGCGCATAGGGCGAGCCCAATGGGCCCGAGCCCCAGCTCAAAGAGCCGATTGCCGCGCCGGCTCTGACAGTAATAGTCGCGCTTTGGCGTCGCCTGGGCGATGATCTCGATCTGGCGATCATTGAGCCCGAAGCGGCGATAGATCGCCATGATCTGAGGCTCGATCGCCCGATCGTTGGGCAGCAATATCCGCGTGTGGCAGGAATCGACCACCTCAGCGGTGAGCGTGCTCTTTTCGAGCTGGGCCAGCGATTGGGTGGCGAACAGCACCGACGCGTTCTTTTTCCTGAGCGTCACCAGCCACTCGGCGAGCTGGCCGGAAAACCCGTCGTCTCCGAGCGCCAGCCAGCCCTCATCGACGATGATCAGCGTGGGTCGGCCGTCGAGGCGCGCGGCAATGCGGTGAAACAGATAGGACAAGGTGGCCGGAGCGGCGCCGGTCTCCAGCAAGCCTTCGGTCTCGAAGGCGATCACCGAGCTGTCCCCGAGATGTTCGGCCTCGGCGTCGAGCAGCCGCCCCCAAGGACCGCCCACACAGTAGGGCTTGAGGGCGAGCTTCAGGTCATTGGACTGCAAAAGCACCGCCAGCCCGGTGATCGTCCTTTCTTCAATCGGCGCGGAGGCCAGCGAGGTGAGCGCCGACCAGACGAGTTCCTTGATCTGCGGCGTGACGGTGACGCCCTCGCGGTGCAGAATGGCGGCGATCCATTCGGCGGCCCAGGCGCGTTCGGCCTCCCCGTCGATGCGGGCCAGCGGTTGCAGCGCCACGAGATCGTCGGGGTCCTCGGAGAGCGTGCCGCCGAGATCGAACCATTCCCCGCCCATACCGAGACAGGCGGCGCGGATCGAGCCCCCAAAATCGAAGGCGAATACCTGGCTGTTCTCGTACCGCCGAAACTGAGCCGCCATCAAAGCGAGCAACACGGACTTGCCCGCGCCGGTCGGTCCAACCACCAACGTATGGCCAACGTCGCCGACATGAAGCACGAAGCGGAAGGGCGTCGCCCCGGCCGTCTGGCCGTGGAACAACGGCGGTGCCTTGAAGTGCGCATCCTCGTCCGGTCCGGCCCAGACCGCCGAGAACGGGATCATGTGCGCCAGGTTCAGCGTCGAGATCGGCGGCTGGCGCACATTGGCGTAGCACTGGCCGGGGATAGAACCGAGCCAGGCTTCGATGGCGTTGAGTGTTTCGGGGATGACGGTGAAGTCGTGGGCCTGGACCAGCTTTTCGACAAGGCGCAGCTTCTCGGTGGCGATGGCCGGATCGGCGTCCCACACGGTGACGGTCGCGGTGATAAGGGCCTCGCCGATGGCATCCGAGCCCAGTTCCTGCAGGGCCATGTCGGCATCGAGCGCTTTGTTGGCGGCATCGCTGTCGAGCAGCGCGGCAGGCTCGTTGGTGACGATCTCCTTGATGATCGCGCCGATCGACTTGCGCTTGGCGAACCAGTGCCTCCGGATCTTGGTCAGCAGCCTTGTGGCGTCGGTCTTGTCCAGGAGAATGGCGCGCGTCGACCAGCGGTAGAGGAAGGCGAGACGATTGAGGTCGTCCAATATCCCCGGAAAGGTCGTTGCCGGAAAACCGATGACAGTCAGCGTACGGATATGGTGATCGCCCAGGCGCGGCTCGAGGCCGCCGACAAGCGGTTGGTCGGCGAGAAGCGCATCGAGGTGCATCGGAACGTCGGGGACCCGCACGCGCTGGCGATTGGTCGAGATGGTGGAATGCAGGTAAGTGAGCGTCTCGTCGTCATCGAGCCAGGCGAGCTCGCGCATGAAACTGTCGAGCAGGCCGAGCACGCGATCGGTGCGATCGATGAAGCCGCGCAGCAGGTCATGGGCATCGACGCCGGACTTTGATTTGCCCTCGTAGAGCCAGCTTTCCGCGCGTGACGCCTCCTCGGCGGGCGGCAGCCAAACGAAGGTCAGAAAATAGCTGCTCTCGAACAGCACGCCAGCTTCCTCGAACTGGGCCTTGCGTTCCGCGTCGAGCAGGGCCGAGGCGGGATCGGGAAACAGGCTTTCGGGATAGTCTCCTGCCGGATGACGCTGCGCCTCGAAGAACAGCGCCCAGCCCGAGCCGAGGCGGCGCAGCGCGTTGTTGAGCCGTCCGGTGGTGCCGACCAGCTCAGCCGGAGTGGCGCTGTCGAGATCCGGCCCGCGAAAGCGCGCTGTCCGCTGGAGCGAGCCATCCTTGTTGAGCACGACACCCGACGCGATGAGCGCGGCCCAGGGCAGATAGTCGGAAAGGAGGCGTCCTTTGCGGCGATATTCGGCGAGGTTGAGCATTTTGATCCTCCCTCACACGCGCAGATAGCTGGGGTAACGCAGGTGTCGGCGGGCAACGTCGACGAACTGCGCGTCGTGGCGCGTGGCCCAGAGTGCGGCCGCATGACCGAGAACAAACAGCACCAGGCCGACAATCCAGAGTTGAAGACCGAGCCCGATCGCCGCGGCCAACGTGCCGTTGGTGATGGCGATGGCCCGCGGCACGCCAGCCACGAGAATCTGTTCGGTGACGGCCCGATGGACGGGTGCGAAAAACCCGGCAATGGATGTGTTCGCGTCCATCAGGCCACCACCAGGCCGCCGCCGAAGGAGAAAAACGACAGGAAAAACGAGCTGGCCGCGAAGGCTATGGAGAGACCAAAGACGATCTGGATCGCTCGGCGGATACCCCCAGAGGTATCCCCGAACGCCAGCCCGATGCCGGTCAGGATGATGATGATCACGGCAAAGATCTTGGCGACCGGCCCCTCGATGGATTCGAGGATGGTTTGCAACGGCCCTTCCCAGGGCATGGAGGATCCGGCGGCATAGGCCGGCGCCAGCATCAGCGTGGTGAAGGCGCAGGTGAGCGAAGAACGGGAGAGGAGTGCGCGGAAGCGCCGGGCCGCAGGGGCGTGGTTCACGGCAGGAATCCTTTCTTGGGGGAGCGGGAGGATTTGGGCTGGGCCGCCGGGACGATGAGATAGTCGCCCGTCGCTACGTCGAGCCCCGCGACGAAGCCGAGCTCGACCAGTTTTCGCGAGGGACCGTGCCCGGCGAGGACGGCAACCACATCGACGGTTTCCGCGATGAGCGGGCGCGGCACGGTGACCACGGCCTCGGCGATCAATTGCTCGAGGCGGCGTAATGCGCCCTGCACCGATCCGGCGTGGAGCGTGCCGATGCCGCCGGGATGGCCCGTGGACCATGCCTTGAGCAGGTCGAGGGCCTCCGGTCCGCGCACCTCTCCGATCGGGATACGGTCGGGACGCAGACGGAGGGCGGAGCGCACCAAGTCGGTGAGCGAGGCCACGCCGTCTTTTGTGCGCAGCGCGATTAGGTTGGGAGCGGCGCATTGCAGCTCGCGCGTGTCCTCGATCAGGACGATGCGGTCGGTAGTCTTTGCAACTTCGGCGAGGAGCGCGTTGACCAGGGTGGTTTTGCCGGTGGAGGTGCCGCCGGCGACGATGATGTTGCGGCGCTCGATCACGGCCCGGCTCAGGAACGCGGCCTGGCCCTCGGACATGATGCCGGACGCCGCATAGTCGTCGAGGGTGAATACGGAAATCGCCGGCTTGCGGATGGCGAAGCTGGGCGCCGTCACCACGGGGGGCAGCAAGCCCTCGAAGCGCTCGCCGCTCTCGGGGAGCTCGGCCGAGACGCGGGGAGAACCGGGATGAACTTCAGCGCCGACGTGATGGGCAACTAGCCGGACGATGCGCTCGCCATCCTCAGGCGGCATGGTGGCGCCGCTATCAGCAAGCCCCTCGCGCAGGCGATCAACCCAGATGCGGCCGTCGGGATTGAGCATAACTTCGATGATGGCGGGGTCAGACAGCAGCTCGCCGATGACCGGACCCAGCGCCGTGCGCAGCATGCGCGCGCCGCGGGACGATGCGGAAATAGTAGAAACTGATTTGCCCATGATCGGCCCCGTTCAGGCCGTCCGCGACCTATGCGGACGGCGACGGGTCAATCAAGAAAACCGGAAAACCGGCGCGCGCAATAGCGGACCTTCGGCGGTCATAAAGGGGCGAAAAAATACTTGCTCAGGCGTAGATCGCCCCGGCGCTCACCTCGCGAAGCCAGGCAAAATGGCCATTCACGCCATATCGGTCACGCCACCGATTCGGAGACGACGGTGACCGACCGGCTATGCGTCCATCTCGTTGCGACCGCCATTGCGGAGCATATTAAGGAAGATATTGAGGGCGGGATTGTCGTTGTCTTCGCGCCAGCAGGCCGAATACCCGATGCGGGAGGCGGCCATGCCTTCGCGCATCTCGCGGAAGGTGACGCCGATGCCGGGAAGGATGGCGGACTCGCATTGCAGACTGACGCCGGCGCCGATGCCGACGAAGTTCAACACGTCCTCGCGATTGACCCGCATGATGGTGATATCGGGCCGCCTGCCGGGCGAGGCCAGCCTGGCGGTGAGCATATGGGCAAGGTCGGGACCGGGATCGTGGCGGCTGAACAGGAATTTCTCTCCCAGTAGGTCGGTCCAGTAGAGATAGTCCCGTTCGGCGAGCTTATGGTCCTCCGGGAGGACCGCCATGACACGGTCGGACCAGAGGGGCAAGACTTTGAGAGTGTCGCAGGCGCTCGCTTCGGTCCCCAGAACGGCAAGATCGAGGGCGCCCATGCGGACTGAACGCGCCAGGTCGTCGAATCCGGCGACTAGGGGGACGATACCAATATCGGGATGGGATTTGATCATCGATCTGAACGCGGCGCGCAGGGCGCCGTTGGTCAGGGACTTGTAATAGCCCACCGAGATGGTGCCGTAGGTTCCCGCCGCCCCCGATTTCAGCCGCTCCTCCATCTGCGCAAACTCGCCGAGGATGCGATCGGCCGAGCGGATATAATTCCAGCCCAGCTCGGACGGCCGGGCGCCCGATTGCCCCCGGTGGAATAACCTGACCCCATAGTGCTGCTCGATGGCGGCGATCTGGTCGGAGATGACGGGCTGGCTCACCCCGGCCGCCTCGGCGGCCCTTCTGAAGCTGCCGGTGCGGGCGATCAGACTCATATAATAGAGATGGCGAAGCGTGATGATCATTACGCCAACCTGCGACAAACCTCAGCGCACCGGCCGCTTCATGCATCTTTTTCGATGATCGCCGAACTGGCTAACACACGGAACTTGAGTAATCTTCACCTGCTTTCAACCTGAATGTTCGGCTACATGCACGAGCTTGGCCTTGATGTTCGGCAAGGCGGTCTCGGTCGCTCTACCCCCTTCGGCAATCGCCGCCTCAGCGCGATGAAAGTCCATCAGCCCCATATCGATAACACGCGGCAGGATCTGAACATGGGGCGGCTCGCCGGCAAGCCGCGATCGGGTGATGTGATCCTGCATGATATTGATCGCATTGGCCAACACGTCGAAATAGCCTGGCGTCGTGCCGCTGGTGCCGAACAGTTTGAAGCCAGATGCTTGCGCGCGCAGGGAGGCCGGCATGGATATGATCGCGTCCAGCAGATTGCTGCCCTTCGCGGAAGAGGCCTGATTGGAAGTGTCTTCAGTTCGGGTCAGGCGCCGGCCAAGAAGATCTTCATTGAGATTGACGGCGATGATGAAGTCTGCGCCCATCGCCCGGCAAAGCGACACAGGCACCGGATTGACCAAACCGCCATCGACCAGCCATCGCCCTTCAATTTCAGTCGGGCTAAAGATGCCCGGCAAGGCGATGGAAGCACGAATAGCCTTGTCCAGCGCTCCACTTTGAAGCCACACTTCGCGTCCTGTCGTCAGGTCGGTAGCGACGGCTCCGAAGGGTACACCAAGCGTTTCGATGTCGCGCGACACTTCGAGATCGCCCAGCCATTTGACGATGCGCATCCCGTCCACTAACCCGCCAGCCAGAAGGCTGACGTCGATCATCGACGTGACGACCTTCCGGTCCGCGGTAACCGCCCAAGCCTTGAGTTCCGCAAGGCGGCCGCTGGCATACGCCCCGCCGACCAACGCGCCCATGGACGTGCCACACACGATGTCCGGGACGATGCCTGCGTCCAGTAGCGCCTCCAAGACGCCGATATGAGACCATCCGCGTGCGGCACCGCTCCCTAAGGCCAGACCTACCTTGATCTGTTTCAAAGCTTGCTGCTCCCTACACTCAATGCCCCTTCCGGGCCGGCAAATCAGAACTGGCAGGCATTGCTGGTAACCAGTGTGGTTGCGAATGTATAATTGACTTGCTAGATAGTCAATGAAGTGAGCGCGGGAACTTTCGATCTCAGGCATGCTGTCCCATGATGGGAGAAATGAAAAATCCCAAGCCATCACCAGACAAGACGGTCACTGTCAGGGCCGACAGGAGGTAGAATATGCCCGATCTAGGCAAGCGTGCCCGGCAAAAGCTCGAACGGCCGAGAGAAATTCTCGAGGCGGCGGTCGAGGAATTCGTACGCAAGGGCTATATGGCCACGCGCGTTGAGGACGTCGCCAAGGCGGTCGGGGTGACCAAGGGAACAGTCTACTTCTACTTCGAGACCAAGGAAGCGCTGTTCAACGCCGTCATCCGCCATTTCGCCCCGGTTTTCGAGACCACGACCGAGGTGCCGGCGGACAAACAGGTCGCCGAGCTGTTGTCGGAATCGCTGACCGATCTTTACGCCAGGATCACAAGGGAACGACGTACTCGGGAGATCTTCCACCTGCTGGTGGCGGAAGGGCGACACTTCCCGCAATTGCTGGACGACTATTTCGTCGAGTTCCTGCAACCCTCCATCGACCGGCTCAAGGCGCTGCTGGCGCTCGGCGTGAAGCGAGGGGAATTCCGGGCTAACGCTTTGGAGGGGACGACGGAAATCCTCCTCTCTCCCGCTGTGCTTGCCAATGTGTGGACGGTCGTTTTCAGCGACCGGCGGCCCATCGACCATAATAAATACCTGGCCAACTACCGCGATCTCGTCTTCCACGGTCTCAAGTCGCCCCGCTGAAACGGGGTTTGGACACGTTCGCTCCGAACGGCACGGCGAGGTTCACTGGTCGCCCGACGGTGATCTCGTCACAAACTCATTGACTTTCCAGTAAGTCAAATTATATCCGCCGCGACGTTCTGGAGACGACGCATGAAGTTATGGCTGACACGAATTCCGCTCCTTGGAATCCTGCTGGCGATCCCGCTAACGACAACCGCGGAACAGGCCGTCAGCGCGCCCAGAGTCAATGTGGTGCCTGTGGAGCGTGGCCACTATGCGCCGGCGCTGACCATGACAGGAGAGGTTCAGGCTCAAAAAACCAGCGCGTTATCTTTTTCAACGAGCGGGCGAGTTATCGCGTGGATGTTCGACGTTGGCGACCGGGTTGCTGAAGGGGCCGCGCTTGCCAGACTTGATGCGAGCCAGCAGGAGGCGGCCGTCGCAGCAGCGGAGGCAAATCTCTCTGCCGCAAGAGCACAACTGGAACAGGCTGAGGCCCACCATGACCGCGCCCAGAGATTGTTCGAGCAGGGCAATACGACCCTTGCGGGTCTAGATGAGGCCGTAACGGCGTTTCGCGTCGCGCAAGAGGCGGTCGTCGCCGGGGAAGCGCAACTGGCCGCAGCGGAAAAAAGGCTGGAAGACACCGTGTTGCGCGCGCACGCCGCCGGGATCATTACCAGTCGCGTCGTCGATACCGGGCAAGTGGTGCAGGCGATGCAGCCGATCTTCTCGTTGGCCGAGAACGGCGCACGCTACGCGGTCTTCGACGTTCACGAACGGGCGCTTCTCACGATACCCGACGAGATCGTGATCGCGTTGAGTCTCGCGACGGATCGATCGCAATCCTATAACGGAATACTCCGTGAAATCTCCCCCGTACTCGATCCGCTTTTGGGGACCGTTCGAGTGAAAGTCGAGATAGAAGAGGCACACGAACTGCCATTGGGCGCGACAATCATCGGCGCCGCATCGGGACAGCCCACAGAAGCGATCATCTTACCGGTGGAGACCCTGGCCTCGATCGAGGGGCGCTCCGCGGTGTGGGTCGTTGATCCGATGTCCGAGACGGTAGAGGCGCGGGAAATATCGATACTCGATGTCACGGACGGTTCCATCGTCCTTCCAGTGGATGCCCTGCCTGAGGGAACGCTCGTCGTCAGCAAGGGCCCCAGGTCCTTGCGCGCCGGCCAGACGGTGGCCTTTGCCGAGGGGAGCGAGCCGTGAACCCTCGTAGCCTTGCACTTTTGCTGCTCGCCCTGCCGACGCTCGCCGCATGCGACGCCGGTACGCTCGTGCCGCAGTCGGCTGGCGAGGAAGACCTCGTGCGGCCGGTCATCACAACGACAGTTTCTCCCGTGCAGGCTGATTTTCTTTCCATGACGGGAAGCATAGCGCCCGGTACGACCATACAGCTTGGCTTCACCGTGCCGGGACGGCTGATCGCGCGTAATGCCTCCATCGGCGAAATCGTCGGTGCCGGCGACGTGCTGGCCCGAATCGACCCGATGGCCCTTGCGCTGGCGGTTGACGCCGCCAACGCTGAACTTCGGAGTGCCGAAGCCGATCTGGAAAACACCCAAGCCACGTTCGAGCGGCAGACCGAACTCAATGTGCGCGGCATCGTGAGCGACACGGTGCTCGACCTTTCCAGGCTTCAATTGCAGAGCGCACAGGCGCGGGTAGAGGGCGCGAGAGCGGGTCTTTCCCAGGCGGAAGCCGCGCTGGACGAGGCGACGCTCATGGCGAGCTCCGATGGTATCGTTCTCGCCGTGGGCGGCGAACCGGGGGAAGTCCTGGCTCCTGGAACCCCCGTCGTCACCCTGGCGCATCTCGACACGCGTGACGCGATCGTCGATATCCCCGAATTCTTGGCCCCCGCTGTGGCGGTTGGAGACCGGTGGACGGTTATTCTCGAAGTCGCCCCTGAAATACAAGCCCAAGGTACCGTCCGAGAGATCGCCCCGCAGGCCGATCCCGCGACGCGGACACACAGGGTCAGGATCGAGCTCGAAGCCCCGCCTGACGCCTTCCGTCTGGGAACCACCGTCTTTGCTCGCTCTGTGGAATCCACCGGTGAACCGCTCTTCACCATACCGGAAGCGGCGGTGATCGAGATGGACGGTGAAAGCCGTGTCTGGATCGTCGATGCGGCAACCGGCAGCGTGCAATCGCGAGCGGTCGAGATTGACACCGCGCTCAATGGAAAGGCGCTCGTCAGCGACGGTCTGGCAGCGGGTGACATCATCGTTACGGCCGGAACCCGCTCGCTCGACGAAGGTCAACGGGTTCGCCTGCTCGAGGACCATTAACAATGAAAAAGTTCAACCTTTCGGACTGGGCAATCGAGCACTCCGCTCTCGTCTGGTATTTCATGATTGCCTGTACCATTGCCGGTGCGGCCGCCTATATCGGGCTGGGACGCGAGGAGGACCCTTCGTTCACCATCAAAACAATGGTCATCCAGGCCCAGTGGCCGGGCGCCTCGGCCGAGGAAACGGCCCGCCAGGTCACCGATCGTATCGAGCGCAAGGTGGAGGAACTCGACAATCTCGATTTCACGCGCTCGATGACCACCGCTGGCCAGGCGATTGTGTTCGTCAACCTGGAAGCTGACGTGCCGCCCGACGACGTGCTGCAGACATGGCAGCGGGTGCGCAACATGATGGCGGACATGGCATTGGAGTTTCCCGGCGGTGTGGTGGGACCCTTCGTCGACGACCGCTTTGGCGACGTCTATGGAAATGTCTATGCCTTTACCGGGGATGGAATGACGTGGCGGCAGTTGCGCGACCACGTCGAGGATGTCCGGGCAGCCTTGTTGACGGTACCCGACATCGGTCGGATCGAGATCATTGGGGCACAGCGCGAAGTGGTGTTCCTCGAATTCTCGACGCGCCAGATCGCCGCGCTCGGCCTGGATCATCAGAGCATTCTCACATCGATTCAGGAACAGAATGCCATTGTTCCCTCCGGCGTCGTCCAGATCGACGGCGAGCGCGTCGCCTTGCGGGTGGGCGGAAGCTTCACCTCCGAAGAGGATCTCGAGACGATCAATTTGCGTGTCAACGATCGCTTTTTTCCGCTGAGTGAAGTGGCGACGATCACGCGCGGCTATCAGGATCCGCCCGAAAGCCTGTTTCGCTTCAACGGCGAACCGGCCCTGGGATTGGCCGTCAGCATGAAGGCGGGCGCCAACCTGCTCGATTTCGGCGCGGCGCTGGACGAGACGGTCGCCCGGGCGGAGCGAGACCTGCCTGTCGGCATCGACATTCACAAGGTATCGGACCAGCCCCATGTCGTCGATCATGCCGTTTCGCACTTCGTGCGAGCCCTGGCCGAAGCGGTCATCATCGTTCTGGCGATCAGTTTCATCAGCCTGGGCCTGCGGGCGGGCCTGGTGGTCGCGGTGTCCATTCCCCTCGTGCTCGCAATCACATTCCTCGGCATGCAATTCATGGACATCTCCCTTCAGCGGGTGTCCCTCGGCGCCTTGATCATTGCGCTGGGGCTTCTGGTCGATGATGCGATGATCGCCGTGGAGATGATGGTTTCCCGGCTCGAAGTTGGCGATACCCTGCGCAAGGCCGCCACCCATGTCTACACCTCTACCGCCTTTCCGATGCTGACCGGCACGCTGGTGACCGTGGCAGGCTTCCTGCCCGTCGTCGCCAATTTCAGCCTTGCCGGACAGTTCGCATCTTCACTCTTTTACGTGATCGCCATATCGCTGATCATGTCCTGGGTGGTAGCCGTCGTTTTCACGCCCCTTCTGGGCATGAAATTCCTGCCCAACACCCTCAAGCACACGCACGAAAAGAAGGGTCGGGTCGGTCAAACGTTCCGGACCGCCCTGCTGTTCTGCATGCGTCGGCGCTGGCTGACGATCGGCGCTACGGCCCTCGCTTTCACGGCGGCCCTGGCCAGCATGGCCATGGTGCAGGTGCAACTCTTCCCGGCCTCCGACCGGAACGAACTGGTCGTTAATTTCACGCTTCCGCAGAACAGCACTGTCGCAGAAACGAGCGCGCGGATCGCGCAGTTCGAGAGAGAAGCTCTCTCCGGCAAGCCGGGCATTGACCATTGGTCGACCTATGTGGGACGAGGCGCCGCTCGCTTCCTGCTGACTCTCGATCCCCCGGTTCCTGGAGTGTCCATGGGACAGGTGATTATCGAGACCGAGAGTCTGGAGGCGCGCGACCGCATCCGCGCCGAACTCGAGGATTATATCTCGGAAACGTTCATCGAGGCCGATGTCGATATCCGGCTGCTCGAGATCGGACCGCCCATCGGCATTCCCATCCAGTATCGCGTCAGTGGCCCGGATATCGAGAAAGTACGGACCTACGCTCAAGACCTTGCCAGCCTTCTTGATCAGGATTCGCGGCTGGGCAATATAACCTTCGATTGGATGGAGCCCGCGCGGGTTGTACGCGTCGAGCTTCTTCAGGACAGGGCTCGCATGCTCGGTATCTCCTCGCAGGATATCGCGCTGGCGCTCAACGGCATCGTCGACGGTATGCCGGTTACCCAGATCAGGGACGACATCTATCTCATCGATGTCATTGGGCGCGCAGCGGCTTCCGAACGCGCATCGATGGAAACGCTCGAAAACCTGCAACTGCCCTCGGCAAGCGGACGCTCTATCCCGCTGGGAGCGATCGCGACCTTCTCCCACGACGTGGAACAGCCCGTTATCTGGCAGCGCTCGCGTGTACCCACTCTGACAGTTCGGGCCGAGCCGGTCGGCGACATGCGGCCGCTGCTCCTTACCTTCGACAAGCGCGACGAGATAGCCGCCTTCGCCCAAACCCTGCCTGCCGGCTACAGCGTCGAGACCGGGGGCGAGTGGGAAGAAAGCATCAAGACCCTGCTCCCTGTGGTCGCCGGCGTGCCGCTCATGCTGATCGTCATGGCGACGATCCTGATGATCCAGTTGCAGAGCTTTCACCTGCTGGCCATGGTATTCCTTACCGCACCTCTGGCGGTGATCGGGGTAGCCATTGCGCTCGTGCCGACGGGTATTCCGCTCGGGTTCATCGCCGTCCTCGGCATTCTGGCGTTGGCGGGTATCCTGATCCGCAATTCGGTGATCCTCATCGTCCAGATCGAAACCCTGCGCAAGAAGGGCATGGCCGCCTGGGATGCCGTGGTAGAGGCGACCGAACATCGCATGCGGCCCATCATGCTCACGGCTGCCGCCGCCAGCCTGGCGCTGATCCCGATTTCGCGGGAAGTCTTCTGGGGCCCGATGGCCTACGCCATGATGGGCGGCATCGTCGTCGGCACGGTCCTGACCCTTTTGTTCCTGCCCGCGCTCTATGTCGCCTGGTTCGGAATTCAGGAAAATCCTCAGAAGGCTTCCCAGGAAGAATCACCCATCCGCGAGGCGTCGGCGCCGGCGTCGTGAGGCCGCGGCCCCCCCAAACTCTGTCTTCCATGGTGCCCCAGACCTCAACTCTTCATCGCCAGATATGAGGGCTGGGAACGGCGTCTCGACATTGCCGCCGTTTGGGGGTCGATCCTCGCGCCTTTCCGGCAGCGTTGGAGCGGATAGACACAGGTTGACCGCTACTATCCGAGTAAGGCTGCTATGTTCGACTAGCGTCGGGAGACGCCTCGGCCTCATCGTCTTGCTCAGCCGCTGGTACATCCTCCACAACTTCGCTGCGCAGCGTCCGGCCGCTGGCGAGCCGATGGCCAAGGGTTTCGATGAACCGATCATAACGCGCGGCCGCCTGTGCGCGGATGGCGGGCTGTGCGGCATCGGGCGATTGCGGTGTGGCCGCGATCCAGGAGCGCATGAATAGCGCAAACGCCTCCACCGAGATCGCCGTATCGCGCTCGACGCGGTCGAGCCGGCGGTCGATGCGGTCAAGGCGCTTGGCAAAGGCGGCCTCGCGGCGCTGCTCGCCGTCTGGCGACAGGAAGGAGGCGATGGCGGCTTCCGCGATCAGCGACAGCGAGTGCTTGCGGCGCGCGGAGAGGTCGGCGAGCGTGGCCATCAGATCGGGATCGAGATAGACGGTGAGCTTCTGCTTCTTGTCGAGTCGGGGCATGGCTCAGAATCCCATGTCGTCATAGGGGTTCATGTCGACCTGTCGCGTGGTCTGGCTCATTTTGCGGATCGTTGCGCGATCACGCGCGGCGATAACGTCGCGCTCCACAGTGTCGGCGTCTGGGTCGAACTCGTTATGCACGTGCGTGGACTCAGGGAGGATCTCCTCAGGGGTGCGCGGGCCGGGCTCCTGGCGGATGGTGGCGACCGGGTCAGGATCGCTGGGATCGGTCTCGGGTTCGACGGCGGTTTCCGTGGGCTTCGACGCAGGTATAGGCGTATGGTTCGACCAGTCATCGGGTCTGGCTGGATCGCTGCCCGGCACGGGAACAGGCGGCGGCACGATGCGCGCCATCAGCCGCTGGTCAGCGAAGTAGCGCGCCTTGCGGGCGCGGATCGGCGGAATGCCGGCCACCATGACGATCTCCTCGTCCGGCGGCAATTGCATGATCTCTCCCGGCGTGAGGAGCGGCCGCGCGGTTTCCGAGCGCGACACCATCAGATGGCCGAGCCAGGGTGCCAGTCTGTGCCCCGCGTAATTCTTCATGGCTCGCATCTCGGTGGCGGTGCCCAGGGCGTCGCTCACCCTTTTTGCGGTTCGCTCGTCATTTGTGGCGAAGGCCACACGCACATGGCAATTGTCCAATATCGAATTGTTCGTGCCGTAGGATTTCTCGACCTGATTGAGGGACTGTGTGATGAGAAACGCCTTGATGGAATAGCCGGCCATGAAGGCCAGCGAGCTCTCGAAGAAATCCAGTCTTCCAAGAGCCGGAAACTCGTCGAGCATCAGGAGCAATCTCTGCCGCTCGGTCACGCCGGTCATGTCCTCGGTGAGGCGCCGCCCGACCTGATTGAGGATCAGCCGGATCAGGGGCTTGGTACGGGCGATGTCGCTGGGTGGGACGACGAGATAGAGCGTGGTGGGACGCGCGCCCTCGACCAGATCGGCAATGCGCCAGTCGCAGCACGACGTAACCTTGGCGACCACGGGATCACGGTACAGCCCGAGAAAGCTCATGGCCGTGCTCAAAACCCCGGACCTTTCGTTTTCGCTCTTGTTGAGCAGTTCACGGGCGGCACTGGCTACGACGGGGTGCGGCTTGCCTTTGCCCAGGTGTGGCGTGGTCATCATGGCGTCGAGCGTGGATTCGATGGGGCGACGCGGATCGGAGAGGAACGAAGCCACCCCCGCCAAGGTTTTGTCGGCTTCCGCGTAGAGAACGTGCAGAATGGCACCAACCAGCAAGCTATGGGAGGTCTTCTCCCAATGGTTGCGGCGCTCCATGCTGCCTTCGGGATCGACCAGGATATCGGCGATGTTCTGGACGTCCCTGACCTCCCATTCGCCGCGCCGCACCTCGAGCAAGGGATTGTAGGCCGCGGAGCGCGGATCGGTCGGATCAAACAGCAGCACCCGGCCCAAGCCGGCGCGAAAGCCTCCGGTGAGGCCATAGTTTTCACCCTTGATGTCATGGACGATCGCCGAGCCGGGCCAGACCAATAACGAGGGCACCACCAGGCCGACACCCTTGCCTGAGCGGGTGGGCGCGAAACAAATTATGTGCTCGGGACCATCGTGACGCAGATATTCGGCGTCATAGCGGCCGAGAACGACGCCATCGGGATCGAGCAGGCCGGCGGTACGGATATCCCTGGGTTTGGCCCAACGGGCCGAGCCGAATGTTTCGGCGTTGTCGGCCTCGCGGGCGCGATACACCGACATGAGGACGGCAATGCCTGCGGCGAGCAATCCACCCGCCGCCGCGATCAGCCCCCCCTCAAAGAAGACTTCCGGGGCATAGGCGTCATAGAAATACCACCACCAAAGCAAGGCCGGCGGCAGGTAGATGTGCAGACCCCAGATGTCGAACCACGGTTCGCCCAATTGTGGTTGGAAGCCCAGGCGGAACGCGACCCATTGCGTGCCGGCCCAGAGGAAGACCAACACGATGGTGAAGACGGCGATGAGTTGGCCCCAGAGGATATTGGTGCCCGACATGGCGTGTTCCGTTTCGGCTCGGAACACTCGATAGAAAGGGCATTTTTGCTGGGTTCAAGCAAATCCAAGCCGCCGTCGCAGCGGATCGAAACGGAACGAAATAATACTTGCGGGATGCGAAACGACGTTCAGCGCGTCACATGGGAAATTCACACTGGCCGATCATGGTCGATTTGTTTCGACCCCACGCGGATAATCGGCTGTGTAAGTGCGTGTGCCGGTCTATTTGATGGCACGAGCTAAATCATCGCAGCAGCAACAGATGGTTGGAGAACCTCTCCCGCCCCTAGCTCCATCAGCGACTGGGTATTCCTGAGGAAGTGATTGTCGCTCGACACGAACACATTGCCCCCATTCAGAATGTGCGCGAGCATACCTTGCACGTCGCATCGACGATTTCGCCATCTGCGATAGGCCGGGCCGGTCGTGGCCTCTATCGCCTCGCCTGACGCCGACGCTACCGCTTCCCACTCGAATTCCGATGGTGGGAACATGGCGTCGTGGATTTGCCGTTCTAGCGACATGCTCTCCGGCGATGCGTAGACACACCAGTCCCAGAACGTCACGCCCCATATTCCTGTGGGCTTGTAGATGGTGAGATGGCCCAAGCCAATGGATTCCAGCTTGGACCGGAATTCTCCAATGTTCTGCAAATACCGGCCACCAGCCTGTCGTTCTGAGGCGGAGATACCGAGCATAGCCACTTCGGCCTTTCCAGTGGCATGCGCCTGAGCCACCGCCTTAATGTCGATCGCAGCCGGCTCATCATTGGCGACGGCGATAAGACAGTTATTGTCCAGAGTGAATTTCATGGTTGGACAATACCAGATTCTTTAGCGCGGCAGGATAGCACGCCTCGTCAATATCTGTCGTCGAACTGACTAGCCTCAATGGGCTGATGTCATCGATCTCCTCCACTTCTACAGGCCGAGACTCCTCTTCCGCCCAAAATTCCAGTCGACTCCGCCATCGGCGCGGGCGACCCCGGAAACGTGCTTTCCGAGATGCTGCTCAACCGATGGCGTCCAGGGCACGAGTTTGAATCCAAGCCCGTCGTCGATCATGGCGAAGCGGCCCGAGGCCAGCGCGAAACGCTGGCGATAGGTGCCGGCAACATACTCCCCCGACTCGGCCTTCTGGAAGGGGTTGCCCGTCTCAGCCGCGAGCCGCTCTCCGAGCGCATCCAGTTCGCGCCGCCGCAAGGTGGCGAGCAGGTTGCGGGCGAAGACGATGCGCTGGCCCTCGCGGCGGGCCAGACCCTCTTCAATCAGGTGATCGGTTCGGGCTTCGAGCGCCTGGTTGACCTCGGCCCCGAACCCTCCGCTCAGCCCAGCCGGATTGCCGGCCACGAGTTGGCGGTCGAGCCAAGTGGCGCCATCAGACTTGATCTGATCGGCGATGGAGAGATCGGAGCGGACCGCGAGTGCAGTGCGCACATTGTCCCTGGAATCGGTATAGGTGCGCAACTCGACGATCGAGCCCGGCGCGCTGTCGCCAGTCGCGGAAAGATCGTGGAATTTGATGTGATGGGTGCGTCCGTCGATGCTGTCGATCACTGCGTAGGCTGTCCCGTATAGCTCATCATGCAGGCCGCGATCGACCAGCCTGCCGATGATCGGACTATCGCCGGTTCCGCTCACCACCGCATAATCGGACATGGCCCGCTCAATGCCTCGATCGGTCAGCGCCTTGTGTATGCGCTTGATGATGTCGTTGCGCTCGCCGAGCTCGCGCAGAGTGGATTCGGCATCTTCGGCGATCCGCCATTGCTGGCCACCGACCGGATGGGCGAGACCGAGCCTTTCGAGGGTGCGCAGCCGCCCCACCTTGACCGCATGGTAGGTGTCCGGCTGCGCGCCCGGCTTGGGGGCGAGATCGACGATGCGGTTCTCGCCGCCGTCGCGGACGAGCTGCCGATCGAGCTGAGTCCAGCGTTCCGCTCCGATCTGGCGTTCGAGGCCGGCACGGATGTCGAGATCGGTGCGAGGCCCGAGTTCGAGGGTGAGCAGATCGCTCGCCCGATCACGCATGCCAGAGCGGATATAGTCGCGCGAGATCACAAGGTCCTCGCCGGTATCGGTGACGCCGCGCACGAGGACGTGGATATGGGGATGCTCGGTGTTCCAGTGATCAGTCGCGATCCAATCGAGTTCGGTCCCCATATCCTTCTGCATCTGGTCCATCAGGTCGCGGGTGAAGCTCTTGAGATCGTCCAACTCGAACACGTCGTCCGGCGAGACGATGAAGCGGAAATGGTGACGGTCGTCTTCGCAGCGCTCGGCAAAATCTCCGGCGTCGGCATCCTCGGTGTCGGGTCCGAACATTCTCGCCTTTTCGCCGTCGCGGGTGACGCCCTCCCGGCGCAGATAATCGAGATGGCGCGAAAGCGGCGCGCCGGTCCTGCCGTGACGCACAACACGCGCTTTGATCATCGCGCCTCGGCTGCGCCGGGTGATGATGCGGTTTGCGATGACGCTGGCGGCGCGGCCGCGCCCGAAGTTCGACACGCGCGAGGGGCCGAAGCCGCCACCACGCCGATGATGGCCACCCGCCTGCGCGGTGGCAGCCAGGGCCTGGGCGATGAAGGGGCGCGTTCTCTGGCCGGCGCGGGAGCGAATGCGGCCGGGACGAACCTTGAAGTCACGCTCCTTGCTCATGGCTGAACTCCCGGCGCGGTGCGGCTTCCATTGAACGGCAACGCGAAATCGCGCTGGCGCACGGTGCGAAACCCGCGAACACGGTGCGAAAATCGGCCTCTGATCCCCAGTCTCCCGCACCCCCAACCGCGCCGCACCGTGCGGCTTTTATCCTGCCATGACCCCAGCCCGTTGTCCCCTCCCTCCCGGTCCCTTTGCTCCGGTGCCCCTGGCTGCGCTGCAATGCGAAATCCCGCCACACCGATCATGGGACGGCTCCCGCTAGGGAATTGACCGGAACGAAGATCGGCGCGGCGAATAAATCGGCATCGGACGACCTGCCGGATGACGGCTGGAGCGCAGTCAGATCGACGATCCTTTGCAGCGGGATCGCCAGCTCGGACGCAGCACCATTGTCGGCGGATGCGGTTTCGAGCGCGTCGAATGTACCGCCAAGCAACGCGGACTGGGCGTTGTGCTCACGCGCTTCGGCGATGACGGATGCGAGTCCGGCAACGTAGTCTCGCGTCTCTTGCGGCAATGCCCGGCCGGTATTGAGATGCTCCTCGTAGCGCGCGGGACCGGCATTATAGGCAGCAAGAAAACCGTCCGGGCCGAAGCGATCCAGCATCTCGCGGAGATACGCGGTGCCGGCAATGATGTTGTCACGGACATGCAACGGATCGTCGCTGAGATGATACCGGGCGCGCAACTCGTCATAGGTCGCGGGCATCACCTGCATGAGCCCGATGGCGCCCTTGGGGGACACGGCGGACGGCTCGTTATTGCTTTCGGCGGCAATGACCGCGCGTATCCAGTGTTCGGGAATGGCGAAGCGGAAGCTCGCTTCGGCGACGGGAATTGCGAAAGGATCGGCAGCGACCGTGTGCGCCGTTATATCCTGGGCGTGGGCGGGACACGCATTGTAGCCTACGACCGTCGAAGCCAGTATGGCGAACATGATCGCCCGACTGACGACAAGAGCGCCTGCATTTCCGGCCCCGACCATGAGAGATTCCGCCACCGTGCTCGCGCCCCTCAAGGGCAAGGCGCGAGCGCTGGCCGGAGGCCGCCCTTGACCGCCCCTGCGCGCTATGGCTGCGCGCAAGCTGATCGGGATGAGGGGATTGACCGGCCGACGATCGAACAAGGGGATTGGACCGAAGGGATGATCCCGCATGCGATCATGCCTTCTCTTCGCGGTGCGTCGGGCGCGACCATTGCAGCGTGTAGGCGGCGTCGCCCTGGCGGAAAAGATTGGCCCTGAGTGGCTGGGTGAAGGCCGGATCGTCGATGAGAAGCGAGACGTATTCGCCGGCCTTTTCGCCGGTGCGCTTCCATCCCGCGCCGATCTCGGGGCCATCGTTGCCTGCGAGGTGGACGCGATAGTCCGGGGCGTTCTCGGTATCGCTCGGTTCGAGAGATACAAGCACGATTTCTACATCGAGCGAAGGGGTGCGGA
This sequence comes from Pelagibacterium luteolum, assembly GCF_900100665.1. Taxonomy (GTDB): domain Bacteria; phylum Pseudomonadota; class Alphaproteobacteria; order Rhizobiales; family Devosiaceae; genus Pelagibacterium; species Pelagibacterium luteolum. The sequence continues at coordinate 46,015 of NZ_FNCS01000014.1, forward strand.
TGCGGCCGGAATAGCCAGTCTGGGTGCGGATGAATGAGCCGATCTGTGCCATTGGAAGCTCCTTGGTGGCGGGTGGGAAAACAGGTCAGCGCGTGGGCGCGCGCCATTGGTAGCGGCCGTCACCCTCCTCGTCGGTCCAGAACGGGAGCGCCTGGCCGATGATCGCGGTGACGGGCAACGGGCCGAAATACCGCCCGTCAAAACTGTCGGCGGATTGCCAGTTCATCAGAAAGATTTCGCCGGGAGCGATGACGCGGCAGCCGTGCCAAGCCGGGAGGTCGCGGCCCTGGCTGTCGCGGTCTAGCACCGCGCCCATCGTGATGCCGTCCACGGTGATGGTGCGATCGATGCGGCACACCTCCTGTCCGGCCAAGCCGAGCACGCGCTTGAGCATGGGCACACCGCGCGGCAGGTAGCCGCGTTCGGCAAGCAACGCGGCGAGCGCATCGGGCGGCATGACGGCGACCAGATCGGCAACCTCCAACGCGCTGGCGGGATGCACGGTGAACAAGCCGATCGGAACGCTGGGCGAAGCGTTCCAGATCAGAGCCTGCGGCGGATCGAGCAACGCAGTGACGCCGATCGCGACGCTGGCGAGATAGGTGCTCATGGCCCAGGTGAACCGAGTCATGGCGCGATACCCCGGCGCTTGAGCCAGGCGCGGTGCTGCGCGGCGGTATAGGCATTCGGCTCGAGGCCGGCCGCGACATGGTTGTGCACGTGCCGCCAGTGATCGGGCGCCGCCTCGGCCGGATCGACGCCAATGGCTTCCACGGCGTCGATGGCTTTCAGCACGCGTTCGACTTTGGGCCAGTCACTGACCTTGAGCAGGATATCGCCGCCCGGCCGCACGAAGGGCAGCGTCTGATAGGCGTCACCGTGATCGACGGTCAGCACGATGTCGATGCGCGAGATGATCGTTCCGAAATCGTTGGCCGCCCATCGCACGAAGGCGAAGATGCTGCCCGGCGCGAAGCTCACCTGGCGGCGATGACGGTCGAGGCGCTGGCTATGTGCAGGATAACCGAACCTGATCCAGTGCTCGATGCGTTTCTCACGCCAGGTCAACTCGACATGGGTGAGGAGCGTCGTCATGGCGCACCTCGGAGGGTCGCCAATTCGCGGCAGTCCACGATTAAAGGGAAACCAGTCTCGGCTTTAAGGTCAAAGCCATGTCTCGATCCGACCCGTGTATCGGATGGCGAAGGGGCTGATTTTGCGGATGTCTTTGATGGCCTGGCGAAACCTCGTCCTGGTGCGCGGATCCCGGCTCCAGCACGGTATTCACACTCTTCCCGCCCCATGAAGCAGGTTAGAATCTTGATGTTAGTATAGTTAGAAGGGGCCGATTCCGCTTTTATCTTCCAAGGGTTACGCGCGGTGAGCGTTCCCGATAGCACGGGTCTGGCGTTCCCGGTAGCACGGGCCCAGGCGTTCCTGATAGCACGGGTTCGCGCGACAGTTTTCCACACGGTTATCCACAGACGGACAGTGACGATCATGGCCTGTCTCCCGTCTTGCGCACAAACCTTGCGGCCGAGAAGGTCAGGCGCTCGGGCCCGGCGGGATCGGCAGCAAGCCTCAGGTGATATCCGGGGAGCGGCTGGCGCCGCACAATGGCGCGCAGCTCGAAGCGGAAGCGCCGCAACGGCGAGAGCGTGCCGGATTTGAGATGGAGATGCGCGACGTCGAAGCTCCAGCCCGTAGCCTGCCGTCCGCCATGCTTGCGGGCGAGGCGGTAGAGCCAGCGTTCGAGACCACCGGTCAGGCGGAAATAGTCCCGGTCGATGGTGAGGATCAGCGCGTCATCGAGAATGCCGGCATAGAACCAGTCCGGCAAAATGAGCTCGATGCCGAGCGGCCGTCCGGACGGGGCGAGCCGCTCCTTCCATTCGTTGATCCAGGAAAAGCGGTGCCGGCGGCGTTCGCCGATCTGGCGAATGGAAGTGACGATAGTGGTCGATTGCAACCGGTCGAGCGCAGCCTTGAGACGCTCGTAGTCGCGCAGGGAATCGCCCCGACCGATGAAGGCGAGGATCTCGTACGGCGTGGCGGCCATCAGCCGTGAGGTGGCAAATCCCCGGTCGCGGGCCTCGACGATCTGGCTCGCCGCCCAGATCAATATATCGGCGTCCCATATGGTGGCGAGACCGTGTTCGGCGGTCGCCTCGACGCGAATGACCACCTCGCCCATGCGGAAGTCGATGGGCGTCACGCGCCGGGACTTGGCGAGCGAGAAGAAGGGCCAGGCCATGAGATCCTGCGCATCGCGCGGTGCGATGGCGCCGGAGCGCGCACGAAACAGGTCAAGCTGGGCGGCTTCGGATCGGGCGGGAAAGGTCATGAGATGGCGCCGTTCGCGATGTTAGCGCCCGGCGCCGGGATCGGAGGTCGAGCGGCGCGCGCCCCGCTCGGCCCACGCTTCGAGATCGCTGACGGCATAGACGACACGGCCGCCGAGCTTGCGGAACACCGGTCCGGTGCCGAACACCCGGTGCTTTTCGAGGGTGCGCGGCGAGATAGCGAGAAGGCGTGCGGCGTCTGGTGTGCGCAGGTAGCGCGGCAGAATGGGAGGCAGGGTATCGGCCATGGTCGGGCTCCGTCGCTCTGGCAGTCCGCTTCGGGGTAGCGGCGCTGATCGACGGCAAGCCTGTCGGAGAAAGAGGCAGAGGGGGGAGTCCCAACCTTGAGGTAAAAAGAGCCCCGAAAATTGTCCCCCTTGCGAAGCGGTCCGGCATGAGCCGATGTGCCGGGTCAATTCCAGCGGATACGGTCAAAACTCCGGGTGAGCAGGTGGCGATAGCCGCCCCCGCGCATGACGCGCCCCAGGCGGATCAGACGCGCGACCTTCTTGCGCAGGCCCGAGCTTTTCCAGTCATGGGCGGTGATGCCTCGTGCTTCCCCCGCAAAGAGGACGGCACCGATCTCGCGCCGGCTGGCGCCGTCTTCCTCGCCATCCAGTGCGCGCAGCGCCAAGGCGAGGCGATGAAGCCTGTATGGCGTGAGCCCCGGCATGGGAGGCGGCATGCCGGTCGGCAGGCCAGCCAGCTTGAGAAGCAGACGATGAAGGGCATGCAGGCGCAACATCCGCCAGGGATCGTCAGGAATGACATAGGCCCAACCCGTCGCGTCCGCGCCGTGCTCGATCCGCAATCGGTGTGGTCCGTGGATATCGATGAGGATGGCGGAGCAGCCATCGCCGTCGTCGGACCGTGCGAGAAGATCAGGCAGGCCGTCGACCGGGAGCGCGCGAGCCTCCGCGAAGCCGGGCGGGGCCGGAACGATCAGCACTACACTAGGTAAGAGATGCGGTTCCCAGAGAACCGGCAGGGATGGATCGCTCGCGTCGAAAGGACAATCCCCAGGACTCGCGCAATCTGCGCACGGCCTCCGCCTTGTCGATCCACCCCCGGTCAACCTGACGGTCGAGCGCGGCGCGTTGCTTCCTGAACCGTAGATCCCGCGAAACGAACTCGAATGCCAGTTGTTCGAGGTCGAGCCCCTCGAAATAATCCGTGGACGCGGAAGACCGCCAATCCCTTGCTGTTGTCATGATCGCCTCCTCCCCCGACCCGCCGAAAGCGGGGAAGTGCTCGATTATGGTGCGGCGATCCGCCGGGCATAGATCATCGCCGGCTATATCCGGATAGGGCTCGTTCCTGTGTCCCGATGCCGCGACAGGGCAGCATCGGAATGAGGGTCAGTGGGTGCGTGCCGCCCGGAGCAGGTGGCGATAGCCCTGCCGCGTCATCCAGTGCGCACGCGCCAGGTGGGTTTCATGTGCATGCAATGCGCGTTCGGGTTCGGCGTCCGGATCGATTCTGAGAACGATTCTGGCGGCTTCCGTCCAGTCCGCCCCATCCGCCTCGGCATCGAGCAGGCGGAGATAGACGATCATCAGGCGATAATCGTAGTCCGTCAGTCTGTCGGTGAAAACGGGGGCGTCGGCGATCTCGGGTTCTCTTTCGGGTTTTGGCTTAGCCATCGCGAATATCCCCAAATCAGAGCAGGTGCTGGCGCAAAATGCGTCCGATCCACCTCTCAGGCAACCGGGTTTGCGGCCTGTGGCGATAGTCTCGATCTATCGCGCTCACGCTTCCCGACTATGACAATTACAACAATGTGACGGAATTACTTCCTGTTTCTATAAGGAAACGAATTGACACTGGCGCCGAATCTTTCCCGCAGAAACCAGAATCGTCGCATTGAGACTCCATTGCTCTCCCCATGAAGCAGCAAGATTCAGGACATTTGTCGAGAATACTCCGTAGTGGAATTCTCGACAAGACGTTCCCTTTCGCACATGGGCATAAGGGACGTTTTCGCGCAGAACCTGAAAACCCTGCGTCTGGCGCGTGGACTGTCGCAGGAGGAATTGGCGCATCGTGCCGAGGTCGATCGGACCTATATCAGCTCGTTGGAGCGATGCGTTTATGGCGCCAGCATCGATGTGGTGGACAGGCTGGCCGCAGTCCTGGGCGTGGAAGCGGCAGACCTGCTCAAGCGTACGCCCGAGCAATCCGGCTCCTGATGTGACGTACGTGATGTTTCCTTCCCCCTCCTGCCGGCCCTTCGTTCAATTCGATCTGTCGACACGCGAGCCGGGCGCAGCCCGGCGAGCGGCGGCCGTCCCCAAGGCACGGCCGCGGGGCCGATCCGCATTTGCGGATCGGCGAATTTTCATGGCAGGTCCGAAAACCATGAACCGATGCGGGGCGCTGCCGACCTCCAACTGCGCCCCGCTGTCTCGTTAGCCGGCCTTTTCCAGCAGGGTCTTGGCCTTCCCTTCCAATTCGAGCCGCGTATCCTGATGCGGCTTGTTCCGGGCATGGGCGGTCATCCCGGCCACGAAATCGAAGATGGATTCGGGCGGGCGTCCTTCCTCCTGCAACACGGTTTCGATGATCTTGCCAGTCTCGGCCTTTGAGAAACCGCGCTTGCGCAAAAAGCTCTCCCGGTCCTCGTCGGTGCGGGCGACGATCCGCTCTCGCGCCGCCTTGATCCCGGCCACGAATGGCGCGGGGCTGGAATTGGCAAAGCTGGTCAACGCGGGCGCGGCCTCATAGGCGAAGCGCTGCGCGGCAAACTTGCTGTGCCGGATGGTGATTTCCTCGAACCCTTCCACGCCCCAAAGATTGCGGTTCATGCACACGGCGCGCAGATAGAATGAGGCGATGCCCAGCGTCTTGCTGCCGACTTCGCTATTCCAGCAATAAAATCCCCGGAAATAAAGGTCCGGCTCGCCGTTCGGCAGGCGTCCCGCTTCGATGGGGTGCGCATCGTCCACCAAGAACAGGAACACGTCGCGGTCGCTGGCATAAAGGGTGGTTGTGTCCTTGGTGATGTCCACGAAAGGATTATGGGTCATGGTCGCCCAATCCAGAACGCCAGGCACCTTCCACATGGTATCGCCGGTTCCGTTCCCCGCGATCTTCATCACGGCGGCGACAAGCTCATGGTCCCAGATGCGGCCATAATCGGGGCCGGTCACGGCGCGAAGCTCAGCCCGGCCATCATCGGTTTCCAGCGTCTTCACTAGTTCGCCGCGATGGCTTAATAGGCCATGCTGCACGTTGATGCCCGCCAGCGGTGCGGGAAGCTGGCGCATATAGGATGCCGGGGCTCCGACAAGGCTGCAAAGCTGGCCAAAGCTCCAATGCGTCGGGGCGATGGGCTGCTCCTGTCCCGGGACGATAAGCGAAAGCCGCTCTGCATCGTCGCGGCCGGCTTCCACGCGCACGGCGCGGCTCTCCACGGTGCGGGCTTTGGCGCGATCCGCGCGGGATTTCACGGCGTCGTAAAGCTCCGTCAGGCTCAAATAGCGCTCATCATCGGGCCGCGAAAACCACTCCGACGACACGCGCCCGATATTCTGGCCGCGCGAGATATCCACGCGGAAACCCTTGGTGACCGGCTGGCTGGAATTGATGGTCATGGTGTTCATTGTTCTGTCCTTTCCCGTTACTGCCGGAGGCATGTCCCCCGACATGCCTCCCGGGGGCGCGTGAGCGCGCGGGGATGGGAGGGGACAAATGCCGGCGAGCATGGCCGGCCTGCCAGGGTGAGCGGGACGGAATGGTGAGGATCGGAAGCATGACGGTTCCGACCGTTCTGCGAGACGGCGGGCCTGCCAGTGCGCAGGCGGCGTTTGAGGGGAGAAAGGGGTAAGACCCCTTGGCTTCCCCTCGGGATCGGCAAGGCGCCAGCCGTGGCCGATCACAACGAACAGGAGCGCAGCTCACCGTATCATTTGAACGCGGCGGACATGAGCAAACTTGGCAGTCCCAAGCCGTACCCTTCACCCTTTAAATATCTTGATAAAAATCATCATATTTGAAACTATGCGCCACGTTGTGGGGGATACCCCCGAGACACAGGCTGGAGGCATTGGATGCGGTTTGTTTTGAAAGGCCTGTTTGGCCTGGGGTTAATGTTTGCGGCACTTTCATCTCCGCTGCTGGCGCAGGAATCGGATTATCCAAGAACGATCACGGACAGCCTTGGCGCCGAAACGGTTATTAATTCGGCGGATCGAATTTTTGTTGTCCATCAAATTACCAGCAGCCTGGTCTCGGCGCTGGGAGCCTATGACAGGGTCGTTGGCCGCACCAGGTTCGTCGATGACCCAAAGGAGGACGTAGAGAGTGTTCCCGAGATCGGCACATATAGCGAGTTGGAAGCCGAAGGCATCCTGAGCGTTGAACCCGACCTGGTGCTGATCGTGGATCGCCATCTCGGCCTCTCCGGGGGCAACCTCTCGGTGGTCGAACAATTGCGCGAAGCGGGAGTGGCCGTTTTGGTGCTGCCCCAGGACGGGCTGCTCGCCAGGCATGGCGGCGTTTACGAACTGGATATCATGCAGGAATTCGTTCAGCTCACCGCCGACGCGCTTGCGCTCGATGAGCGGGGGGCCGAAATAGTGGCACGAATGGAGAGCGAGGCCGAGGAAGCGAGCCAAATCGCGGCAGGGTCCGAACCCAGCCGCGTGTTGGCGCTCGGCGCGTTCAGCGTGGGCGGCAAGATGTTCGCGCAGGGTCCCGGGTCTCCATATGATCTCGTGATCCGCATGGCCGGAGCACAGAACGTTGCCGCCGAATTGGGTCCGGAAGCCTTCCACGAACTGACGCCCGAGGGTTTGGTGGCGCTGGAACCTGACGTCATCGTCGTCGGCGAGCGCATCTTCAATGAACTGTCGGACACCGATCCGATGTCGGTTTTCCTGTCGCTGCCCGGCGTTGCCGATACGCCCGCCGCTCAAAACGAGGCGTTCTACCTCGCCCCTGTCACGGTCGTTTACGGGTCTACGCCCCATCTTGCCGCCGCAGCCCTTGACCTGGCGAAAGTACTCTATCCGGATGGCGAAGGAAACTGATGCCGTCGACAGATCAGGTGGGGGCTGGGCCGGTTACGGACCGCCCGGTCCCTAATCCATATACTCGGGAAGCCTCGCGTCGGTGGTTGATCTTGCTGCTGCTCAGTGCGCTATTGGTTGGTCTGGCAACGCTTTCGCTTACGCAAGGCGCATTCGATATTTCAGTCGAAGCCATAATCGGCATCCTTGCCGACAGGCTCGGTCTTGACGCCACATTTGCGTTTACCTCGCGGGAAGCGTCGGTTCTTCTCACCATTCGCCTACCCCGTCTATTGCTCGCCGCTGCTGTCGGGGCATCTCTTGGTGCGTGCGGTGGCATCACACAGGCCGTGTTCCGCAACCCGCTGGCCAGCCCTTCGGTGATTGGCATATCCGGCGGTGCGGCGGTTGGAGCGGCAAGTTCCCTCGTCCTTGGATTTGCAGCCATGAGCCGTTTGGGAATGCCCCTCTCGGCCTTTGTCGGCGCGCTCGCCGCAACGACCGTCGTCTATGGTTTTGCCCGGCGCCGCGGTCGAACGGAAGTGACGACGCTGCTGCTCGCAGGTATTGCCATCAATGCCATAGCCGGCGCACTTTTGAATCTTCTGCAGGCGCTTTCCAATGAGGCGCAACTTCAGAGCATCGTGTTCTGGCTCATGGGATCGGTGAGCGGAGCCACATGGGGGACGCTTACGTTCGCTGTTCCCCTGATGGCAGTTTCTATGATCCCACTGATGATCAATGTGCGCTCATTGAATCTTATGATCCTTGGCGAGGCGGAGGCACGAAACCTCGGCGTCGAAACTGAATGTGTTCGCATCGTCTGCATTTTCGGCGTCGCTCTTGCGACCGGCGCCAGTGTCGCCGCCGCCGGTGTCGTGCCATTCGTTGGGCTGGTCGTGCCTCACATCATGCGGGCCATTATCGGTCCGGACAATCGTACGCTCATTCCTGGCAGCATGATTGGGGGAGCTATATTGGTAACGGTAGCCGACCTGTTGGGCAGGACGATCGTTGCGCCCACTCAGCTTCCTTTGGGCTTTGTGACGGCCCTTATTGGCGGACCGTTCTTTCTATATCTCGTGTGGCGGATGCAACGTCAGCAAGGAAGCTTGCCATGAGCCTTGTCGCGCACAACATATCGCTGACGATCGATGGTCGAGCCCTGCTGCGCCAAGTGTCCCTCGATGTGCGGCGGGGTGAGGTTCTTGGCCTTCTCGGACCCAATGGCTCGGGCAAGACGACACTTCTGCGTGCGCTGAGTGGCGAGCTTGTCCCAACCTCGGGAGAGGTCCGCTTGCTTGCCCAAGACATTCGGGATATCCGCCTAAAGGAGCAAGCTCGGCACCGCGCCGTCATGCCTCAGAACTCCAACACGTCGTTTGGCTTCCGGTCCTGGGATATTGTCCTGATGGGCCGACATGCGCATATCGGGCGCAATGGCGAGACGATGCGTGACTATGAGGTCGTTCATCAATGTCTTCATCGCACCGATACCGCCAAATTCGCGGATCGCATCTATCCAACTCTGTCGGGCGGTGAGCGTTCGCGCGTCACTCTGGCCCGCGCTCTCGCGCAGGAAACGACTTTTCTGCTTCTGGATGAGCCGACGGCCAGCCTTGATCCCCTCCATCAGCGGCAGGTTCTCGAGCTTGCCCGGAACCTGGCCGCTGAAGGCTGCGGTGTCCTGACAATTCTGCATGACCTGAACCTGGCTTCGGCCTTCTGTGATCGCGTTGGAATACTGAACCGGGGAGAATTGGTGGTTCTCAACGAGACCGACAAGGCAATGGCTCCGGAGACATTGGAAAAGGTGTTCGGAACACCTTTTCTCAAAGTGCACGTGGAAGGGCGCGCTCGCCCCGCTTTTGTCATGGGATAACAAAGGTGCTGAGGCTCACAAGCATAATAAGCGTCCACCGAGAACACTGACTTATCGAAGGTTTACTGCTGTGATTGAGCAAACTCGCCCGTTGAATGAACGCTTACAACGATATTGGAATGACCGTGCCCGGACTTTCGATTGGATAAGGCGCGCACCCGATGGTTTCGATGCAGAAGGGGCATGGCGGGAGATCGTGTCCATGCTGCTAACGCCATCATCTGGACAACGCCCGGTACGGCGCGTTGCTGATGTGGGGACCGGTTCCGGAATGATAGCGGTTCTTGCCGCCTCTCTTGGCTACGAGGTGATCGCCATCGACTTTGCACCGGCAATGGTTGAACGGGCAAAGCAATCCCTTGCCCCGTGGCCGGATGCTCAAGTGCGACAAGGGGACGCCTGCGCTCTCCCCCTTCAACATGGAGAGGTAGATGCGATCATCGGGCGAAACGTGCTCTGGACCTTACCGTCCCCCGAAGACGCGCTAAAGCACTGGAGCGGATTGCTGCAACCAGGTGGGCGTATCGGCATCATCGATGGCACTCATCATGGGGACTTCCGGAGATTTCCGGCTCTCTACAAACATCTGAGCAAAGCCTTCGGGCACGGTGGGCACCCCGACCCTGTCGCCGACAACAATCCGAACAAGGAAGTTCCCTTGGCGACACTGGACAATCCGCAACAGGTCGCTGAGCTTTTCCGCCGTGTGGACTTGGCTGAGATATTGGTGCGCGATCATCATGAGGTTGACAGAAGGCTGCGCGCCTCGTGGTCATGGCTCAACCGGGTGACATACAAACCACGAACCTTCTCTATATCTGCACGCGTTCGTTAAGGTTGTTTCTTGCCTACGGGCGGTTTCTTCCAATGGGAAGATCCTGCATCCCTCTCGGCTCCTCCGTATTTGGGACATGAAGGTCCGGCCGCTGCGGTCCTCCGGACTCTGAGTGTGTCCGAATGCGCTGCGACGACGTTATCCGGCTCTTAGGCGGACAACGGCCAGTAACCCCTTCGAGACAGTATCTTCACGACGGCGGACATGAGCATGGCAAAGCCCCGCTGACGCAGGGCTCCACCCTTGGGCCGGTGTCACTCGGTGGCGCGGCGGCGGGACCAGATCAGGGCCAGGTCCTCGCCCTCGGTCTCGACCAGGCTCGCATAGATCGGAGCAGGGAAGCTGGGGTCGTCGAGCTTGACCGAGAGGTAGTCGTTGCCCTTGCCGGAGGTCTGCTTCCAGGCGGCGCCGAACTCGGTGCCGTTGGCCGTGATGCGGAAGTCCGGTCCCTTGTCGTTATCGCCTTCGGCGGGGACGAACTTCACCGCCTTGACATTGAGGTTGAGGGTCTTGACCGAGCCGGTGTAGCCGTTCGCGGAGCGGGTGAAAGTGCCGATGGTAGCCATGTCGTGATGTCCTTTTCCTGATCGGGCCGCGCCCATCGCGTCCTCGATGGAGTCGAACAGACCGGGGACGATCGGCCCGCACCCCCTGGGGGCTGGAACAACGTGGAAGGCGGCCGCGAGCGGCTTTTTTGCCTCGCGATGCAAAGCCGACCCTCGGGCCGGCGGCGGAAAAAAGCTGATCGTGGACGTTGCGGGAACAAGATCGAGGCTGGGCTTCTTGCCCGGCCGGTCGTCGGTCAGACCCCAGCGCAATCGAGGACGTGATGGGCGCGGCCCGATCAGAAGAAGGACATCGCGACATGGCTGGCATCGGATGTGAGACTTTCTCCCAAGCCGGGAATGGCTATGCCGGCTCCCGCCCGGCGGGCGCCAGCAATCTCAATGTCAAGGCGATAAAAGTTGGACACGCCGAGTTGTCTGGGCGGCAACTACAGGGACCGGATTTCCGCATCTTCGCCGGGGTCGACGGGTCGGTGATGAATGGAAAAAGACCTCTGAGCGGGGCAAGGCTGGTTCCGGTCAAGCTCGACGACCCCACCTTCCCGGCTGCGGTCTATGCGAGCCTGACAGCGGCCGAGACCGAGGGTCGGACGCTGGTCTGGTCCCGCCGCCGCGCCGCCGAGTGACACGGGCCCAAGGGTGGAGCCCCGCGTCAGCGGGGCTCTGCCGTGCGGCGAACGTCTAATTGGGGAGGTTTTCGGACTGTCCGCTTTTAGGCAACCATGTGATGTAAGCAGCCATCCACCCATGACGTTCAGCCAGCCAACACTCGGAAAAGATCGGAGACGCCATCTCGATGTTCTACTTGGATAGCTTGTTGAGCACCGGCACCAGGAACTCATTGGATGCGTATCGAACCAAAGGACCATCCTTGTCGGTTTCGGCCCACGCACGTTGAAACTCTTCATCCTGCGTGAAGGCCACCCATTTTTGCTCCCGCTCAGCTAGGCTCTCCCACTCGAGCACGTATACAAATTGATCATTGGCTTGGCCGACCATTACCGTCCACGCTGCTATCGCTCTGATGCCTGCTCGTTCGAATGCCGGGAGAGTGTGCTTTTCGAACCGCTGGACCACCTGCCCCACCTTCTTGGGTGCCGCATGATAAACTCGGCGCTCATGGATCACGTTATAGGTTCCTTTCTTCTAGTTTTGTACTGCCGATTATATCGCGCTGGAGCCCCAGTGGCCGGGCGATCGACGGCAGCATTGCAGTCGCCGTCCGTCGTCTGTCCCCGTCGCACATCGCCATGTTGCCGCAGGGCCTACCAACGTGGGACGCCATCCGCCACTTGAAGCTCGCCCTTGCCGAATGAAAAGTTTTCGTTCGGCACGGGAATGATCGCAATGAAAATATCGTCGGGCGACACGTCGACGGCTTCGACAACGAGGCGGTTGATGGCGGCCGCCAGTTTCTGCTTGTCCTCGATCGGGCGGTGGGCACCCACGAGGACGGTGATGATCATCGCGCTTGCTGGATCGCGCTTCATATCCATGAAGGTTGGATCGATGAACAGCTCATCCGGCCCATGCTCACTCAGGATGATGAACCGATCGCGCTCTGGAATGCCAAGGCCTTGCACAAGGGACTGGTTGAGCGCATCAGCAATCGCGCGCTTCTGCTCGCTCGAGAAGCGACCAGCGGGGATGTGGGCTTTGAATACGGGCATCATCGTCTCCTGACTGATGGTATTGTGGCGGTGTGGAGCGGGAGCCATGCTCCCTGGGCTTGTGGGCGATCGCGTCACTTCATGGTGACGACGACCTTGCCCTTGGCGCGTCCAGTGTCGATGTAGGCGAGGGCTTCGTTCAACTGCCCGAAGGGAAAGACGCGATCGATGACCGGGCGGATCGTGCCGTCTTCGATGAGCTTGGCGATCCGTTCGAGCTGCTCACCATCTGCGCGCATGAAGAGGAAAGAATAGTCGATGCCCGCGCGCTTCGCCTTGCGCCGGATTCCCGCGCTCATCAGGCGCAGCACGAGCCGAAGTACCGCATTCAGACCCTGCGCGCGGGCAAAGGCGGGATCGGGTGGGCCGGAGATGGAAATCAGCTTGCCGCCAGGCTTCAGAATTTTGAGCGATTTTTCCAGCGTCTGGGCATCGAGGCTGTGGAGGACAAGGTCGTAGCCCGACAGCTCTTCCTCGAACTTCTGGATGCGATAGTCGATGACGATGTCGGCGCCCAGTGCCTTCACCATGCCGGCGTTGGCGGCGCTGGCTGTCGTCGCGACGGTGGCGCCGAGATGCTTGGCGAGCTGGATGGCGAAGGTCCCGACGCCGCCCGACCCGGCATGGATCAGCACTTTATGCCCCGGCTTGATCCGTGCTCGCTCGACCAGCACCTGCCAGGCGGTTAGCCCCACCAGCGGGATCGACGCGGCTTCTGTCATCGACAGATTGGCAGGCTTGAGCGCGAGATCGGCTTCGTTGACGGCGATGCGTTCGGCATAGGTGCCGATCTGCCCGTCGCGGGGGCGGGCATAGACAGCGTCCCCTGGCTTGAAGCGCCGCACATTTGCCCCGACGCTGATTACGGCGCCGGCCAGGTCATGGCCAAGCACGAGCGGCGGCTTGTACCGAAGGATCGGCTTGAACGCGCCGTCCCGGATCTTGGAGTCAAGCTGGTTGAGACCGGCAGCCTCAACCTCGACCAGCACGTCGTCGGGACCGGTCACAGGTTCGGGTATGTCGCCGAGACGCAACGCCTGTTTCTTGCCGTATCGGTTGAGGATGAAGGCCTTCATGCTGTTTCTCTCACCGGTTCGAGAATCCCGACGGGATCCTCAGGCGTTGACGTCGACGACGGTGCGCCCCTGAATCTTGCCTTCCAGGACGCGCCTCGCGATATCGGGCACGTCGGCGAGGCCGACCACCGTCGTCGTGCGTGCGAGCTTGCTGAGATCGAGGTCACGGGCCAGACGCGACCATGCCTTCATGCGGACCTCCTGCGGCGCGTTGACGGAATCGATGCCGGCAAGCGTGACATTGCGCAGGATGAAAGGCAGGACGGTTGCGGGCAGATCGAGGCCCTGGGCCAGACCACACGCCGTCACGACGCCCCGATATCGGGTCTGGGCCAGCACATTCGCCAGCGTATGACTACCCACGGAGTCCACCGCACCGGCCCAGCGTTCGCTCGCGACTGGCTTTCCTGGCTCCGAAAGCGTATGGCGATCGATGACTTCGGCCGCACCGAGTTCGCGCAGATAGTCAGCTTCTTCGAGACGGCCGGTCGAGGCGACCACGCGGTAGCCGAGATCGGAGAGGAGCGCTATCGCGATCGATCCGACCCCGCCATTGGCACCCGTGACGATGATATCGCCGCGATCGGGCGTGATGCCGCCATGTTCGAGGGCCAGCACGCACAGCATGGCTGTGTAACCGGCCGTGCCGATTGCCATGGCGTCCTTCGTTGAAAACGGTTTTGGGACCTTAACCAGCCATTCGCCGCTCAGCCGCGCCTTCTGAGCATAGCCGCCGTGGTGGGTCTGGCTGAGGCCCCAACTGTTCGCGACGACCTTGTCGCCCACCGCGATGCCGGGATAGGACGAGGCTTCCACCGTACCGGCAAGATCGATGCCCGGGATCAGCGGAAACTGCTTGATGACGTCGATCCGGCCGCTCAGCGCGCCCGCGTCCTTGTAGTTCACGGTCGAATAGTCGACCGATACCGTGACGTCGCCCGGCATCAGATCGGCGTCGTCGAAGTCGGTCACCTTCGTCGAGAGCGCTTCATTCTCCCGCGTGGCCACAAGTGCTTTGAAAGTCATTGCGCTATCCTCTTTTTTCGGCCGCTGATCACCGCGCGCATGCGGAGGCAGAAGGCGTTGGTCGGGTTGCATCGAGGATCGAAGCGCAGCGCCAGGCCAAACCTCGACGCTGCACCTGTCTCCGGCCCAGTTTCAGGCCTTGTCCAGGAACAGGCTGGTATGTGCCACGAACAAATCGGGATACTGGAATTGCGATCCATGGCCGGAGTCGGGATAGACGATCAGCTGCGCATTCGGGATGTGCTGCTGCAGGTGGAAGGAGTTGATCGTCGGCACCATGATGTCGTCATGGCCGTTGACCACCAGCGTCGGCTGGCGGATTTCCTTGAGATAGGCGTGGCGTTCGCCACGCGGTTCGCGCCATTCGCCAATCGCGGCGGCCTGCGCCTTGAGGGTTTCGAGCGAGGACGGTGGATCCTGGTCCTGCCGTTCGTGGCGACGCGCCCAGAAGGCACGGCCTGCCGCCTGACTCACTTCCGAGGGCGAGAAGAACAGGTACAGGAAGTCGTCTTCCGCCGGCATGGGATTGCCCGCCACCTGCAAGACCTTTGGATCGGGATTGATCTCGCCATTGCGCGGCCCGGTGCCGACAAGGACCAGCCTGCGCACAAGGTCCGGATAGCGATGGGCCAAGCTCTGTGCGACGAAGCCGCCGATCGAAAAGCCGAGCACGTCGACGATGGTGAGGCCAAGCGCTTTCACGAAGATCGCGACATGATCGGCCATGCCGTCGACCGTCGTCGCGTTCTCGCCGGTGGAACTGGCAACGCCCGCATAGTTGAACAGGATCACCGGCCGGTCGGCGGCGAGACCGTCGGTGACCAGCGGGTCCCAATTGTCCATCCCGCCCCGAAAATGCTGGAGGAACACGAGAGGCGTGCCGTTCGTGGCGCCGAAGCGGCGATAAGCGTAGCGGATGCCGTTCGCCTCGACGAACTGGGTGGGTGCGGTGAGATGGCTGTTGCTCGAGATTGCAAAATCCTTCCTTCGATGGGTTTGACGACCGCCTGCTCAGGCGGCGGTCGCCTCGGCGGAGAACGCGGGATAATCGGTGTAGCCCTCCGCGCCGCCGCCATAGATCGTGGCTGGGTTCATCTGGGCGAGCGGAGTGCCACTTTTTAGTCGTTCGACCAGATCGGGATTGGCGATGAAGTGATGGCCGAACGCGAACAGGTCGGCCTTGCCTTCGCTGAGACGCGACTTCGCCAGCTCAAGGTCATAGCCGTTGTTGGCGATGTAGACGTTGCGGAAGCGCTGCCGCAGCGCATCGAAATCGAACGGCGTCGCATCGCGTGGGCCCCCGGTCGCACCCTCCACGACATGGATATAGGCGATGCCGAGCCCGTCGAGTGCTTCCACGACGTGGTTGAACTGCGGTTGCTCATTGCCTGACGGTACGGTGCCATTCGCCGGCGACACCGGGGAGAGGCGGACGCCCGTGCGATGCGCGCCGATCTCGCTCGCCACTGCGGCCGTCACTTCGATCAGTAGCCGGGCGCGGTTCTCGGTCGAACCGCCATAGGCGTCAGTGCGGACGTTGGCGGTTTCGCGCAGGAACTGGTCGAGCAGATAGCCGTTCGCGCCATGCACCTCCACTCCGTCGAACCCGGCCTCGATCGCGTTGGCGGCAGCCTTGCGGAAATCCTCGATGATGCCCGGAATCTCCTCCAGCTCCAGGGCACGCGGCTCCGACACATCGGCGAAACCGTTGTTCACGAATGTCTTGGTCACGGCGCGGATGGCCGAGGGCGCGACCGGTGCTTCGCCGCCATGAAGATCGACATGGCTAACGCGGCCGACATGCCAGAGCTGGACGAAGATACGACCGCCCTTGGCATGAACCGCGTCGGTCACCTTGCGCCAGCCTGCGATCTGCTCCGGCGTGTAGACACCGGGCGTGTCCTGATAGCCTTGCGCCTGCTTCGAGACCTGCGTCGCCTCGGTGATGATGAGGCCGGCGCTCGCGCGCTGGGCATAATAGTCCGCCGCAAACTGGCTCGGCACGAGGCCTTCGCCGGCGCGGTTGCGCGTCAGCGGCGCCATGACGATGCGGTTTGCAAGCGTTATGCCGCCGAGGTCGTAGGAACTGAACAAGTCTGTATCGGTCATTTTTATCTGTTTTCTGTACCGAGGAGTTGGGGTCTTGAATGTGTCTCAGGCGCCAGCGCGATAGCGATCGGCCGGCCGGGACTGCCCAAAGCCGGAGATCATCGATTGCCGTGCCGCCTCGAAGGCATCCCATTGTCCGACATCGTGCAGGGGCGGGATGGTGACGGCTTCGCGGCGATCGAATCCGACGAGCGCCGCATCGACCAGGTCGTCCACTTCCATCACCGCCGGCAAGGTGTCGACATCGACCCCGGCATGGCCCCAGATTTCGGTGCGGGTCGCCGCCGGAAGCACAGCCTGGACATAGACGCCCTGGGGGCCAAGCTGGAGGCTCAGCGCCTGCGACAGGTGCAGGACGAAAGCCTTGGTCGCGCCATAGACCGGCATGCCATATTCCGGCGCCAAGCCGACCGCCGACCCGATGTTCACGATCGCGCCTTCGCCTGCTTGCGCAAGGCGCGGGGCGGCGGCGCGCGCGAGCCGCACCAGGGCCGTCGTGTTGAGCGCCACCAGCCGATCGATATCGTCCGCGGTCTGCTGGACGAAGCTGCCGCCCAGGCTCGCGCCGGCGTTGTTGATGAGAATCCCGATCCGCGCATCTTCGCGCAAGCGCGCCTCTACGGTTGCCCGCTCCTCCGGATTGACGAGGTCCGCCGCAACGATGTCGATCGTGATGTGGGTCTCGGCCCGCAACCGATCCGCCAGTGTCTCCATTCGCGCCGCGTTGCGGGCGACGAGCACCAGATCGTGCCCGCGCCGCGCGAAGCGCTCGGCATAGGCCGCACCGATGCCGGTAGAGGCGCCGGTAATGAGGACGGAGGGGTTGGTGGTCATGGCATTGCCCTTTCGCGGCGTCGGAACTATATTCATGACAGATGTCATCAATGACCCCAAATATGATGGCCATCATCAAAATGTCAATGCCGCACGGAGACCAACAGAAATGAAAGTGAGCCAGGAGCAGAAGGCGCAGAACCGCAGCCGCATCCTGAGCGAAGCAGGACGCCTGTTCCGCGAGAAGGGATTCGACGCGGTGAGCGTCGCGGAAGTGATGCAGGCCGCCGGCATGACCCATGGCGGCTTTTACGGGCATTTCCGATCAAAGGATGATCTGGTCGCCCAAACCATCGCTCACACAGCTGGCAGCCAATCAGCGACCGACGATCTCAGCTCTTGGGTCAACACGTATCTCTCGGCGCCCCATCGCGACCATCCTGAGCTAGGCTGCCCTATGGCCGCCCTGGCGGGTCTTATGCGGCAACAGGCCCCCGAAGCCCGCGCATCCATGAGCCAGGTTCTCACCGCGCAGATCGACACTCTTTCTGACATCATGCCTGGGACCGATGCCGCCAAGCGCCGCCGGGCAGCGATAGGCAATTGGTCGGCGATGGTCGGCGCCCTTATCCTCGCCCGATCAATCGACGATCCTTCGCTATCCGACGAAGTTCTGTCTGAGACGCGAGCCTGGATCGACGAAAGAAAGCTGCCCGACCCGGCCGTGCCGACACAGAAAAGACCCGCGGCATGAACATCCTTGACGACGACGCTGGCCTCGACGGCCACCATCAGCTTGCCGCCCTCATGGAGGCCAATGTCCATCCGCCAATCGGTGAGACCCTTGAGTTAGCTCTTGTCGAGCTGGAGCGCGGATGTGTTCGAAGGCTCGCCGTCTCGCAAGGTCTTCAATCCGATCGGCTCGGTGCATGGCGGATACGCCGCGATACTACTCGCCCGGGCATCACACCTCAGGCAGAGGGCGAGCGCATTCTAAATGGCTATGCTTGATCAGCTGACCTGGTGGGGATGGACCACCAAGGCTGTCCGCGAGGGCTTGGTTCCTTAGCTTGCTAAAGCCGGTTAATTTCTACCGAAGCGGGACCGGAGAACGCTAGGCGGCTAACTCCCGGCTCCTCACTCGGGCCCCTGATCGTGCCTGCTCTCGGGGTCCGCTGTCATCCTTTGCCGGTGAGCTGACCAACGGACGTTTTCAGGATTTCGTATTTCGACAGTGAACGACCGGAATGGGGTCGGCTACCGACCGGCTACGGTGGCCATTGAATTCAAGCGCGATCATCTGAACGAACGATGAGTGGCAGGGACGCCCGGATCGTCCGATATGCTTGATGGAAGATCGGGTGCCATTCACCATTGAGGTCTCTGTCGAGTGGATGCCAGAAAAACGAGAACAAGAGGCCACCCCCGTCTTCCGTCCAGTGATTCGATACATCGGGAAGATCTGTGGTCTCGAATGCATAAAAGTGCCAAGGGACGGGAGGAAATCCTATCACGTCTCGGCCCAACAAGATTGGGCTCGCCGCAATGGATAGACCACTTTCCTCTCTCAGCTCACGTTCGGCCCCAATTGCGGGTTGCTCGTAAGTTTCTAGAGTACCCTTGACGAACTGGCGACCTGCAAGGGGATGCAAGAACGACAACACCTCCAGCGCGCTTGACGTTTCGCGATACGGCAGCGCACAAACCTTCTCGATCATAGCTCGTCCCCGGCTGATTCTGACGCCCTCCAAGACACTAGGTCGATGTCCGCTTCCAGCAAACACCCAAGACATCCTCAACGACCACAATTGGGTCGGATCCCGAACGGCGGGATTTTCCAGGTCATCGCCCAAACCAGTCAGTCGGGCTTCGGCCCCAATCTCGCCGTTTTGCTCGTGATCGGGTTTCCAGTGGGGATGACTGAGATGGGTGGCTTCCTGCCTGTCCGCTTCTGAGCGGCAGAGTTGGGAAGCGGCCATCTGGGGGACCCGCACTTCGAAGCAACGCGCCTAACTTCTGTCGCCACGATTCAAATCATCCTTTGTTAAGAGCTGCCGTTAGGCTTGGCTGCTACTTTCTCCAGATATTGAGCCAAGAAGTCGCTGGCAGCTTCATTCATCTCGTCTTCTAACCCAGGGCGTAGGAACTTGTAGACAAGGGGGATTACCAGCGGGCTGGACACTCGACGTGCATAGATGGCATCCTGAAATTCCCGTGCTTTGACGGTAGCTTCGTTCTCAATGCCATCTTCTTCGAGGCACCGTTCCCACAGCGTTTTAGCAAACTTCATGAGATCTTGCTGCTGGTCCGCCGTGTCTCGCTGTCGGTAGAATTCCCTGATCGACCAACTGAGCAGTGGGCTTAGCAGCGCAATATTCAACACCCATTCTTGTAGAGTGAGCTGCTGCACGATTCCGAGCACCACGACAATGGCAGCCACGGCAACCGCTAGACCGGCCAAGATAGATGCGTAATGCCGGCGTAGTTCGCTGTCGTATCGGAGATTGGTCCTCTGGCAAATAAACCGTGCCAAGTGGAGCGGAACGCCGCCGGCGGCCTTCGGATACCAGCCTGTCAGCTGGCTGTCGTCGTGACCAGACGTGTATTTTGTCGCCGCGCGGTGGATGTCTTCGGCCTCGACCCGATCGCCCACCACGAATGGGTTCCATCCGATCTCCAGCACGGTACAGTCGAACTGCTCCGCTATTTTCGCAGCACGTTTCAGAGTTGCCTTGTACTGCTGGTCGATCCAAAGCGGATCAAGGAGCAGCACCATCAATGCCAGCAGGGTGAAATAGGGCCTAACTTGAGGATCAGCTGCGCCCCAGATTGCCCCCACGACTGGAACTAGCACCGTCAGGCATAGCTGCAGCACCATCAAGCGGGTCGCAACCGTATAGGTATGCGTTCGCGCCCGCAGTAGCTTCAGCTGTGCCTCTTCGTCCTGCCGGACCGGAATCTGGTTTTGCATGGTGTCAGCCATATCTAGGAAAATAAGAGGGCAGGATTAGACCCCACTTTTCGATTGCGCCCGCCACGTTGCCGCCTGCCGTCATGGCTTCGGCTTCCTTCGCCCGATCCCGCGCCCAGGTCAGACGGTCCACCAGAAGCTGGATCTTGACTTTCGTATCCACGTGCGCCCCGACGTCGTCGCTATAGCCGGCCGGATCAGCCAGTTTGTACTGCACCAACTTAATGCCTTTGTCGAAGACGTAGCGCATGCCAGACGGGTAATCAGTGATCGTGATGCCGTCGAGAGCTTTCAGGATCAGCGCCTCCAGATGGAAGGACTTGAAGAGACCCCGGCTCTTATTCCACCCCTTGATCATCTTTATCAATGGCACGAGGTCGTTGTTGTGCGCCTTATTGGCTGCCGTCCAAATCTCCACATGCTTTTTCGGATCCGTAGATATCCATTTGTTGAGCTCAAGGCTAGGAATGAGGTAACCGCCACCCTTGCGGTAGAAGGCTGGCACTACGTCGACGTTGAAATCGGTGAAGGTGATGGTAACGGCCGAACCGTCCGGCCTTATGTCAGGCGTTTTGGTATACGTCTTGCGGAGCGACTTCTTGATACTCTCGAGCAGGGCCTTCTTTCCATCCTCACGATAATACTTCACATCCAGGACAATGAAGATATCGACGTCGGCCTCTTTAAGTGGCCTGATCATGGTGCTGCGGCGGTATGACCCCGTGAGAAACGTTTCCTTGATGTCGAAATCACGCTCCAGAACCTCGCGGATTGCTTTCTGACGGCCCGCAACCGTCTGCTCCTGCAGGTCGGTGATTTCAAGATTGCTGCGAAGGACACGAAACGCATCCGCAATTGTTCTTACCATGACCTGCAGTAGCTCACCGTTTCGATCGTTGCCATCAGCGTCCCCGTCGATCTATCTGATTACCACATAGAACGGTTCGCTGAAGCCGACCAAACGATCATCGTTTCTTCGGATGATGAATGCCTCGGCCATGTGAACGCCGCGATATTCCAAATCTTCCCAACGACGATTGCCCTCGGTGGGCTGTTCGAAGCCGCCCCGTCCTTTCTTGAGGGCCATGGCAATTGCGCCAGTATTGGTGATGCGCCATCGAACGTAGCAATCAGCTGGCACCATCTGGAACTTGTTGACTCTCACGGTGAACCACAAGCCGCCCCGCGGTGGCAGCGCCTCTCCAGAATTGATCAGATAGGCTCTACCCGTTTTCTGACGGGCGTATTCTGCAGATACCTGCACGTTGCGGGAAACAAATTCTGCAGGTTGCCAGCGTGGCGGCTGAATATGTGCGGGTGTTTTGAACCAGGACGGAAGTATGGTGATGCCAAAGTCGATCACGTTATCGACGAGGCTGTCGAGGTGGGCAGCTCCTTCCATCAGCAAGGCGCTCGTGCGCTGCATGGCGGACGCCTCGGCCTTCTTCACGTTCTCACCCTTGGCGAACTCGTCGCCGAAGACTTTGCGCCATTTCTCGATGCTGTCGGATCGTGTCGTAGCGTTGATCGCTTCGTCGATCCATTTCCGGTACTTGTTCACGAAGTTCCGGAAATTGGCATACTGGGTGTCGTTCCAGAGATCGGCAAAATCCTGGGATGGGAGCGCCGGATTAGGCACCTGCGGTTTGTTCGGGCGTGCCTGCAACCAGTCGTCCAAGCGGCCCATGATCGTCTGTAGGGCGCTCGGCGTATCCGAAAACGCACTGGAATCCTTGTCGAACCACTCGATGCGGTGACCGATAAGTGTCGTCAGAAGAACGGACTGGCAGCTAAAGCGCTTCTTGATGTCTCTGATGTACTTGATCAGCCTGGTGGCTTTGCGGAATGAGTTGTTGCCCGAGTAGCCATTCTTTTCGCGCATCCACCGCGTGTATTCGACCGGCTGGGATTCTTCGAACTCATCCTTGCGCTTGTTGCAGACCTCAAGGGTACCCTGGCACTCGCGGTCCCTAACCAGGGGAGCAATGTCGATCTTACAGTCGTCCGCGTATGTGATCGTGACGCAGTAGTCATAGACGACCGTCTTGTCGCCGTACCTGCCGCTGTCGAGGAAAATCCGCCCGAGTTCCTTGACGAACTGGGCAGCGCTCCAACCGTCTATGGCGTACACTTTCACTAGAAGGTCGGCGTCGAATTCTCCCCCATCCACAGGACGAATGATGGTGTCGTGCGCCCAAGACCCCTGCTCGATGAAGGTGGATATCCGCGGCTCCCATTCAGAGCCTCTGATAAAATCCTTGATGGTTTCTACCCGCACTTCAAGCAGGTCTAGGCGGGCTTGATTGAGGTTGACTGTATCGGTCAGAAAATCTTTGAAGTCGCTGACAAGTTTCATAAGCTAGCCCCCTGAAAATAGAAGTACTCGAGTGTTGAGGGCCTTTCAACCTAACGTGCCTCTCCTCCTTTGGGATTGTAACGCGAACCAACCATAAACCCCGACTGGACCGGGCTGCGCGCAGTTGGCAAGCGCATTTCCGCCCCATACATCTTGTGCAGGTATCTGCAATGGTCGAATCTGTGCCGAAGCGGACCAACAGTTCACGGGCCCGGTCTACCCATAGTGCGAATTGAAACGGACGGAAGGTTCCGGATGATCGGTGAAGCGCGGTGAATGGCGACAATTGCGTCGGTAGAAGACCGGCAGCAATGGGGATCGCAAGCTGAATGTCCCGCTACGTCTCAGGCTTCACAGCAGACCGTAAATCGCAATGGCTAGTGTCGCCGCGAACGGCGAACCGAGCCAGTGGTACAACCCCTGCCATACGAAATGTTCGCCTCCGTCCCTTGCGTCCTGAGATCGCGGACCCGCATGGGCGATGCCCCGGAACGGGGTTTCGAAAGCCGCCAGCGGCGGTGCTTAGAGCCCGGCCCGAAGGGCGACGCCCAACAAACCGTTACCGATCTATTCGTTGGCCATGGGTGGCGCTGCGAGGCGCATCAGGGCCGAGACGCCGGTGACGCCGCCGCCGATGAGAGCAAAGATTTCCAGCCATATGGAGGATGGGACGGCCTCGGCCATGATGCCGTGGACGACCGCATAGCCTGCAATGGCTGCTGGCACGGTGAAGATCACGGAGATGATCCAGCGCAGGATCGGGGAGCGTAGAGGATCGCCAGCACGTAATAGGATGCCACTCCGGCGACCAGTGGCATCAGGGGCGCGCCGATCCAGCCTGCGCCTGTCTCTAGGGCAAGCCGTCCGGCCCATAGCGCCAGCGCGAAGGGCAGCGCGTAGGTGGCGAGCATGTAGGCAAAGACGGCCAGCCCGCTGATCAGAACCACGCTCATGGTCATCATCAGGACCATCGTCGGCCTCCCGGCAGAGTGAGACGATCCGGCACGATCGTAGCGCGCCGGATCGGAGATTTCAGGCGACGATCCTGCCGCCGAGATTGGCGAGCTTGGCATATATGCTAAGCCGGTATTCAGCCCGGAAATGCAGGTCGCGTTCGACCGGCAGGCCGAGCCCGCCGCGAACGTCCTCGATTTCCGAGAGCATGGCATAGCCGAGTTCGGGACAGCCGAGACCCAAATCCATCACGCCGAACGGCCTCAAATCGCCATCCTCGGCATGGGCTTCGGTGATGAGCCATGTCGCCCCGGCATCCGGGGTAAACAGCTTGACCACTGGGAACGGATCGAACTGCTCCCGTTCCTCGGCCAGCCGGCCATTCTCGATGAGTTTGGCGAGCAGATCGTCGGGGATCAGGGGTTCGGTGCGGGAAAATCTCCGGGACATCATGCGTCCTCCCGCTCGGGGCTATTGATGCGGTGCCGGATACGAAAGGCAGTGATTGCGCCCGCCTGCCGCGCCAGCTGCGCGAAAGCGCATCGATCTCGCCGCGACGTGCGAAGCGGATGGCGGCAAGGTTCTCCTGAAAAATCCGCTCGTCGGCCCGCGTCCACATGCTGTTGGACCGCCTGTGTCTACTTTGACGGGACTTGGCTTGGCTGGTCACAGTCAGGCGTTCGGCACGGGCGATGATCTGGCGTTCGACGGTGCCAAGATGCCGGGCGGTTTCCGCCCGCGCGCGCTCCATGCAGGTCAGCATGGCCCGGATATCGGCATGGTGTTTCATGGTCATGGTTCCTGTGCTGCGGTCGAGGTCACCGGCCGCGCCGAACGGGCGCGGCCGCAAAATCCTCGATGTGCTGGGGAGGAAGGCTGGGACCTCGCGAGGCCCCGGCCAGCGCGTTATTCGGCGGCGATGGTGAAGTTCTCGCCGTCCGGCTCGGCTTCGTCCTCCGGAACCTGCTCCGGCTCGGCGTCAAGCCACGCGGGCCGCGCCGTGCGCATCAGCGGCGGGAGCCATCCGGTTCCCGCAAGAAGCTGCTCGGCGGCTTCGGCCATCGGCAGCTTCTTCATGTCCTTGATGCGTTCGGCGGCTTCCGCACTCACCCCGTCCTCGACGGCGGCGAGAATATGCGCCTTCGTCACGCGCCCGAGATAGGCACGTACCGTGGGCGTCCAGTGCGCCGTCATGTCGAGGGCAAGGGCGGTCGCCAAGCTCTCCGCCGTCTCCTGCCGGGGCCTGCGCTCCCAAGGCTGCCGCACGGCATTGACGGTCAGGGCAGCGCAATGGGCGAACAGCGCCATGACGCTGGCATGGTCGAGCCCGGCGATGAAGTCCCAAAGCTCCGCAATGTCGCGGGGCAGGTCCGCTGCCCATCCTTCGTGACGATCCGCCAGCGCCTTGGCTGCTGCCGTATCGTCAATGCCGTCCGCGAAACTGCCGAGATAGCTGCCCGTCGGGCGGATTTCGAGGATATGGGCTTCCCCGCTTCCGCGATAGTAGGTCTGCGCCACCAAGGCATGGGTGACGGCGACAAGTGCGATATCGGGCTGCTCACCCAGGACGAGACGCAGGCCAAGGGTCCGGTGCGCGGTAAGGTCGCGGACAAGAGCATCCGATATCGGCTTGCCCGCGTCCCCGCCGTCCTCGTCCTCGGGGTCGGGCGCGGGATCGTCCCCGCCGTCCTCGATGATTTCACCGTCCTCGTTGACGCGGACGCCGTCATCATCGTCGTCGGCCTCGTCCGGGTCCACCTCCGGTTCCTCGTCCTCGGGCCGGATGAAACCGCGCTCGACGCGCAAGGTGCCGTCACTAGCGAGGGCGACGAAGACGCCCGCCCGCGCCACGTCCTCGGGGACATAAGCGCTCTGCTTGGCCTCGAGCCGCTCGATTTCGGCTTCAAGCTCCCCGAACCGCTCATCCACATCGGGCGGCAGTTCGTCCGCGTCCTGATACTTCTCGGTGAGCGTATCATAATCCTCGTGCGCAGCGATGAGGGTGGCATCATCGTCCTCGGACAGGTCAACCGGCTCGGGATAGATGCGGCGCATGTTGTAAGCATAGACGAAGCTTATGCTGGCCTCTGCCCACTTCCAGCCTTCCGCTTCGCGGATTTCCTCGGCGGCAGCTTCCAGCTTCTCGATGGTCAGCCGGTCCAGCAGCGCGGCGTCCTCGAAGAACCCGCCACGATCCTCAGTGAACAGGTCGCGGACGATGCTCCCACCTGCCTCCAAATAGGCTTCCGCGCCCACGAAGGCGGCGCGGCGATCCGAGGCCGGGACGTGGCCGTCCGTCAGTTCGCGGCGGATGAAAGACGGATCGCGATTGTAGGACAGACCATCGAAAACCTGCTCCTGACGGTCGTGATCGTCCGTGATGGCGAACGCCTGCAACTGGTCCATGGTCAATTCGCCGTCGCGATAAAGCTGGATCAGCCGAGGGCTGACATTGGCGAGGCGAAGCCGCTGCCGCACCACCGTCGCGGTCACCCCGAAGCGGGCGGCGATTTCCTCCGGCCCCAATCCGCGCGTTTCGGCAAGCTCGTGGAACTTCTCGAACTCGTCGGCGGGGTGCAGGTCCTCGCGGTTGACGTTCTCGTCAAGGCTGATTTCGGCGGGATCGTTCGTGGTGTCGATGACGCAGCGCATCGGCTCGGACATGTCAATTTCCCCGCGCTCGACGCGCAGAAGCTGCGCCAGCCTGCGGCCTTCCCCGATGCTGACCAGACAGAAGCCGGTTTCCGCTCCTTCCGCATCGCGTTCGGGTTCCACCACGAGGTTTTGCAGGAGACCCTTGGCGGCGATGCTCGCGGCCTTGCCTTCGATAGAGGCCGCGCTGTGCGGGGTCTTGCGGGCGTTTCCGGGGTGCTTCTTGAGCTTGTCGAGGGGAATGAAGACCGTGTCGTCGGCCACCGTCCCGTCCTCACTCTCCACCGCCTGCGCGGGTGCCGCATCCCCGGCGTCCGGTCCGGCCACCGAAGCCGTCACCTTCGCGGCAATATCGCCAATGGAGCGGATTTCCGTATCCGCCACCACGTCCATTGTCTCCACGGGGGCGGGCTTCGCCTTCTTGGATGTTCTAGCCATAGTTCCAATCCTTTCTCTGTTAATGCCGGAGGCATGTCCCCGACATGCCTCCCGGGGGCGCGTGAGCGCGCGGCAGAGAGGGGGGCGAATGCAGGCGAGCAGGGCCGGGGTTGCGCGGCCGAGCGGGGTGGATTGGAACGGTGGGAGATGTGGGGCTATGCGCCGCCCTGCGAGCCAGCGGCCCCGCCCTCGCGCAGGCGGCGTTCGTGGGGGAGAGATGGCCAAGACCATCTCTCCCCTGATTAGATCAGTTGCTTATCTGAGAGTGCTTGAAGCGATTTGATGATCGGCGGTTGTCGGATTATCTAGGACGCAACTGCCTCTCGCCCACTTGGGTCGACCAATGCTTCGTGGGGGCCGCTTCGCCTTGCGCGGCGCGGCGTTAGCCGCTGCTTTTTCGGCCTCCTTACGGTGGCGGAAGCCGCGTCGGGCGCAGCCGAGCGGTCTTGTACCGCTATTCGGCCGGTTTCCAGCCATCCCAGGATCTCGGACCTGCGGGCAATATGGCTGGTTCTCAACGCTTCGAGCATCGTGGCGGATATGCACGCCTGATGGCCGCGTAGGTGATCCTCAAGCAGCCTGTTCGTGGTGATGTAGCCGGCGTTGGCCCCTTGGAGCGCGTGGTTCATCAGGATGTGAATGTCGAGTTCGGGTACGCCGGCGGCCTGACCGACAGTACGAAACGTTTGGCGCAGCTCGTTGGCCCATTTCGAGAGCTTGTCGCGGTCTTCCTTTTGCTCCGCGATATGGCCGGTATGGCTGTCCGCGGCGAAAATCCAACGCCGTCCTGCAAACGGGTGCATGATACGGCTGCATCGAATTGCACGAATGAGGCAGCGGATCATCGGCGGTGAGAGCGGGATGTCGAACGCCTTCTTCGCTCCGCCTTTCGGCGCAGGGATATGGAGCAGGCGACGACGAAAATCGAGATGCCCGATTTCCGCGACTTTGAGCGCACCCGGACGGCAACCCGACAAGAGGGAGAATAGATGGAACTCGCGCCGAATGGGATTGTCGAGTGCAAACAACTCGCCGAACCATTTCGGAAGGTCTTTCAAGCCCATCCCGGTATTGCGCCGTTCCTCTTCATTCCAGTCGATCGCATCGACGGGATTATCGGCGGGGAGATAGCGATGCGTTTTGCGGGCATGATTGTAGATCGCCCGCAAGGTCCGCATCGCGCCATTGGCGACATAAGGGCCATTCTCTCGGGTGATCTTATTGTGTCGATCCGCAACCAAGGCCGGCTCGTTGCCTAAAACTAGAAGCGATTGGTCCTTCCAATCCGCGAACAGACGGGTGACATGATCGGCATAGCTCTCGATCGTCCTGGCGCTACGGCCTTTTCGCACGAGGTGACTATCGCGATAACGCTCCCACGCTTCATGCAAGGTGACGGAAGGCGGCTCCTGCGCTTCGACGGTGGGCCCCTCGGTTTCGTCGGGCTCGTCGTCGGTGAGCGGCTCTCCTCGAGCAATTCGGCCCAGGTACTCCTTGGCGACCGATCGAGCTTCACGCGCCTTGATTTCACCGACGCGCCCCACTTTCGCTTGAACGGCTTTCCGCTTTCCGTTCTCCCAATGCTCGGCCCTTACCATGAACGTCATATGTCGGGTTCCAACGACGACGAAGAAGCCTTTGAGGTCGGTGTCTCTGACGACGTACTGGCCCTTTTCTGCGAGTACCAGACGGGAAACGGCGGTATCGGAGAGAGAAATCTGGAGGGCAGCCATGATTTTTAGTGTGGGGTTAGTGTGGGGTTTTTGCTAGAATGAGTTTGGCGGCAATCTTACGCTCTGATTGGAGTCTATTAGAAAAATAATGAAAACTCAAGTATTTAATTTGAGAATGGGGGTAGCTGAGCGTACCGGAGAATAGCCCTTCGTAGCAGACCCAAACAACTACGAATCTGGGGGTCAGAGGTTCGAATCCTTTCGGGCGCGCCACTTCCGAACAAAACTGGGCACTCCTGCAGGAGAGGCCCCACCGCCCATCACCAGCCTTTCCAAAATCGTTCTTCGTCCGTGGATACGGACTTCTGTGTCGTCGACTTCGACGTTGTCGATCATGGCGCGGAGATAAGCGCGGCGGAATGGGATTGCACCGTTCTGGATATTGTCGCGCATGATGGTGGTGAAGGCGGCGATCTTGTCCTGTGTGATCCGGGCTTCCGGTCGCAGCTCGGTGAGAGCGCGGTCCAGCGCGACCTGGGCGATGTCCCGCTCGGTTTTGATCGCGGTGATGCGGTCTTTCAAAGTGTCATCGGTGGGATCGGCGATGCCGTTCTCGATGGCGTCGTAAAGGCGCTTCAGGCGCGCTTCTGTCTCGCTGAGATTTTTTCTGAGGTTGGTGATGCGGTCCGTGTAATCGGCACTGCGGTTTGCCTGCCGTTCAATCAAGCCAGTCAGAAGCTTTTCGACGCGCTGGGGCGTCAGAAGCTGATCCGCGATGCGCTCGGTGACGATTGTGTCCAGCTTATCCATTGGGACTGAGCGGCCCTTACAGGCGCTCTTGCCCTTCTGGGCGCAGGTGGCGCATGCGTAGTAGCGATAGCGACCGGACTTGCCGGTTCTGAGAGTCATGCCGCCATGGCAGCTGGCGCAGGTCGCGAGACCAGTCAGCAAAATGGGACCAGTCACGGTGCGCGGCGGTGTGGCCTTGGGGTTTCTGGCCTTGAGTGCAGCCTGCAGATTGTCGAAGGTCTTAGCGTCGATGATCGGCTCCACCGCGACCATGATCTGCTCCGCAACCGGCTTGTCCTCCTTGGTCTTCCAGATTTTACGGTTGAATCGGTATTCGCCCTTATAGACGGTGCTGGTGATCAGATTGTGCAACGGGCCAATGCCCCAGCGCGCGCCCTGGCGCGTGCGGTAGCCGTGATCGTTGAGCCAGTGCGCAACCGCTTTCACCCCCATCGGGCCGGTCGTGCCGTCGCCTGCGGTGAAGAGCCTGAAAATCAGCCTGATGGTCTCGGCTTCGACGGGGTCAACAGCCAAACGCTTTTTGGTCTTCGAGCCTCGTTGTTCGGCGGCGATGATCTTGTAGCCATAGGGTGCCTTCGCACCGTTCCAGAAGCCCTGGCGAGCGTTCTCCTGCATGGCGCGCAGCGTGTGCTTGGCGTTTTCCTTGGATTGATATTCATCGAAAAGCGCAAAGACCTGCCGCACCATGACGCTCATCGGGTCATCACCCAAATCCTGTGTGATACTGACCAGACGCACATTGTGCTTTCTCAAGCGCCGGACATGGTACTCCAGCGCGAAATGGTCGCGTGCGAAGCGGCTGAAGGAGTGGACAAGGACGACATCGAACGGCGCGCCGTCGGTCGTGGCCATATCGAGCATGCGCTGAAGCTCAGGTCGGCGATCATCCGTGCCACTAGCACCGGGCTCGACATACTCCGCAGCGACCGTCCAACCCCGCGCCTCGCAGTAGGCAATGGCCTGCCGCCGTTGATCGGGAATAGAGAGATCATGCTCGGCCTGCCGTCCCGTCGAGACACGCAGGTACAACGCCACCCGAGTCTGCGCATCGGGAAGATTGTTGTTGAGCGTGTGCACGGTCATGGCGGGTTATCCGATCATGAAGTTTGCCAGTTATCGTTGGCCGATCTTTGCGGCTCTTTCGAGTCGAGTTTTGAGGGGTACTTCAGCATGGCGGAAAGTTCGCTCATGAGGAACGACTCAAGGACATCCAGTTCGGCATCTGTGACCGGAAAGTCATCGCCGAAATCATCGAGCACGATCTGCGCGTCCGCCGTGTCCGGGTTCTGACCGACTGGCAACAGTATCCTGCGATCGCTGGACGATTGTCCGCGCATCGGTCAAATCCTTCGGTCTTGTGGGGTGTGGGGTGTAGGAAACCGGCGGCCGTGCGCCGCCGGTTTATTGCTCACTCATCATTCGCCGGGCGTAGATGACGATGCGGATGCTTGTCATAGCCGCGCTGCCGACAGATCGCTTCCATCGTGTTGCAGTAGCTCGCATATGCGAACTCGTAGGCCTGCTCTCGCGTGCCTGGAAAAGTCGCTCCGGCCATCATCACCACGCCAACAGCCTGGAACATCGCGTAGATGTCAGTTGCGCTGATGGGTCTGGTGCTATTTGCGTTCAAATACTCCATCGCCCAGAGAACAAAATCTTGGGGCATCTGGACCGGCACAAAGACGTCGAGTTCTAGTGGGGGATGTTCTCTGCGATCTTTCATTGCGATCTCCATCGTTTGGTGATGGGATCAATATGAAGGGACTTGCGAGAGCGTTTCCGCGTGGAAGCCACGAGGTTTTCCTGACGGGCTTTGTGCTGACAGTTCATGGCGTCATGGATACGCGAGCCCACGAAGGACGGAGGTAGCGATGGCGGTGAATGACGGATTTGGGCGGCATGAGGTGCTGCACATGGCAGCGTTCCTGGCGCGAACAGTTGCCAGCGAACTGGCCGAACATCCGGAGGTCAAAGCCAACCCGGAATGGCTTGCGCTCGCCGACCAAGCAGGTCAGTCGCTTGAAGCGCTCTATCAGGCCGTGGGTGCCGCACATCTGGACCAGGACAGAGCCTGATCCAGCTATCGCGTTCGGCGGCCATCAGCGGTTTCCGGAGCTGCCGGACACGCCATTTTCTTAAGCCGTCCAGTACAGCGCTGCGCCTCATGCCATCACTCAGGAAATGAGAAGCAGGGACCGTCATCCATGATGGCATAAAGCGGCCAACATCCCGCGTATAGGGCCAGACAGGTGAACTCCATCCAGGGTGACTCCTCAAATGAGGCAAATTCACCGGGATTTGCCGCGCACCAAGCTTCACCGGCTGCGTGAATGTAAGCATACTTGGTCTCAGAGAAGGCTTGCATCACCCAGGCATCCTTCGGGCGACCGCGATTGGCTGCGAGGGATTCAAAGGCTTCCAACATCGCATCGGAAGCCGTGCCGTAGCTCAGAAATGACGGAGTCTTGTTGCCGGTCATGAGATGGTCCTCCCGTATCTGGTATTCGGAAGATACGGGGCGTTACGGACGCATTTCCGCGCGCAAACCGCGCGCAGCAAGTACGGTCCCACCCGAGGGGGCGGAGCTAAAAGCGCGGAGCCATTGCCTGCTGCTTCTGCCGGATCATCCGGCGGATGGCATCAAGGCTGGCGACAGCTTGGCGATGGGCTTCGGTGTCCGGCTGGGTTTGCGCCAGCGCGCATTGGACCTGATGCTGCATGACGTGCAGTTCAGTAAGTGAGCGACCTTGCAGATCGGCGATGGTGATCAGACGAGACATTGTATTCCTCCTTCGTTCGGAGGCCCCGTCCATCGGGGCCTTGCGGCCCCGGACACACAGCATCATCGGGGGATGGTCCCGGTGGACGGGCTGGAGAAAAGAAGCAGAGGAAGGAGATGCGCGGCGTTAACAGCGCTGATCGCGGTGGTCATCGGGAACAAGCGGAACTGGCAAAGGGAATAGCGCTGCAGAACCGCAGGTTTCTGCGGGTTTGTCAGGTTCTCAAATTTGCGAAATGTGGGCTGAAGACGATATAATGGAACTATATTGAGTACTGTTTTTATTACTGATTTTTATGTGGTGGATATTGGCAATGCAGATCAGATTGCTAGGTGAAGTCAGCTTCGCCGAAATGCGGCAGGCCCTTTTCGAAGCTCTCAATGAAATCGAGGACGAGTTTGCGATCCGCTATTCGCGGGGCGCGGTCCTGTTCATCAACCCAACGGACGGTCTCGACGAAAATGTCGTCGCGCGCCGGCGGGGACGTGTGATTTCCAAGGTGACCAAGAAGGGGCCGTATCGTTCGGCTGCGGACGAATATTGCCCGTGAGCTGATTGATATGGTCGGGAGGGCCGGATGAAAATCCCGCATTACATCGGGCTGGAGCAGGCCCGGCAGGTTTTGGCGGAATTGGGCGTCGAGCTGAACGCGCGGCAGATGAAGCGGGCGGCAGACAAGGACGCGACAGGGCAGCGCCGGCTGCCATTCTTCGTCGATCCCATTGAAGGTACTCTCAAAATAGAGAAGGAGACTCTCGTCAATATTTACAGATCACTTCAGAATGAAGCTGAGAATAAGTATCGTAATAACATTGACTAGATGGAATCATGTCTGGTCTATTGATTCCGGAGCAATATAACAATCGCAATTGAATGTCAGATATACGCAAGCGCACAGGCAGCAAAGGGACGACTTATCAGGTCCGTTATCCCAGTCCGGGGACTAAAACGGGCTTCAGTTATGCGACCTTCGACACGATGAAGGAGGCACGCGCCTTTCTTGAAAGTGGCGCGACCCGTCGCAAAGCGGTTGTTGACCGTTCCGGTCCCCAGACTGTTGCCGAGGCCACGGAGCTTTGGCTGCGCATCTGTGAAAAGGAAGGGCTCAATGGTCGCGAGCCCATCACCTCCTATACTCTCGTGAACTACGCGTATCGTTCCTCTTTCATTAAGTCGTACCTGTGGCCTCGGGCCTTAGGTGACCTTACGACGCCCGACGTGGTTGCATTCAGGTCTTGGCTTTTGCGTGGTGAAATCAGCCGCGTGGTGGCCAGTAAGGTCCTTTCATCCTTTCATTCGGTCATGAAGGAAATGACCATTCGGGGCCACATAAGCCATAACCCGGCGATTGGTGTGTCGATCCGGGCAGACTCAAGGTATCAAGAGACCGCAAAATTCCCTTCCCGCCGTGAGATCATGGCGCTTCTGGTTGCGGCGGACGAGCTAGCAAACTCAAAAAACATGACGATTGCCAAGGCATGGGCACGGTATCGTCCCATGCTCTATCTGGCGGTCGACTCCGGCATGCGGCCCCAAGAGTATATTGCGCTTGCAAAGTCAGCGATATCGGAGACAGGGGTTCTGGTTGAGCGGGCGCTCGACGGTAATGGCCGTTCAATCTCGGTTACCAAGACACCAGCGGGACGCCGGTTCATTGATCTAAGCCCTGATACGCTTGCCATGATCCGGCACTACGCAGAGCATCTGGCGGTCCCGAATAAATACGACCTGGTCTTTCCGTCTGATAACGGGCGGTGGCAATGCCGACGCAACTGGCAACGTCGAGGGTTTGAAGTCGCTTGCGAAAAGGCGGGGCTGGTCGAAGAGGTAGAGATCGGCGGCAAAACTGTTACCCAGGTCAAATACCGGCCTTACGATCTGCGCCATTTCTTTGCCTCGATGCTGATCGAGCGGAAGGTTAATCTGAAGAAGATTCAGACCCTGATGGGGCACTCCAACATTGAGACCACGCTCAATGTCTATGGGCATTTGCTCGACGAAGCTGAGGAACCGCCGCGCGAAGCCATCGGGCTATTGGGCCGTCTAGCAAGCGGCGACCTAGCCAGCAGCGCGCCGCCCCGCATCGATATGCTTTAACATATCGAGCGGATACCGTCATATGTCTTTACATATGATTAATTCTCTGGTCTCTGTGCCGTGCGAACGATATGTTTTTGCATATGAATGCCAGACATTATATGTAATGACATATCGATTTTGACGATCTAATCTTTATATGATATGCTGGTACATATCGACAGTGAATATTTATATAGGAAGGCATATCAGCATTGAAAGCAGGGCATGACATCCCAGAAGCCTTGAAAGAGGCGCGAGCACGGAAGGGCTTGAGTCAGCGTGCGTTGGGCGAACTGACTGGTCTGCCGCAGAGCCATATCTCGAAAATCGAGAGCGGAGCTGTCGATCTGCAATTGTCGAGCCTCGTTCAACTGGCTCGGGTTCTGGACCTAGAAGTCAGACTGGTGCCCAGAAAAGCTGTGCCAGCAGTTGATAGCGTTGTGAGAACTACAACGCCGAGCGTTGGCACTGCCGATCAAGCGCAGCTCCATGACAGTCTGCGGCGTGTAGCAGAGGCTGCCAACGAACTGACACGACTCCACCTGCTTCCCGACGCAGAGCGTCTAGGGGATGCAGCGCAGCTGTTACAGCGCGTCGCAATTCCTCCAGAGGATTTTACCCGTGTTCGCAAGGCGCTGGATCAGTTGAAGCCGCTGCAGAGCCTGCCCTTTAACACCGAGTCCTACGAAGCTATCGCGAAGCGTTTGAACGATCCTGCGCTGCAGAATGCTTTACGCAATGCGTCCCACGTCCTGCGCAACGTCCGCAACAACGTCGTCCATAAAAATACCTCAGACACGCGTGCCTCGGTCCGACCAGCTTATGAACTGAATGAGGAGGAAGACGATGCCTGATGTCTCTGTCCTCAACGTACAACTCTACAGTGATACGATCGGCACGCTGACCCATGTCGGCGGTGATCGAACAATCTTTGCTTTCACAGAGAGCTATATCGAGAATGATCAGCGGCCCACGCTCAGCCTGTCTTTCAAGGATGCATTCGGGGGCCTGATCACCGACATCCCGGCCACGCAGCGCCGCGTCGCACCTTTTTTTGCCAACCTTCTGCCAGAAGGCACATTACGGGACTATCTGGCGGAGCGCGCGGGTGTCCATGTCGAGCGCGAGTTTTTTCTGCTCTGGGTGCTGGGACGGGATTTGTCGGGCGCGGTTACAGTCGTGCCTGCCGATGGCGAGGCTTGGCCCCCAAAAACCGATAGCGCGCCTGCAAAATCCGTAGAAAAAGATCGCGCAAACGCCCTCAGATTCTCACTGGCTGGCGTGCAGCTGAAATTCTCTGCCGTCAAGAATACCGGAAAAAATGGCGGGCTCGCGATCCCGGCTCAGGGCGTCGGCGGTGAGTGGATCGTCAAGCTTCCCTCCACACGGTTCGAGGGTGTGCCAGAGAATGAATATTCCATGATGGCCTTGGCTCGCGCCGTCGGGATCGACGTGCCCGAGACCCAGTTAATCGATGTTGAGGCCATCAACGGCTTGCCCGAAGGCATCGGCACGCTGAGCGGGCAGGCCTTTGCCATTCGGCGGTTCGACCGCACTGCAGACGGCCCTGTCCATATCGAGGATTTCGCGCAGGTCTTTGGTGTCTTTCCAGAGCGGAAATACAAGCAGGCCAGCCTGCGGAACATCGCGACCGTACTGGGTATCGAAAGCGGCGATGAAAGCGTCGCAGAATTTATCCGCCGGGTGGTGTTCAGCGTGCTGATCGGCAATGCCGATATGCACCTTAAGAACTGGTCGGTGATTTATCCCGATCGCCGCACGCCGTTGATCGCTCCAGCCTACGACTTCGTTTCCACGATACCGTACCTGGAAGATGACAGCTTTGCGCTGAAATTCGCTCGAACACGCAAATTTGCCGGGTTCACTCTGGATGAGTTGAGCTACCTAGCCGACAAGGCAGGTCTGCCATCGCGACCCACCCTGGCAGTTGCACAGGAAACGGTAGAGCGTTTTCTTGTGGAATGGGAGGGGGAGAAAAACCATCTGCCGCTCGCGCGGGCCGCCGTCGAGACGATCGACCGCCATCTTGAAGCGCTGCCTCTGGTGCGGGATATCTGACGGGATGGCAATACACCGAAGGGCCGCGAAAGAGGCAAGTATCTATTATTAAACAACAATGCCTGATTTTTGATGTCGGCAAATCAGCATTATCGCTTCTAATCTATTGTTCGCTCTGGCTGCCAAATCATGTAGAATCAGAGGAAGGGGGACTGAAAGACTGTGTCGAACGCGAAACAAATATTGGCAATGCTGAAGAGCCGGGCCGACGGAGACGATGAGCGGTTTTTCTCGATAGCTCTCCAGATTGCCGCCTCTGAAG
The DNA here is from genome assembly GCF_900100665.1 of Pelagibacterium luteolum. Taxonomy (GTDB): domain Bacteria; phylum Pseudomonadota; class Alphaproteobacteria; order Rhizobiales; family Devosiaceae; genus Pelagibacterium; species Pelagibacterium luteolum. Next base: position 82,358 of record NZ_FNCS01000014.1, read on the forward strand.
CTAGGCAGGGCCATAAACAGACCGCAGAAGAGCTGCGCGCTGCTGTGGACCATGCGCGCGCACGGTCATCCAAAGGCGCTTCGGTGGCCATCCCGTTTGCTCAGCCACGCGGGGACTTAGAAGGTCTTCTGGAAATGCGGCAACCGCGTTTCAAGATGAAGGACGTAGTACTCAGTGACCGTCTCATGTCCAGCATTGACGATGTCATCCGGCAGCAGCGCAAACGCGACTGGCTGCGGGAGCACGGCAAGACGCCTAACCGTCGCATTCTGTTCGTGGGGCCTCCGGGTTCCGGCAAGACCATGTCAGCGGAAGCGTTGGCCGGCGAGCTTAATCTTCCGCTATTCGTAATCCGCCTGGAGGGGCTGATCACTCGCTATATGGGTGAAACTGCTGCCAAGCTGCGCATGGTGTTCGATGAGACCGCCAAGCATCGCGGCGTGTATCTCTTCGATGAGTTTGATGCGGTGGGCGGACAGCGCACCGCCACCAATGATGTTGCCGAAATGAGGCGCGTCCTCAACTCGTTCCTGCAGTTTATGGAAGAGGCCACGTCAACGGACAGCCTGATCGTCTGCTCGACTAACCACGCTTCATTGCTCGATCGCGCGCTTTTGCGCCGCTACGATCAGGTCTTTGAATTTGATGCACCGTCGCAAGCGCAGATAAAAGAGATCATTCTCAAGAGTCTCAGGCCGATGAAAACGCCGCGTATGACGTGGAGCAAGGTCATAGCGGCGGCCAAAAATCTCAGTCAGGCTGAGATCGTTCGCGCTGCTGATGATGCCGTCAAAACCGCCATTCTAGACGAACGCAATCAGGTCACGACCGACGATATCGTACGCCGTCTTGATGAACGCAATCAGATGCGCATCGCGTTCGCTGAGAACGGAGCGGTTTCGACTTAATGGTGTCCAGATTTACCCTGCCACATATCGACATATCTGCCTTTCGCACCTCCAACGAATATGTAGGTCAGGGCGGACGCGGAAGCCCGGATGCCCGCGTTCGCGGCCTCCACGGAGCGCGCCTGCTAGTCGAACTTGAAACAGCATTCGCGGCATCCGACCAGGCGCGGCCAAATGATGATCGTCTTCCGCAGGCCGAGGGCTCTTTCGTCGAGGTGGAGTTGCGACGCGGCGCGAAAGCCGACGAACTTGAACGTAAGAATGCTGGGGTCCGCGCAGCCGCTGTGACCACAGGAGACGATCAGCAGCGCATAGTCGCTCTCTTCGTTCCCGACAACGCGCGGCCTGTCCTTCAACAGATATTGAATGACTATACCAATGGCCCGCTCAGCGAGCGTGGTAACCCGCCCCACAAAGGACGGGTTGAGTCCATCGAACGGATCAGACAGGCGCGCCTTGAGACGTTCTGGACCGATGATCCCGCAGCCCTACCGCAACACCCCCAAATCCAGATGTGGTGGGGATTGTGGTGCTGGCGCGGCGGCGAAGTGAAAGTCGATGCGGCCTGCGAAAACCTCGGTTTGCGAACCGCCGGCGCTGACCGGCGGCTTTATTTCCCTGAGTGTTGATTGCCGTTGAGATCTGACCCGGTACTGAGGGATTTTTCCACTGAGATTTGACCCATGTTTGAACGCTATCCTGCTCGTTTTGGGCAGGAGATTGAGGAGTGTTGGACATGGCGTTTTTGAGCGTTATCCGGCGCTGGCATTTCCGGGACGGGTTTTCGATCCGGGAGATTTCGCGGCGCACAGGTCTGTCCCGTAATACTATTCGCAAATATCTTCGGTCCGATACGGTTGAGCCGAAGTTCAAGGTGCCCGAGCGGCCGAGCAAGATCGATCCGTTTGCCGAGAAGCTGTCAGGCTGGCTGAAGGCTGAGAGTCGCAAGCCGCGC
>NZ_FNCS01000011.1 GCF_900100665.1 Pelagibacterium luteolum
CGGAAACCGTGCTGTTGATCGTCGCCGGACCCACACCGGTCTCATGCTGATGCAGTTGGTAATGCCGTATGTCTTTGGCGGTAGCGCTGTCGGGAGGACGCCCGAGGAAGGCAGCAAAGTTCCGGACGTGCCGCACATAATCCTGCTGCGTATGGGCGCCCAGGCCCCGCATCACCATATCTTGCTGCATGCGTTGACGCAGCGGTGTGATCGGGGCATTGGCCTGATAGGTCGTCATGGTGAGTTCCTCCTGTTGAAAGGAACTCCATGTTCGGACCCCAGCCTCTAGCTGCCCAGAGCCTCAGACGAATCCATCAAGTCTCACCACGCGCGTCCCTCCCGCGAAGCGGGTTCGTGCATGGGGCACAAAGCGGACCGCCCAATGATCGATTGCTCGCCTCGATCGATCGAACCTGTTCTCGCAACTCAAACGCACCATCCATTGCGGCTCGCTAGCTAATGGACACAAGCGTCATTAATTCAGCCGGCACGCTTTCGAAGGCGAACGGGTTGAGAAATTGCCGCCGCCAGAGAAGGTCGCGGTCGACCTCACTGAGGCCTGCCTCATCGCACACGTCGCCATAATGCGACATGATCACCTCGATTTGCACCCGCGCGATTTCAAGCTGTCATCGGTCCTGCAATTCTCCCTAAAAGTGGGCTTTGAAAATTCCCTAGTTGGCGGCCCATCTGCTCCATTGTGCTGCGGTTAACCGCAGCACAATGAAGCCAGCCGATATCGGCCCTGTGCTCGCTGTGGCGAGGGGGTGGGCTGATGATCCGACTTGGAGAACTCATGATGATTTTGGAATTGCATCGACAGGGTCTGACGATCACTGCCATTGCGCGGCGAACCGGTCGCGACGCCAAAACGGTTCGCAAATATATTGAACGCGGAATTGAAGCGCCTGCCTATGGGCCCCGCTCTGTGGGCCGGCCGAGCAAGCTGGCGCCGTTTCGGGATTTCCTGACCGAGCGCATCACGACCTTTCCCGAACTCAGTGCGGCGCGCCTGACCCGGGAAATTCGCGAATTGGGCTACACCGGTGCCTATACGGCGGTGAAGCGCTATCTCGCGGCAATTCGACCAGAGGGGCAGCCCAAGCCCTATGAGGTCCGCTTCGAGACCCCGCCCGGCGTGCAGGCCCAAGTGGATTTTGCCCGCTTCGTTGTCGAGTTCGCAGACGAGCCAGGGGTCAGCCGGATCGTTTGGTTGTTCAGTCTGGTGCTCGGGCACTCCCGCTTCCTGTTCGCCCGCTATGTGCTGCACCAGGACCTGCAGACCCTGCTGCGTTGCCACATGCAGGCGTTTGACATGCTGGGAGGCGTGCCGCTCGAAATCCTCTACGATCGCATGAAAACTGCGGTGACCGGTGAGGATGGCTCCGGGTACATCATCTACAACCGCGTCCAGCCTTCTCCCCGACAACATGAGAACCACCTCTCACATCACCTCACCTAACCCGCCGAAACGGCGCGGTCGGCCACCAGCCAAAGAGAAACACGATCAAGATCAGGGCTGATTACCCGTCCCTCTCACCGCTGCAAACCAGGGATTTTTAAACGCCCACTTTTGCGGAAACTTCGGTGCCCGTTGACACAAGCGCCTGTTGACGAGAAAGCTGGAACCGCGGGGCAGCATTGACAGCACTCATGATGCGGCTCATCCGATCATCCCTCATGATCAGCATGGCCTGCGTTGCTTCGTTACCGGCCCGGTCCTGGGGCAAATATCGTAGGCGGGGGTGAGGGTGAGCGCTTGACCATCCCAAAAACGCGGCATGATTGCGGGCGTGGTCGTCTGTGTTGCCGACGAGGATGCTGAACATCAGCCGCCCGTACAGCTCGTGGAGGGTCGCGCGCGGATCTTGGAAATGCAGCCGGATAATTCGGCGAGGTCTTGATAAGAAGCGTAGCGCGTCATCATTTCATCAAGGCCAAGAAGTGTTAGGCCTGAGGCCATGGCCCGCCGTGTCCACCCCTCCCCCACCCACTGACGGTCAAAGCGCTCAACGAGAAGCGAGTGCTTTCCGGAAGCCTGGATCAGCTGCGTCGACGCGACGTTTAGCCCCGCATGCGACGCGAGCCGCATTGCCACAAACTTCGCCTTAACAACGCTGTAGACATCAGCCTGCGCCGAGAACTTGGCGATGTATTTGGTCTGCCCATCTGTGATGTTCGCCTTGGGGCGTGCGCCGCCGATCGAGCTGCCGTGGAACAGCGCAGCATCAAGGGCTTTAGGCAGTTTCACGCCCCGCTGCACAAGCTCCGCCGCTTCCTGCATCTGCGCAATCGATGAAGCCTGTTCGTCGCGCGAAACGTAAATCGTCGCTGACTGCTGAAAATCCGGCGCGCCGATGCGATCTGACCCCGACTGAAGTAAATATGTCAGTTCATCGATATCTGTCGGATCTGCATCTCTGCCTGGTGGCCCAGCATGCGATTGATGATCACACGGCGCCCCCACGCGGCAGGCGCGGCATCGCGGATCGAACGCCGCATCATCAGTCCGCTCTGCAGCGGCAATGCGCCAGCTCTTAACGGCAGCTCAGGCGCGTATATAGATATCGCATCCGGCCGGGCAAGATAGGAACGTCCGTAATTGAAGACGATCTGGCCCCGACGTGCGTGGGCAGGCCGGCGACGACAGGTTCCGTCTTCTTTGGTAGCCATACCCAGACATATGCTTGGTTTGGTGTATCGCTTGGCCTAGAAATCATCATCCACTTGAGCACTTGATGCGCGTACGGTCTGCGGCAGCAAAGTGTTGACGGATCGAGCCTCAGTGGCTCTGAAAGTAATGCCCCGTCCATCTAAATCGAACAGGCGCAGGCCCAAAACTGCCGCTACCTCGAACGCCGCGCCGATCGAGGTACCAAGATCGCCTTTTTCGATGCGGGATACGAGCCCGCGCGACATGCCCGCTCTTTCAGCTACTTCTTGAGCCGTCATCTTGCGAGCGATGCGTGCGTGTCGGATCAGCAAGCCGAGCAGTTCTGCGGCTTCCGTGGCATACCGGGAGGTCGGACGATTAGCCGGCTTAGGCAAGCTTTGCTCCATAAATTGATCACAAATGAAGGCTCTGTGTCATTTATGGAAAAATCATACTCTAAACAGCACGTAAGGTCGACCAGATGTTCCATAAGTGGAGCATAAAGGGCTTTGTGCGCTTTTTATGGTACAAACATTGGGGTATTCAGACGGCTCGGCAAGCGTTGGTGACCTAACACTTGCTTTGGGTAACGGCAGGATGATCTTGAGGTAGCGCTCGACGACAAGAACCGCCCGCCGTAGAAACGACGAGCGGCTAGGCAGGAGCACATTTTTTGAGCTGTGCCTTTGGCAATGGAGGGTAGAAAGGAACACAACGCTCGCCAAACGCCTGCGACGCTGGTTTGTTCCAAGTTGGCGTGGCGAATAGACGCTCTCTATCATGCCGCCGGCGGCATGCCCAAACATGTCGTTTCAAGAGCTATTAATACCCCCGTCGCCGGAAGGCGGCTATCCCTACGTTCTGCTGTCTGCGTGAAATGATCCTGTGACACCCCTTGCGATAGACGACCCGAAATGACTCGCTATCGCCACGTTTGAGATATAGCCTGGCTTAATCGCCAGCCCCTAATGTGGCCGACTGGCGCAGAGCGACAGAGGTCCTTTAAGAGGCTTGAGCTTTCGCCGTAACAGCGGGAGGACACGCTATGGCTTATGCAATATTGATAGACCGAGTTATCAAGTGCCCTGGATGTCTCACAGATAATGAGATTATCGGTAGCGACCTTGCCCCTGGCACAGAGATTTGTTGCTCTAGCTGCGGGCGGATGATCGACAGGTGGTCGGAAGCCAAAGATCGGTTTCCCTCAGTGGTCGACGACGTTGAAGACTTCGAAAATTACGGATGAGCAAGTGACGTCGACCCACGAATAGAGGGGATCGACCCTGGGTTTCAGACATACTGTCTACTGGATATGCCAGTGCATATCTTAGCGACGGCCGTAAAGAACCCCGGCAGTTGACTGCCCGGCCGCCGCTCCAGCAATCAAACCAGTCAACTCTCGCGCATCTGGCCCGTAAATTCCCCGGTCAGGCTGTTGCTCGACGCACTCCCGCTCTCGATGTTGAAGCTGGAAGCGAACCCACTGCCAGCGAGCTGTCCGGACCCCGAGCCGATATTTCCGTTCGCGTCGTTAACTTCAAAACGAACTGATCCCCCCAAAGTAGACGTCAGCAACAAACGAGCCCGACTGAGAGGTGGCCTGCGACTCCAGCATCCAGCGATCTTCGTATTGCGCAAGTTCACGGAGCAAAATGATGATCGCTGTCTCTTGTCCGGCCAAGACGCTGATCACCGTGTCGTCGCTGCGGCACAAGGTCTGCAAGCGCCGCACGGTTTTATCGGATTGACCGCGCCATCTCGACAATCTCGTCCCGGTTTGCCGTTGGGTCTTCCTTATTCCAGGCAATCGAGAGACCAACGCTAAAGTCGACGCCCTCGACCTTTCGAAACACGAGGTTTCTGTCAGCTAACTCACTGGTCCATTCTGGCACAAACCCGATCCCCAGTCCCGCATCGATCATTGAAACCAGCGACAGCGTGTCATCGCACGTATAGGCCAGGCTCGACAAAAGCCCATGCTCGCGGAATAGCTGATAAAAATGGCTTTCAGTGTGGGACAGATTTGAGCGCGAAAAAGCGATGATTTTCTCGCTTCGCAGATCGGCTAGGCTGATAGTCTTTTTGTCCGCCAAGGGCGAATTGTTGGTCATCGCCAAAAGATAGCTTTCGTTGCCAATACCAAGACAACGAAGGGACCCAATGTTTTCCAGCGGACGGATAAAACCTAAATTGATGTGTCCGAGCTCAATCTCGCGCACGATCATTTCGCTAGTGCCGGTGCGCACATGCACTTTGATGTCCGGGAATCTGCGCGAGATTTTGGCGAGAAAATTGGGCAAGACGCCAAATGTCGCCGGATAGATCGTGCCGATCGTGAGCTTTTTTATATCCTTACCGGCAATGGCGCGAACGACCGTGCACGAATTGTCCAGATCCGACAGCAATCTCTGGCTGCGCTCGTAAAAGACCGTCCCAGCCTTGGTGAGCTGAACGCGTCGGGTGGTTCGGGTAAGCAGTTGGACGCCGAGGTCTCGCTCAAGGGCCTGGATTTGAACGCTCAGCGCTGGCTGGGCAATATTGAGCTTGGCGGCAGCGCGGCCAAAGTGGAGCTCTTCAGCCACTGCCACAAAGAGCGAAAGCTGTCTCAGTTCCAAAAGCGTTGCCTACCAAAGGAGGGTTAATCTTTCTCCAAACAGTATGAAATCAGAAAATTGATAAAGCAATGCCCATCAACGTGTTCCCGCATCCGGTTGCTGGTATTGTCTTCATCGGCTTCAAGGAGTCCGTGGCCCAGGCCAACGATTATGTGGGCGATGATTCGGCCCCCAAGTTCATCATACGGCCCCTCGGCCCGTCTCTGCGACGGCCAGCATCAAAGCGCACTCTGCGACCACGTCAGCGTGCTTGCGAAAGATCTCAGGCCCAGGCTGGGATCAATGGATATTGCCCAGCCATCGCTCAAACTCGGTAATGTTTCTAACGATATGGCACGCGATTTCGCGCGAAACACCTTTCGGTCCTTCCACCGTCCGTCAACTTGAGTGAGACGTCGCACAATCGTGCCCATTGCCGTCCCGCTTTGTACCAGAGATAGGGACAAGCGGCGGCATGTAAGCCATTTGATTTCATGATTTCCCAACGCCGGCGAAGGCCTAGGAAGATGATGGTGCCCAGAAGACGACTGGGCTGGGCTTCCTGAGGAATATGCTTTGAGGGTGGGACGTGATGGAGCGTATCTGGCTGAAGAATGGGTCGATCAGAGAGGCGACCAGTGGTTCGCTCGCCTTATTGAAGAAGGAAAGTGCGACCGGTAAAAGCTAGGTCAGCGCTATACCGGCGGATCGCTGCTCAAGCAGCGCCTCTACTTAATGGACTGCGCGCGTTTTTGATGAGCCCGCAGTCCCTTTTTGAGACCCGCCTTTCGTGCCTGTTCGCACTCTAGCACTCTGTGGGGGCGGTCAAGAGGGGTTCCCTTTTAACCGCGGCTGCTGACACAAATAAATGCCCGGTAAAGACCGGACCGGCGGCTTGTGGCCCTCCTGACACTGGGCTATCGTCATTTAATCGAAGGAGCCGTACTCAATGTCGAATGATAATCAAAAAGTCCAAGTTGTCGTACAGTCCGATGACAAAGGACATTGGGTCCTTTGGGACCACGACGGCAATCCGGGAGTGCTTGGCCCCTATGAAGACGTCGCTATGGCTGAACACGTTAGGGCTGCGAAAGAGCGCGAGCTCGCTGAGAACGAGCAAAACATCAGCGAGTTATAGGCCCCAGCTCTTTCAAATACCGAAGCTAACCGGCCCCTTTGCTGCCACTTCTCCCTAGCGTATTAAAACGGTTAACCTTGCGGTTTAGGTAAATAAAGGGTTACCCCGCCCTTTCGCTTTTCCACCGTATAATGGGAAATAAAACAAGGCGCTGCGCGATGGCGTACAAATTAGGTGACGTTGTATAAATTAAATCGGGCGGCCGGCTATGACCGTGGTCAGCGAAGCCGGCAACGACAACAAAATCGATCGCCAGTGGGTCAAGGAGGATCGCTCACGCTAGTGCAGCGCGTAGCCATAACCCCGAGACGTTTATCAGCCATTTCTATTGCACAGCCTTTCCTCACCAAACACCGACCTCGGTGCTAAACGATTTTACCATGACGGCCATCACCGCTACGTAATACAACGAAGACCATATGTGTTCGCTCAACCTTGGGCGCGGCGCTCAGCGCATGGCTAAGAGTTGGTTCAACAGGGATATCGAGATAATGGCGGGAAGTGCCGAGGCTGAAAGGCCGGCTGCGCTAAAGACTATTGAACGAACTGTAGACCGAGCGGCGCGTTGCGGCGTCTGCCGCTCGGTCCTTGCGTTGCCTAAGCACGCGCAGCGATATAGTGCACCTATGCTAAATGAACGCGACCTTAACGTTGCGAGTACCTTAAGTGCCATGGCTGAGAACGATGGAGAATTAATGTAATTTTGTCCTCTTAGGGTCGCTCTCAATATTGTTTCGTTGGAGGACACTCGTGGCGAAGCCGGGGAGTAGCTGGGAAGTCCTGCTGCGGCGGTTGAGACGGCCCGGTCGGCCGAGGCCATCTCGATCTTGTCATCCACCCTTATCAAGGAGAGGCGTAGCTTCACAAAATGAAGCAACCGCCTCAGCACGGCACGCTAATACCTTTCAGGAAGAGTGCAGCCCAATGTTGTGAGCCGGGAGAGAGCCGCCTGCGCGGAAACAGGAGGAAAGGACGCAGACGACTCCACGGCCATTAGTGGCCTAACGGGCCGCAAATCAGAAGTATCATAGAACTGCGTCTGTTGGGAGGGGTGCCGCCTGCTGCTAGCGATCACTCGCCCGAGTATTCCTTTTCCAGAGCATCAAAGAAGTCTTTGCGCACCAGTCGCTGCCGCTCGCGAAACGGTGCGACCGGAGCTGACTCGTCCAGACGGCCCCCTGCCTTGAGCTGACCCAAAGCCGTTTGCATACCGTGCATCGCGCCTTGCAATGCGACGTTTGCATAGAGCACCAGCGAAAAGCCCATATCCTCTAATTCCGCAAAATCCATGATTGGGGTTTTGCCTCCCACAACCAGATTGACGAGCTGAGGTGTGCCCTTAAGAGCCTCCGGAATAGCTCTCACCTCATCGATTGTTTCGGGCGCTTCAACAAATGTAATATCCGCGCCGTCCTCGATCATGGCATGGGCGCGATCGAGCGCCGCTGACAAGCCTTGTGTGGCGCGGGCATCAGTGCGTGCGATAATTAAGAGATTGGGATCCTGGCGCGCATCGACCGCAGCCTTTACCCGGGAGCGCGCTTCTTGGAGATCAACCACGTCCTTGCCCGCAAAGTGACCGCAGCGCTTGGGATTGACCTGATCCTCAAGCTGAACTGCGCTAGCCCCTGCACGCTCGAGCGTCCTGATTGTATGGCGCACGTTCAATGCATTGCCAAATCCGGTATCGGCATCGACCACGATCGGCAGATCGGTCGCGTCGCGCATAGTGGCAGTGTGCTGAGCGATTTCAGCAAGGCCGACAAAGCCGAGGTCCGGCATGGCGAAATATGTGTTGGTGAGGCCCGCACCCGAAAGGTAGATCGCTTCAAACCCTAAATCATCAATGATCCGTGCGGCAAGCGCGTTGGCCGCACCGGGCATAAGTACCGCTCCACCCGTTTTCAGACGTTCGCGGAAGCGGCGGTTAATTTCGTGGCTCAGCAAGGGCTACTCCTTTTTCTTTTTGATTGGCATTGAGGGCAAGCTCAACTCATTGGGTGTGGTGGGGATCCGGGATTGTGATGCGGCCTTCAAAGAGCCGGCGCTGCGTGCGCAGGATCGAAGCGGAGCCGATCGCAGGTATGGATTTGCCGTCGGGTCCATCGACCTGAGCGCCGACAGCGATAACGCCGCTGGGCGTTCCCAGCCGAAGATTGGTGAGGTCAGCTCCGGGCTTTAGGCATTTTGCGACCGTGCTTTCACGAACTGCCGCCGCACTGGCCAGGGCCAGCGAGCCGGTAATGGGAAAAGCCCTGTGCGCCTGCCCGGCCGAAACCATGCGCACGCAAAGATCTAGCTCAGATGATGCGATCAGATCGCCCGACAATGTGCGAAAGGTTGTGGGGGCCCCCACAAGGGCAATCTTGGGAATTGCGATGCGCGCCGCAGCGGTGGCGAGATCCTCGGCAAGCCCCATCTTAACCGATGCCTGCTGCCGAATATGCTCAAGGCGTCCCATCAGCGCCGTGTCGGCATCCATCGCGTTTGGCATCATGTCAGGTGCAATGCCCAGATCATCGGCCCGCACGAAAACGCTTGGGATGGCCGCATCGATCAGGCTCGCTTCGATCGACAGACCGGGCTCTATTTCCAAGGTCTCTATGGCACTGTCCGTCGGGAGCAGGCCGCGTCCAGTCGTGCCGGCCGGATCTAGAAAATCAAGCCGCACGGGCGCGCCGCGCGTTGAGATGCCGGGAAGACCCACCTCCCCCGTAACCACAGCCTCGCCGTCCCGGACCGCAAACCGAGAATGAATGATTTTGCCAGAATTGGTGTTGAAGATCCGTACGAGGACCTCGCCATCGTTTGGCGCAGAAACCAGGCCCTCATCGACTGCAAACGGGCCAACCGCAGAGCTCATATTGCCGCAATTGCCGCTGAAGTCGACCTGGCGACCAGTGACCGATACCTGGGCAAAGGTATAATCAACGTCAGCATCGACGCGATCGGAAGGCGCAAGAATACAGATCTTGCTCAATGACGATATCCCGCCACCCATGCCATCAAGTTGACGTCCGTAAGAGTCGGGACTGCCCAACATGGCCAGAAATATATCGGGCCAAAGACCCTCGTCAGAGGGAAGATCGGCGCGCTTAAGCATCACCGCCTTGGACGTTCCGCCGCGCATAAAAACCGCCGGAATGCGACGCTGAGCCATCAGCCTTCCCCTTCTGATGCCATTTGCCGCTCAAGAGAGGTCCAGCTCTCCCTGATGTGCCTCCGCATAAGCATTCCAGCGAGTTCAGGTTCGCCCTGAGAGATCGCTTCGGCGATCCGCTCGTGCTCATGAAGTGCCTCGACCCCGCGCCCGCGCACGTTCTGGTGCTGCTGGCGCAGCAACAGCAGTTGCGGATAGAGCTCCTCAAAAAGCAGCCGCGTGATCAACCGATTGTCGCTCAATCGCGAAATGACGGCGTGGAAATCTGTGTCCCCGCCCCCTTGAAGATAGGCGCCGTGCGGATGGGCCCGTACAACCGGCTCCTGGTTCACCAAAAGGTCGATGAGTTGGCGCGCATCGTCTTTGCTGGCGCGCGAGGCGGCCAGCCGCGCAGCTTCAGATTCCAGAGCAGCGCGCACTTCATAGAGCGCGCGGGCGTCCTCGATCGTCATGCGGCGGACGCGCGCGCCCACATTGGGTGCAAAGCTGACCAGGCCAGCGTCGGCGAGCGAGCGGAGCGCCTCACGGATCGGACCGCGGCTCACTGAAAACCGCTCGGCCAGAGCCATCTCGCCCAACCGCTCTCCCGATTGCAGATGTCCGGAAATGATTTCATTGCGCAGCTCGTCAACGATCGATTTCGCCGCGCTGCCATGACCTGATATTGTCAACAATAACCCTCCCCAAAGCACCTCGAGCCGAACTCATCCCTAGCTTATATGGCGGATTAACGGGGTTGACAACCATTTGAAATAGCTGTTTGCCTAATGCCATTCAAAAGATTGTAAACAATCAAAGAGAATTCACGTTCGGAGGAGATCAGAAATATGAAAAGCAAATTCAAGCCTATCGCGGCAAGCGTTCTCGCGATCGCACTGGGGTCAACGGGTGCCGTTTCGGCGCAGGACGCGGCGTGGCCGACCTCGCAGATCACGTTCGTGGTTGCACTGGGCACTGGTGGCTCGGCAGACCGCACCGCGCGGCTCGTCGCTCAGGAAATGCAAGAAGAGTTGGGCGTGCCCATCCGCGTTATCAACCAGGAAGGTGGCGGCGGCCACGTCGGTCACACCTACTTTATGAACATGCCTGCCGATGGTTCGTACTTTCTGGCAAGCTCGATCCACCCCTATATCTCGAGCGCCATCTTGGATTTTAATGCCGACTACAGCCTGGACGACTTTGCGTTCGTCAACGGCCAGTGGACCGACATTGACCTGTTTGGGCTAAGCGCTGACCTGCCGTTCGAGACGCTTGAGGAATTTATGGACGCCATCGCCCAAGAGCCGGGCCGCTACCGTATTTCGGTGGTTCCAGGTTCGACCGGGTTGATCAATACGATCATGATGCTCGAAGCGTTTGGCCTTTCGGAAAGCGATGTCAATATCGTTACCTATGAATCAGGGAACGCTGCCCGCACAGCCGCCGCCGGCGGACAGGTCGACATGACCGTGCTTGGCGCAGAAGGCACCCTTCCGATCGCCGAATACATCAAGCCATTGGCCGTCGCGTCCGATGAACGGCTTCCCACCTGGGACGCACCAACGCTCAACGAAGTCCTCGCTGAACGCGGTATCGAAGTTCCGCCCCTGGTCGGATCCATGCGCGGCATCGCTGCGCACGCCGAGTTCCGCGACAATCATCCCGAGCTCTTTGAGCGGTTCACCGCTGCCTACCAGGCGGTTCTCGAAGACGAGGAATTTGCTGAAAGCCTTGCCTCGCAAGGGATCGGCGCTGAATGGCTGGGCCCGGATCGCACAACCGCGATCATTGAATCCAACCTCGAAATCCTCGAGCGCTTTCAAGACTAATTTGGCGCCGCATTGAGCGGTATCGGAAAAACGCGAGAAGTCCTTTCAAAGGGCTTCTCGCACGGGTTTTGGAAGGCGCGATGACCTCTAAAATTGCTCCCACACATCTCATATTTCTCGCCATAGCAGCCGTTGTTACGGCGTTTATTAGCTCGAGTGCGGTGTCGGCATCAGCCCAGCTCCACAATCTCGTGATTGTCGCGCCCGTGGCAGCAGCCATAGCAGTGCTTGTCGTCTTTATTGCGATCCGCGCCCTTCGCCAGCCGCGCGAGCCTCAGACCGAAAGTGACAAAGCCAGCGATCTTGCATCCACTTTCGCAGATCTGGGATTGCTCGCCCTATTTGCGCTATTTTGCATTGCCCTCACACCCATCGGATTTGACGCCGCGACATTTCTGTTTGTCTGGATTGGCGTCGTCTTGGGCGGAGAGCGCAGATGGTGGCTGCCACCCCTGTATTCGGCCGCGTTCACACTGCTGCTGGTCTTTGGCCTTGGTTCGCTCTTTCCCTTCCCCATGCCAATGCTGGTGCTCTAAATGATCGACACCTTCGCTTTAGGCCAAGCCTCCAGCCTGTTGCTCAGCATCGAGCCCTGGCTATTCGTCATCCCGGGCCTGCTCATCGGGTTGATTTTTGGTGCCATCCCGGGCCTCCAGATCTCCATGGCCATGGCGGTGTTTTTGCCCGTCACATTCGGCATGGAGTTCTTGCAGGCAATCCTTTTTCTGACAGCGATATTTACCGGCGGCGCCTATGGCGGCGGCGTTACCGCGATCTTGATGAATATTCCCGGATCGTCCTCGTCAGTCGCGACCGCGTTTGACGGTTACCCGATGGCTCAAAAAGGTCAGCACAATCAAGCGCTCGGCATAGGGCTTGGCGCATCCGTCATCGGGGCCTTTGTCGGCTATTTCCTCTTGCTACTGCTCATCCAGCCCCTGGCCGGTTTTGTCTTGCGGCTCGGCCCACTCGAAATGGTCGTGATCGTCCTTTGGGGACTAACCCTCATTGCAACGCTCAATGATGGTGCAGTCTCAAAAGGCCTGCTCGCGGGCATGTTTGGCTTGATCCTCAGCCAGGTCGGAATGTCGACGACCGGCACCATGCGCACAACGATCGGAATGCCCTATCTAATCGATGGCATCCCCGTTGTGCCCGCAATGATCGGCATCTTTGCCGCCTCTGAACTCTTGCGCGTGCGCAGCAAAGCCTTCCTGGTCGATGATACCAAACTCAATCAGATCTCGTTTGCCGGCATTTTGAGTGGCTTTGTGCAGACCTTTAAGTATCCGGTTGGCGTGCTCAAGGGCAGCCTAATTGGGGCTTTGGTTGGTGCAGTGCCCGGCGTTGGATCGTCAGTGGCAAATCTGGTCGCTTATGGCGAGGCCAAGCGGTCGTCTAAGACACCCGAAGCCTTTGGAAAAGGTGCGCCCGAGGGCCTGGTGGCAGCTGAATCGTCCAATTCGAGTTCAGAGGGCGGCTCGATGACGGCCCTTCTCGCTTTGGGTATCCCAGGTGGCGCTGCGACAGCTGTTTTGCTTGCCGCGTTTTCGTTTCACAACGTTGTTGGTGGCCCGAGCTTCATCCGCGAACAGACTGATCTGGTCTACGCGATCATTTTGGGAAATATCGGCCAGGTCGTACTGCTCGCAATCGTCGGGCTGCTCGTCATCCGCATTCTCGGTCTCGTGATCCGGGTTCCAGTCAGCTACCTCGTTCCGAGCGTTCTCGCGCTTTGCGCCTGGGGCGGATACGGGATCACCGGAACAATTGCCGGACCAATCACTGTCGGCGTTTTCGCCGGGCTCGGCTGGCTGATGCGGCGGCACGGCTATCCCGTCGCAGCAACGGTGATCGGGCTCTTGCTCGGTCGCATGGCGGAAGGGGAAATCGTGCGCACGCTTCAGATCTCAGGCGGAAACGTCGGAAACTATCTGTTCGAGCGACCCATCGCGATCGTGTTCTTTGCCCTGTTCTTGCTCACCTCAGGGGCGCTCCCACTGTTAAAGCTCTACAGGCAAAAACGCGCAGGCGGTAAAGCCGCTTGAGTGTACAGAAGCAATCTGCGGTTTTAGCGGGCTTGGCCACGCTGGCAACCGGGGCCATCGGGGGCGGGATATTTCTCCTGGCCTCGATCCCTTTGCCATGGGTTCTCGGAAGCCTTGCGGCAACCGCTTTGATCTCGCGTACCCCTGTTCGCCAGACCATGCCGCCAAGCTGGCGGGGCATAGCCATGGTTATCGTGGGCACCATGCTTGGCGCTGGGTTTAACAGCGATGTTGCCCAATCGGCGGTGCTATGGCTGCCGAGCGTCATCGTGATGTGCGTCCTATCGGTCGCCTTCTGGGTTATCTCGCTCGCCATTTTCAGCCGGTGGTCAGATATGGATCCGGCGACAGCCCTTTTGTCGTCGGTTCCAGGCGGTCTTTCGGTCGTGACCTCGATCGCTGACGACTACAACGCCGACACAAGGCGTATAGCCCTGTCTCACACGGCCCGGCTCGTCATTTTGCTCGTCCTCACCCCGATCATGCTTCAAGGCGTGTCCGATTACGATCTGACCGCCGCGGCCCGCCAGAGCCTGTTCGTCGAAGAGGCACTGGATCTTTCCCAATCGCTGATGCTTTTTGGCTGCGCGCTGCTGGGTTTCCTCATTGCCAAACTGATCCGGCTCCCATCGGGCTTGCTGGTCATCCCGCTCGTACTGTCAGCTCTCGCACACGCAACGGGCCTGATCACCATGCACGTTCCCGGGCCACTTTCTATTCTGGCGCAAGTCATCATTGGATGTAGCGCAGGGGTGAAGTTTTCGGGCTATCGCTTTGCCGATATCGCACGCGACGGCTGGCTGTCCTTCGTCGTAGGGGCGCTGCTCTCGATAACCTCAATGGCCTGCGCATGGGGCATGGCTGCCGCATTGGATTTGTCACTGGCGCCCTTGCTGCTGAGCTACCTTCCCGGCGGCGCACCCGAACTTGGCGTCGTATCACTGGCGGTTCAGGCAGACCCGGCCATGGTTGCGGTGCACCATGTCGCGAGGGTCTTTTTGATCATCGGGCTGATACCGTTTGTTATGCGCTTTGCCCTCGGGGATAAAAAGTCACGGTGATGACATAGGGATTGGCAACCGCGACACCAGCGCTTGTCCTTCCATCATAGAATCTCCAACTCAGTTTTATGCTGTTCGAATGTTTGGTGGCCCTCGGCATCTCGATGGCTGCGGGGACGTATCGGGCGACGGCTCGGCGTCTAATACGGCTTGGCCACTGCGATCTGTACTGGTCGCAGCCGACCTTCGTCACAAGTCCGATACGCAGCTAGTCCCAATGCGCCGCCGCTGATCCTGCCGTCAACGTGCAGCTTGGCAGGATGGCGAAGTGGCGCTCCTCAGCTACCGCGACGAAGGCCGTCTCAGTCCAAAGCGGTGCTCTCAACCGGCAACAGCTAATCTTTCTCCAAACACTATGAAATTGGGCAATTGATAAATCGATGGCCATCAACGTATTGCCACGGAGTCGGGGCGTTGGCATACTTTGAATCGGAGATTGCGCAGCGCTGCTGACGATGGAGGATGTTGAGATGAAATCAAGTCTGGAACATCTGCCAGAACGCAAGCTGCGTGAAATCGCACGCATCGTTGAGATCATTCATCAAGAGTTTGAAGACGCTTTAACCGAAGCCACGTCCGAAACACGCCGGCGTGGGCGGATCCTGAAAATCATTCTCTTCGGATCATACGCGAAGGGCACTTGGGTGGACGAGCCCCACACAATGAAAGGCTATCGATCCGATTACGATATCCTGGTGATCGTCAATGAACGTCGATTTGCAGATTATAGCTATTGGGACAGAGCCACCGATCGGCTCAATCGCGACCCGGACGTAGGCGTGCCGGTCGGGCTGATCGTCCACTCGGCACGTGAGGTGAACAACTTTTTGCGCAATGCGCAGTACTTCTTCACCGACATCCGCAAAGAGGGGATCGTTCTTTATGAGATGGACGATCGGGAGTTGGCAGAGCCCGGCATACTTACGTCGAAGCAGGCGGCGGAGGTAGCGGCGGAGCACTTTGATCAGCGGTTCCCCTCCTCGAAACATCTGATGAAACTCGCCGCCGCTTCCATTGATGACCGAATGCTAAATAATGCGGCCTTTCTTCTGCATCAATCGGTGGAAAGGGCCTACTCTGCGCTTCTGCTAGTACTTACCAACTACAGCCCTCCATCCCATAACTTAAAGTTTCTTCGCACCCTGGCTGAGGATCGGGATCGACGGCTAGTGGCGGCGTGGCCTCGAGATCAGCACCGTTATGAGGCTTGGTTTAATATTCTGAATGAAGCATACGTGAAGGCCCGCTATTCCAAGCAATACCAGGTCAGTGAAGAGGCGCTGCGGTGGCTGATCGAATGTGCGGGAGATTTGCATGTAGTCGTGAACCTGATCTGCGTTGAACGGCTCAGTCTACTGACGGGAGATGCCGAAGAGGAGGCGTAGTGGACTTCGGGTAAACAATCAGTAACCCCCAGCGTCGCAAGCGTTATCGCAGATCCTCCCCGTTTCCGGGCCTTTCCAAGGGCCAAAATTGACACATGTTGTCTACGCGAATGCCACCGGACGACGCCCAAAAGCGTCTCTCCGTACGCACCCTGCACGTCCCCGCCTGCTAGAGCCCGGAGATCGAGCTCGGTCATTTTCTGTTCATGATGGAAATTGTTCGGTCTTGGTTTTGCATCACTCTCATGCCACCACTCTCCTCAAGGCTGGACGTGATCTCTCCAGGGCTTTTGCCGCTTTGGCGGCTGACAATGCTGTGCCGCTCCGGCGGCTGATAATTCTGTGCCGCTCCGGCGGCGCCGCTTCGGCGGCTTATCCTTTTGTGCCGCTGCGGCGGCTGACACCGATCAGCGTCTTGTCACAGGTGATCCCTGGGGCATGGCTTGCCATGGCTCATAGAGGGGCGCGCCTTTCCGCATCGACATCGATCGGTCCACGCCGGCTGGCGGATGCGCCAGGCCCGGTGCCCTTTTGTCTGGCCATGGAGAGATTTTCATGCCGAAAACCAAATCGTTGCCGTCCCAATCCGTTGTGGTTGCGGACATCACTACAAAGACCATCCATGGGGGTGATAGCGTCCGTGCCGAATTGTCATCACTCTGGAAGAGGACGGCTTTGTGACCATCGGCGTGCGCTCGGTGCCCAACAACAGCTGGATCGAGAACAAGGCCGCCGAGCTCGGTCTCGAGATCGAGTGGACGGCGCGGGCCCGCGGCCAGGACCGCGTCCGGCCCGCCCCTCTTGCGATCACGGCATTGATCGAGGAGATCACGCCGCTGCTCGATATCGTCCATGCCGGTCACACGGTGATCGAAAATGGGTTTGCTGAAGACAAGGGCCATTTGAGTCCCGCCGCACAAGAGGCCCGTGAAGCGATCCAGGAGATCGTTGAGGAGGCCCAGTGGTGGACCACCGAAGGGATCGCTGACGCCCACGACTGGCTCGCGTATATCGATTTTGCGGGCGTGCCCGTCACGGCCAATTCGACGGACGCTGAACTCAGAGCCCTGGTCGATCCTCTGACCCAGCGCGCCCTTGATGAAGACGACGTCATGATCGAGGGCGTTTATGATGCGCTTTTCAGTCGGCGCGAAGACCTGCTGGACGCCGAGGTCGCCTAGGTCGTTTCCCTAACGCATACCCACAATAACCACACGGGCCCGAAGGCGATCTTTGGGCCCGTTCTGTATTGCACCCCACCCAACGGTCAGTCCGCACACCGGAAATTAACCATAGCGAAACTTGGGGTTTGCACTTTGTGAATTAGCCCTTATTTTGGCACAATCGCATCGACCTCGGTGCGTGGATGGTCTGCCCGTTAGGGCGGCCCAGGGGAAGTGCTTGCAACACCTCCCAAGGGCCTAACCGACCACCTTGGTGAGAAGGAAAATCGGCTATGAAGAGCCATATCAAAACCGACCTGCGTCGGAAATCCCCCAAATTTCATTTTTGTGATTGTCTTGCGCTGCCCGTCCGGCACGTGAGCCCGTCGATCGTTTCCAAACCCTAATTTTCCACGGGCTGCATCAGCCAGGGAAGATCAGGTGTCCGTCGCGTTAACGCGCGGTCCTGAAACGCTCGAAATCTGTTCCCAGCACGCGTTTAAACCCTGCCGCACCCTCGGCCGGGCGTGAGAACTGCTGGCTTCAGATTACGGCTCTTTCCTTGCCTGCAGTCCTTTTCCAAAGGACCAAACATGTCTCATCTTTTTTCCACGCGCGGCAGCGACACCCCGCGTTCTCTTGATCTTGAAGACCTCGCCCGTCGGACTGTCACTGAGATCACTTTCGACCTCAATCGCCGTGACGATGTGCTCGGCCTCTGGGCACCCCTCGATGGTGTGATGCGCGCGGTCACATCTTATGATGGCGGTGCGCTGGAGAACGCCGCCAGGACGATCCTGAGTGCCAACGAAAATTTTGTGGTCTTTAACGCCGGCCTCCAGATGGGCATCACCGGTTCCGGCGCCGTTCGTAGCGAGCGGTATCGGCCCGATCTGGTTGCGATCAATAAGTCCACCGGCGTCCTGGTGATTTCCGAATTCAAGCGTCGCGGCGGCAACCATCCGACAAATCGGCTGAATGGGCTTGGCACCAAGCTCGAGCGTGCCGCGGCGAACGCCAGGACCGTTCTTGCTTCGCATGCGCAGAGCTTCGAGGTCATCAAACTCGCGATCGTCGATATCGACGGCGACGACGTCCGCCCGCTCACTGTCAATCTTGAGCAGTTCGAGGAGATCCTGGGCGCGCCCGGGTTTGCAAAATCGATGGCCCGGTTCCGCTTGGCATTTGGCCAGTATTCCCGGCCGATCATTGCCCAGCTCGCCAAGCAGCTGGTCGAGACCGAATTTGCCACCGAGGTCCGGACCGATCGCCGCGCCATAGAGCCCGCCTCCCTCAACCAAGGGCCCAAGATTGAATTCTGCCGTGCGCCGCGCAAGACGTCTGGGGGGCTCTGATCATGGATATGGAACGGATCCGCTTTACCCGGCCGCCGCTGTGGTGGCGCCTGGCCAATGCAAACGCCGCCCTTGAAGGGACGGTCACCAGTCGTCCCCTGCCCGCACCCGAGATGGGCCGCACCGACCCCGCGGCCCTGATTGCGCTCGCTGTTCGGCACCAGGCGATTGGTGCTGTCGATGGTGCGCCCATCCCCAATTTCATCCGCGCCGGGCTGCGCGAACATGCCGATCACGGCCACCTCGGCGCCCGCACAACGCTCGATTGGCTTGATGAATGCCTTTCTGGCCAACTCGAAACGCCAGGAGAATAAAATGTCGAAATCCAAACTCTCCAAACTCGGCAATCCCGCAGTGGACGACCTTCCCGCCTCCTCGGCCCTCCTCGCCGAAGCCATGGTCAGGTCCGCTCTTACGCCCGGGGCGCGGCGCTTGCTCAAAGCCCGTGCGAAAGCGATCCTGTTTTTGACCCCCTCGCCTTCTGCCTCTCTTGCCATCGAGAACTATCTCGACGGATTGCCCGATGCGCCGCGGGTTCAGGCGATCACAGAGCTGCGCAAACGCAGCAGCGCTTCTGGCTGGACAAACAGCAATCATCTGGCGCCTTTGCTGATGGGGCAGAGCGTTGTGCTGGTGACACATGACAAGGCGATGATCCTTGATGACGAGCTGGCAGCGCTCGATGGCGCAATCTTGGTGGCGATGCCGCGCGCCCACCACCTGCGGGGCGTCATCAAACGCGTCACTGGCGAGAACGCCACGGGCCTTGGGCAACACGTTGTGGACAAGCTCGAGTTCACCGACATCGTCAACGCGATCCGCCCAGGTCAAAAAGCCAGTGCCTGCGTTGCCAATCTCAAGCGCGCTGCGAAAGCTCGGACCCGGGACCCGAGCATCAATCCGGCACCCCTTTTGAGTTCGATGGCTTTGACCGAGGAGGTCAAATCTTGGACCGACGACATGTTGGTCGCGATGAAGTCTGCACAAAGCAGTCATGCCTGCGATCTGCCGTTCAGTCTGCTGGGCGGCGCTCCTGGCACCGGCAAGACGACGATTGCGGCAAGCCTTGCGAAATCGGCGGGTTGGGACTTCCTTGAAACCTCAGTGGGCAAATGGTTCGAGACCTCCGACGGGAATCTCGGCGGCGTCTCGCAAGCATCCGGAGCATTTTTCACCGAACTCGCGAAATCCAAACGCCCGGTTGTGGGCTTGATCGATGAGATCGACGCGATCCCGAACCGGGCCAGCCTTGCGCCCCGCGACCTGCAATGGTGGACGCCAGTGGTCACACTCGTTCTGCTGCATATCGACAAGCTCAAAAAGCTCGGCAAACCGATCCTGCTCGTTGGGGCGAGCAATTTTCCAGAGCGTCTGGATGGCGCCCTGGTGCGGCCAGGACGGCTTGAGCGCCGCGTTCAGTTTAACCTACCCAATCAATCTGAACGTTACGCGATGCTCAAACGGTTTCTGGCGGGCACCATGAGCGATTCCGAGGTGTCGATCATCGCAGATCTGACAGCCGGTGCGACACCAGCGCGCCTGAAGGGGTTGGCCAAAGCCGCCCTCGACAGCGCAACCAACGAGGGTCGGGTTGTTCAATTCAGCAATCTCCGGGAGCTGATTGTTGGCAATGACAAGCCAGAAGATCTTCGCGGCGTGGCCATCCACGAGGCTGGCCACGCAGTCGTAGCTCTCGAACTCGGGTTCGAGATCGAAACGGCATCCATTTTGAAATCGGCCATCATCGACGGCCATGTGAAAATCAAACCCGATAAAACTCCCCTCAACCGCCTCGGGGTCGAGCGGCTGGCCGTGGTGATGCTCGCAGGACGCGCAGCTGACGTTTCGTTGGGAAATGGTGCAGATGCGGGCGCAGCGGCCGATCTGGACTCTGTCAACAGGCTCCTGCTCGACGGCCTTTTGGGTTTTGGCCTGTTTGGCACGCTTCAGACCCGTCACACCATCGATATCAAGGATATCGACGGGAGCGGACAGAACCTGAGCCGCTGGGTGGGCTCGATGTTGCAGAGGCTCGAGCGCCGAGCAGAAGAGATCATCGAGATGAGACAAAAGGACGTTCGCAAGCTTGCCGATGCGTTGATTGACGAACGCGTCATGGATGGTGATCGGGTGCGAGCCATCCTCGGGCCAAACGAGACACCGCAGCTGTCGCTTGTATCGAACGCGCCCAAAGACGGCCCGTTTGAAGGAGGGACGAATGGCTGACTGGCGCCCGTCCCTCCGGCGTCTTGAGGGCGCTTATGCCGAGGCGACAATTTCGAGCTATCGCTGTGACTTCGAAAAATTTGCGGCCTGGTGCCGCCGGAGGCGCCTTCGGGCGCTCCCGGCAAAGCCAGAAACCGTTGCTGCCTATATCGAAGTGTCAAGCGAAGAAGTAAAACCCACCACGTTGAAACGGCGTTTGTCGGCGATTGCGAAGGTGCATCGGATCGCCGGTCACGTCTCGCCCACCGACGACGAGGCCGTTGCACTTGCGATCCGCCGCGCGAAACGTTCCAAGCCTGGGCGACCGCAGCAAGCGCTTGGCGTGACAGCGGAGCGACGTGACCGGCTCATGTCGGCATGCAGCGATGATCTCGCGGGCCTCCGCGATAAGGTTCTGGTTGCGGTAGGTTTCGATACCCTGTGTCGCCGCGCTGAACTCGTGGCGCTGCGTGTTGAAGATTTTACCCGAGCGGCCGATGGGACCTACAATGTGTTGGTCAGGCGGGCCAAGAATGACCAGGCTGGACTTGGTCGCATCGCCCGCCTCTCGCACGCCACCAGCAGATTGGTTGATCAATGGCTGGCAACCACAGCAATCCAGAGAGGCCCCCTACTCCGCCCCGTCTACCGGACGATCCTCGCATCGCGCTATCTGCACCCTTCATTTGTCGGTGCGACGCTCAAGCGCCTCAGCAGAGCAGCAGGTTATCCGGCAGAGGAGTCTTGCCGAACGAGTGGGCATTCCCTTAGAGTCGGCGCGGCCCAGGAGCTGACAGTGATGGGGCACGGGCTCCTCCCTATAATGTCTGCTGGCGGCTGGAAATCGACTGCGGTGGTCGCTCGGTACATCGAGAATGTCGAAATGAATGTGTGGGCTGGAAAGTGATGGCTCGGACATGAGCTTGGCGTGCAACATTGCTGAGCCGCACGGCGGTCGGGCCAACAACAGTGCAATCAGCCGAAAACCTGGGCTTCAGCGAAGCCCGGTGCGTTTCTGTCCTTGTCGGAAAGCTGCATACTCACAGGCTCGAGCGGCCAATCTATCCCGATATCGACATCATCGAACCGTATGCCCCTATCATGCTCGGGTGAATAGACGTCCGTCACCTTGTAAACGACCTCGGTATCGGGCTCCAGCGTCAGGAAACCGTGTGCAAAACCCTTCGGCACGAGAATCTGGTTCCATTTGGCTGCCGATACCTCGAGTCCCACCCAGCGCCCGAAGGTAGGAGAGCTGCGGCGGATGTCGACGGCGATATCGAATATCGCACCTTTGACCACCCGCACCAGCTTGTCTTGCGCCCTTGGCGGAAGTTGGTAATGCAGGCCGCGCAGCACGCCTTCGGCCGCCGAAAGGGAATGATTGTCCTGCACAAAGACAAGATCGATACCTGCCGCAGCGAATTTTTCGGCATTGTAGGTCTCGGAGAAAAACCCGCGGTTATCGCCGAATTTGGGCGGCGTGATTTCAAGGACTTCAGGGAGAGCCAGAGAGCGAACTTCAACCACGCGACACCTCAGTCAATCGACGCAAATAAGCCCCGTATTCGGTTTTGCCGAGACTGTCGGCGCGTTTCAGGAGATGGGCATCATCGACATAGCCGAGTTCGTAGGCGATCTCTTCGAGGCACATGATCTTGGCGCCCTGGCGATGCTCGATCGTGCGCACAAAAGACGAAGCCTCGTGCAGGCTGTCATGTGTCCCCGTATCGAGCCAGGCATAGCCACGTCCGAGCTTTGCAACATTGAGCGCGCCGCGTTCGAGATAGGCGTTGTTGATATCGGTAATTTCCAGTTCGCCTCGTGCCGAGGGCTGAACGTTTGCGGCGATGTCGAGCACGTCGTTGTCGTAGAAATAGAGCCCAGTTACCGCCCAATTAGACTTGGGCCGTTCGGGCTTTTCCTCGATCGACAGGGCCCGCTGGGTCTGCGGGTCGAACGAAACGACGCCGTAGCGCTCAGGGTCGCTGACCCAATAGGCAAAAACGGTCGCGCCCGCTTTGCGCGCGCGCGCTTCGGCGCACAGTCGGACAAGTCCGGCGCCATAAAAAATGTTGTCGCCCAGAATGAGTGCAACACTGTCATTGCCGACGAACTCGCGGCCAATGATGAACGCCTCGGCCAGCCCATTGGGCTCCTCCTGGATGGCATAGGAAATCTCGATACCGAAATCGGACCCATCCCCAAGCAAGGCCCGGAACGCGGGCAGATCACGTGGCGTGGAGATGATCAGCACCTCCCGGATACCCGCCAGCATCAACACCCCAAGCGGATAATAGACCATCGGCTTGTCATAGATAGGCAGGAGCTGCTTGGAGATCGGCAAAGTTACGGGATACAGGCGCGTACCGCTCCCCCCTGCAAGGATGATGCCCTTCACACTACACTCCAACCCATTCCATACGAATCGCAAAATGTTGCAAGCCGCCATTCATGTCAATGCAGGGCTCAGCCCGCCTCTCAGAAATAACGACATTTGCCACAGACATTCATGTTTACTTTTATGGACACTGGCCACCAGCTTGGCTAAACACGACGCAACATGGTTGCATGGAATCCAGGAACACTCTTTTGGCCGTTGATGACAGCGCATCGAGCACCGATACTCGCAATGCATCCGTGTTAGTTAGCCTTATCGTAGTATCACCCTCGGGTCTTGCGGAGATCGAGCATGACATTGAAGCGGCGGTACGCTCACTAAATGCGAGCTACAGTTTCTTTGAGGTGTTACTCATCACGTCGTCGGAAGATGAGGCGGTTCGCGGTGTAATTGGAAGGCTGGCGAAGTGCGCGCCGCAAATTCGTGCGCTTCAGCTTGAAAGCTCGGATGATTTCGACCGTATGGCGATGCAAGGGTACCAGTAGAGCATTGGCGACATTATCGTTGTTTCATCTGACGATGAGCTGGCGAACATTGACGTGCTGAGTATTGCCGATCGAATTTATAACGGCGAAAGTCTGGTTCGGATCCGGCGCAAGTCATCGTCACTTTTTGAGCGCATGGGGTCATTTATGGTCCGATCAATAACCGGCTTGCAGGTCGACACCCGATTTTTGCGTACTTTGGGACTGGATAGACGGCTACTTAGCGAGCTGCTCTCACGCCCTTCAGAGATGCACCTGTTCCGCTTCACCGCCCATTCCATGTTTGGGCCGCAAACAATTATTTCCGTTGAAATGGAACAGCCACGTCGAGGTTTTGGTTTGATAGCGCGACGAGTCGACCTTGTCACTCGTCTGCTGGCCACTTCTGCCCCAAGGCTACTGCGAATCGCGAGTGCGGCTTGTCTGGCTTTGTCGGTGGCAGCAATGTTTCTGGTTTTGTATGTCTTAGCCATCTGGCTCGTACATGACGAAGTAGCCGAGGGCTGGACCACAACGACTTCGCTTCTTGCCTTTTGGATGTCCGCTCAACTTGCCGCCACCTCGGTGGTATGTCTTGGCATCTCAAGGGCATTGGATACTCAAGAGCGCGCGCGTATGCCGCGTTTGATTGAAGAGACGACAGTCAGCGACCTATTTTCGCTTTCGGGAGTGCTCAACGTTGAGAACGGCGCCGACAGCGCCGCGGCGCATCCGCCTGAAGTTCAAGGGCGCTGATGCTTTGTTTTTATGATTGAGGCGAAACAAGTTTGAAACCCACACTGGCACGTGCTGTTCCGTTACATGAAACGGCAGAGTTTTTCGACAAGCGCACCCGCTACTGTTTGGTAGTTCCCGTGATCAACGAAGGCGAACGCATTGCCATCCAACTGCGGGCAATGCGCGCAGCCAATATACCCGACCTATTGGATGTTGTGATAGCAGACGGCGGCTCCACGGACGGCTCCTTGCATGCTGATCTGCTACGCGAGACTGGTGTCCGTACACTGTTGACCAAAACTGGTCCAGGCAAGTTGTCTGCACAGTTGCGGATGGGTTATGCTTACGCCCTTGATCAAGGTTACGATGGTGTCGTGACGATTGATGGCAATGGCAAGGATTCTGTGAAGACCATTCCGCTTTTTGCCCAGGCGCTAGATGAAGGCATCGACTATGCTCAGGCGTCCCGCTTCATCCCAGGTGGCCAAGCAATCAATACACCGCATATCCGGACATTGGGGATAAAGCTAGTTCATGCACCTGTTCTCAGCATAGCAGCACGCCGCCGCTTCACCGATACCACACAAGGCTTCAGGGCCTACAGCGCAAGATACCTTACGCACCCCCAAGTTCAACCGTTTCGCGACATATTTGAGACATACGAACTCTTGGCCTACCTCACGGTTCGGGCCTCACAGCTCGGCTTGCGCACACGGGAAATTCCAAGCACGCGCACCTATCCTGCTGACGGCTCGATTCCCACCAAACTCAATGCCCGTGGCAATATTGACCTTATCAAGATCTTGGTCGCAACCTTGACGGGGCGATATAATCCATGATTGAAACGAGGAGCAAGCCCGCCTCGTATCGCTATGATGCAATCATCATTGGAGCGGGCTTTTACGGTTGTGCCTTAGCCGTCCATTTGGCCCAAAAGGGGCAGAAAGTGCTCGTCTGCGAGATTGGATCAGCGGCTATGTTGCGCGCATCCAAAGTCAATCAGGCTCGGGTCCATACCGGCTTCCACTATCCGCGATCTTTTGCAACCTCAATGCGCTCCCGCCACAGCTTCGAACGTTTCGCTTACGATTACGCAGGGGCAATCAAGACAGACTTTCAGATGCTATACGCAATCGCGCGGTATCGTACGAAAGTCAACGCACGGCGGTTCGAAGGAATGTTTCGCTCGATGAACGCACCTCTAGAGCGCGCCACGATGGCACAACGGGCGTTGTTCTCGGCTGAACTCGTCGAAGATGTATTCAGTTGCACCGAATACGCCTTCGACTATTCGAAAATAAAGGATATACTGTTCGAACGCCTTGCACGTCTGGACGTAGAAATATCATTTCAGACAAAAGTCGAGCGGGTTGAGCCACATGGAGATGAAATCGCGGTTCGACTGGCGGGTGGTGCGACTGCAGTCGCGCCCCACACCTACAATATTGCCTATTCACAGATAAACAGCCTGCTCAAAGCAAGCGGACTCAAAACACTAAGCCTGAAGCACGAACTCGTTGAGATCGCGCTGATCCAGCCTCCTCCGGCAATGGAAAATTTGGCAGTCACATTGATGGACGGTGCCTTTTTCTCTTCAATGCCATATCCCTCAGCGAACGCCTATTCGCTTACTCATGTTCGCTATACACCTCACTTCGGCTGGACCGATGACACATCTAGCCTCGACGCGTATGCCACTCTTGAGCGTCTCCCTCGCGAAACGCGCTGGCGGCATATGATTAACGACGCCCGACGATATGTGCCAGCTTTGGACGAAGCGAAATGGCGCACTTCGCTGTTCGACGTCAAGACCGTGCCTGTCAAGAACGAGCACGATGACGGCCGCCCCATCCTCCTGCATGCTCACGCAGATATTCCGGGATTCTGGTCGATCTTGGGCAGCAAGATAGACAACATATACGACCTGTACGAGGCGGTCGGCTAGAATGCCCGCCAAGCGCCCATTGCCCTTTGCCGCTCTTTTCGACGGATCGTTCTTACGCTTTTTCGGCGCCAGTCTTTTCGGACTGGCCTTAGATCTCGCGCTCGCGGCCGCACTACACCATCTGCTGGGGCTTTCCCTGATCGCCTCGGCCGCAGTGTCGCTTCTAGCCGCCGCAGTTCTGACGTATGGCATCCACGAGTTTTGGACGTTCAATTCCAACGCCCCCCGGTTTTCGATTGCCCGTATGGCAGGCACCGTTGCTTCGGCGCTGATGGCGCTGGCGGTGCGCTCGAGCTTTCTTTATGCAACGACAGAATTCGTCGGTCTGGGAGAGCGCCATGCACTGGTTCAACTGGTCGCGGCCACAGGGCTGTCCTTCATAGTCAACTACGTTCTAGTACGAAGGATCATCGGTGGGCGCACGACTCCGGGCACAACAACCTGATCCGGCATCTCGAACCAGCGGAGACTTACCCACATGAAACGCGCACTCATCGGATACACCGGATTTGTCGGGTCCAATCTCCGTCGATGCGGCCATTACACCGAGCTGTTCAACTCCTCGAATTTCCGCGAGATGGCTGGCCAGCGTTTCGATGAAGTGGTGTGCGCGGGGGTGTCAGCCGTCAAATGGCTGGCCAACAAGGAACCCGAACGCGACTGGAAGGAAATCTCCGCGCTCCTCGACGTGCTGGCCGAAGTCGAGACGCCCCGGTTCACGCTGATCTCCACCATCGACGTCTATCCCGATCCGGCGCGGACGGTGGACGAATTCCATGTCGTCGCCGAAGGGGAGGGCCAGCCCTATGGCCGCCATCGGCGGGCGATCGAGCGCTTCGTCGCCGAACAGTTCGACGACGTTCTCGTAGCGCGCCTGCCGGCGCTTTTCGGGACGGGCCTGAAAAAGAACGTCATCTACGATCTCCTGGTCGACAACCAGACCGACAAGATCAATCCCGCAGCGGTCTTCCAATGGTATCCGCTCGACAGGCTCGAGGGCGATCTGGCGCGCGCCCGGGCGGCGGGCCTGACCATGGTCAACCTCTTTCCAGAGCCGGTCGCCACCGCCGATATTTTGGCGTCCCATTTCCCCGACGCCATCGTCGGCGCGCCGGTCGTGCCTGCGCCTCATTACCGGCTGGGCACGGCGCATGCCGAACTGTTCGGCGAAACATCGCCTTACATCATGTCGAACGCGGCCGTCAGGGAGGCCCTGGACGCGTTCATCGAGGCCGCGCGGCGCGACCCGGAGACCATGCTCGCATGATGAGGCCCCGCGCAGCCATCTCCAACATCGCCTGGCCCGCCGAGGCCGACGACGAAGCCCTCGACCTCGCAGTGACATTGGGTTTTTCGGGCATCGAACTGGCGCCGGCCAAGGTGTTTGGCCCGCCCGATACCGCCGATCCCGACGCGGTGGAGCGCTATCGCGAGGCGCTGCAGGCGCGCGGACTGACGGTGCCGGCGTTGCAGGCGATATTGTTCGGCGTCGCCGATGCCCATCTCTTTGGAAGTCCGGAAGCCCGTGAGCGGCTTGCCGTACGCCTGGCCCGGGTGGCCGAAATCGCCGGCGCGCTGGGCGCGGGTGCCTGCGTGTTCGGTTCGCCCGGCCTGCGCGATCCCGGCGACAGGCCGGCGGAAGACGCTATGGCGATCGCGATGGAGTTCTTCGCCGAGATGGCGCCCCGGTTCGATGCCAACGATACGACGCTGGCCTTCGAAGCGAATGCCACGATCTACGATTGCCGGTTCATCACCCACACGCACGAGGCGATGCGCCTCGTGTCGGAGGTAGATCGCAAAGGTTTTGGCCTTCAGCTCGACCTAGGCACAGTCTTTGCCAATCGGGAAGACACCGACACCCTCATCGCGGCGGCACGCCTGGCCGCCCACTGCCACGCCAGCGAACCCCACCTCGTGCCCCTCGGCTCCGGCGGCCACGACCACGCCCGCGCCGGCGATGCGCTGAGGCAGGCGGGTTATGACGGCTGGATCTCGGTGGAAATGAAGGCCACCCCCGACTGGCAAACCGCCATGCGCGCCGCCGCGCACGTGCTCGATCGGCACTATGGCGCGGGAGGTTCCTGACAATGACTGCGCTCACCGCTGCAAAGAAACGCATTTTGCCATCGCTCGAGCGGGCAAGGCAACTCCACCACGAAGTCTTCACGAGGGGCCCGGGACCATCGGTTGCGCTGGTCGCGCTTTCACTGGTCTTGGCAGGATGCGTCGCGCTTGCCTACTACGAACTCGCGGCGGGCGCCGAGGCCTATGAACAGTTCCTGGTGGGGGGAATAACGTTTACGGACGGCGCCAAGGCACGCGATTTTAACGTGGTTTTCGTCTTCATGGCCGCGACGGTTGTCTGCCTGCTGCTGGCTGCGGCAATGTCGTCTTACGTGCACCGACGGCTTGGCGATGCCAGACCCTTGGACAACATTGTTCTTCTTTCGCTGCTGCCCGCCGCATTGGCTTTTGGACCCCTGCTGACCGGGGGTGCCACAGCCATCCATATGCTGGTCATTGGGGCCGTGATGGGTCTGTTGGGAGTCGTGTTCGCCGCGTTGGCGGCCTGGCGCGCACCGGACTGGATCGGGCCATCGGACCCATCGGCGTTGTGGAGCGCCGTGGCGGCGTCAGCCGTCGTTCCTGGTCTTGCGTTCGCCGTGCCGTTTGCGATCAACGTCGCGACGGGCAAGCTGGGAAACATGCCGACCGGCAATGCAACGCTGGAGGCCGGCCTCGCATTTGCCGCCGTTACATGCGCCATCGTCGCGATCCTGTGGGTGCGGGCTGGCCGATCCGTGGTCGGGCGCCTGCAAGGCGTGCTGCTGGCGCTTCAGGTCCCGCTTCCTCTCTTTTTTCTGATCTTCATCCCGCCACGCCTGGTCTCGCCGGAAGGGCCGGCCCCGCAGCCTCAGGCCGGGCCAGTCCTGTACATTCTCGTTGGCTGTCTGATAATCATCGCCATGGCCGACCTTGCACGGCGCGCGCTGCAGTCGAGGTCTGCATTGTCGCCGTGGGCACTCGGAGGGCTGCTCATATGCCTCGCAATCCCCGCAAGCTTCCTGCCATACCTTCCCATCGATGATTACCATTTCGGCGAGTACATCTATCCATGGTGGGCGCTGACGACATTTGGTCAGCTACCCTATGTCGACTACACCCCTGCGCATGGTCTGGTGAATTATCTGGCGGGTGCCATTTCCGACCTGCTGTTCGACGGATCGGTGGCGGCCCAGCATGCATCCTCCACAATCGCAATCAGCCTGCTTGCCCTTCTCCTGTTCGTGTTCTTAACGCCAACGATCGGCCTCGGGCTTGCCTGGGTACCGGTCTTTTTCGTTCCGCTTCTGGCGCCAATCAGTTGGCTGTGGATCGCTGTGTTTGTTGCCGCGATGACAGTGCCTTCGTTGCTCGATCGGAAAGTATTGTGGCTGGTCTTATGGGTGGGGCTTGGGACATTGACCGTCCTGGCGGCTCCCGCTCAGGGGGCTGCTGCTGTGCTGGCCAGCATCCCTGCCGGAATCCTGATGTTCGTCCTGGCTTTGCGGGACAATTTCAGAACCACGGTCATGGCGCTTTGCGGCATACTCGCCGTGCTGCTCCTACTGGCACTCACGACGCCGATGATCCCGATCATTGTCGGTGCCCTGACCTATGTGCTGGAAAACAGCGGCATCAACGCGATCGCCTATGGCATCCCGTGGACGGCAACAGCCACCGGATCCGCATATGAAATCCTGAGGGCAGGATGGGTTGCGGTGCCGCTCCTTGGTATTTTCATTACCATTGCGCGACCATCACTGGTTCGTGAGCCTTTCGCGCTGCTCGCTTTGGGCGGCGCCATCGTTTTTCCGTTGACAATTTCAGGCTACACCATGGGCCGCATTGATCCAGGGATAACGCGCATGGGGTTCGTCACCCTTTGGCTGGCACTTATTGCATTGCCCTTGATGTTGGTCATCTTCAGCCGGCAGCGTCTTTTGATGGTGATGCCGGTAATGGTCGTTGTATGTGCGGCGCTGCTGCCGCGCCCCATTTCACACAGCCCCCTTCTTGAAGCCGCCGTCCCTGAGATCGACATCCCTAACCTGGTCGACGGGCAAACCGTCGGCGTGCCCCGGGTCGGTCATGTCATCGCCGACACCGGGCACCTCTTTCGCCTCGCGGCTGTCGTCAACCGGTTGGACTCGCTGCTGGCGCCCGACGAAACGTTTCTGGATTTGACGGGACACGGGGCGGACTATTTCTATGCGGGGCGCCGCATGCCTGTCACGATCGCCGCGCCCTACAACATGGCTCATGTCGCGCAACAAAGGCGCACGATCCAGGCGCTGGAAGCCAACCCGCCCCCGGTGGTCCTTCTGTTGGCCGCAAACCTGAATTTCGAAGGTCAATCGACTGCGTTGCGGGCGCACAATGTCTAC
Organism: Pelagibacterium luteolum; assembly: GCF_900100665.1. Classification (GTDB taxonomy): domain Bacteria; phylum Pseudomonadota; class Alphaproteobacteria; order Rhizobiales; family Devosiaceae; genus Pelagibacterium; species Pelagibacterium luteolum. The sequence continues at coordinate 30,549 of NZ_FNCS01000011.1, forward strand.
AGATGGGTTGTCCAGAACTATCGGACCGTCGAGTTCGATGATTTTGTTTACGGCGTGATGCCAACCGATCCGGCGGTCGAGGACGAGTCGACCATCCAGACAGCCGATCACACCGGTGAAAACTGGACGAATGGTGTATCGGTCTTGAACGACGTCTTCTTTCTCGATAACGAGAGGCTGGCCGGTTTGTTGGCGCCAGGCGACGTGCTTACGTTCGCCGGGAGCGGTGACCGCACGATCGTCGGCATCGATGGCGTCAACGTCTCTCTCGACGCGATGATCGATCCCCTAAGAGATGGTTACCCCAATACCATAGATGTTCCCAAACGTCTGCGCAGTGCCGTGGCTGCCGAGCAGGAGCTTGCGCTTTTGGATCTGGCGTTCCGCGTTTCCGATGTCGGCAATCTGGCCGTTTCATGGGGACGATCGATCGCCAGCCTGGCCGAACAGATGACCAGCATCCTGGACGTGGACCTGAGTACGCAAGTTCTCAACGATCTGGAGTGGAATGAAGATGGATGGCTGGTTCCGACGGGGCTTGACCCCTATCTGATCGTGGAACTGCCCGGCATTGCGGGCGCGGACGGCGGCCTGCTCGTTACCGAGTTCGAATGTCGAGACGGCGGGCGGGCGCCCCTGCAATTGTTTTGGACAAGTGAGCTCAACCCGACATTCGTCGAGGAGGCCAGCGTGTCGTTTAACGCCGAAAATGGCTGGCTTATTGCGCCTCTGGACGCCCAGCCGAGGTGGCTGTTGGCAAGTGCGATCACCCAGTTGAGGCTCGATCTAAACGATCCGGCCGCGTGCCCGGCCTTTCGGGTGAACCAACCCTATCTAGCCCAGCGCAACGGGCTTTGAAGCGAGACGCATCGCATGACACGAAAACGAACATCAGCAGACCGTTCAATGCGCCATCGTCGGATCGGCTACATCGCCCTGCTACTTCTATTTGTAATTGCGACCCTGATTGCGTTTCTGCGCAATCCGCTTGCTCTTTCGGACCCGACCATGTTTACCGAGGATGGTAGCTGGAGCGCCATGCTTTATACGCACGGCCCGCTTGTCACCTACCTGGAAGCGCGGTCAGACTATCTGGTGGTCGCAAACATCGCGCTGCTACATCTGGCGACCGCAATTTCAGAAGTGATCGGAACAGGATTGATTGGCACACCGCCTGTCATCGCCGTCCTGTCGTATTTGTTCTACGGCGCCGTTGCTACGTTCGCTGCGGTAGCGCTCAGGGATCATCTGCCGCTGTGGGCAAGGACGATGATTGTCATCCTGATCGCAGCCGTGCCTGTCGGTCATCCTCAATCGGCAGCGGAAATATGGGGGCGTGCCTCCAATATCGGATTTGCCTTCGCCTTTATCGCGCCTCTGGCCATGATCTGGCGGGAATCGGCGATCGAAAAAGGCAGGCGACTGATGCGATTTGCCGCCGAAGGCGTGATCGTATTGAGCTGCGCCACCAACCCAATCGGCATCCCTCTGGTTTTCGCATATCTGGGAGCGCGCCTGTTGAGAGAACGGTCGCGCGAAACCTGGCGGCGTGATCTGCCTCTCATCGTCATGATCGTCGTGCTCTCTGCCTTTATGGCCTTCGGCGTTCATTCGACCGTTCGGCCTCAAGAGGAAATCGCTGCCGAGCGAACGTGGCAGGGTGCGTTGCTCTCGGGGGTCGCGCGTCCTTTGCTGTATCCTTTCGTCTTTCCAGTATACAACAATCTCAACAATGCGTGGGCCATCGGCCTCGCCGCTGTATTGTTTAGTGTACTAGCATATGCGCTAGCATTGGCGAGACAGAAAGCTGCCTTTGCGTTTTTCCTTTCATGCATGCTCTTGGTGACTGTGGCGATCGCCATTCAACGGCCGCTTCTGCCCACTCAGATGGGAGGGTACACCGGCACCTACCCCGATCGCTATTTTTACGCCCAGAACGTGATGGTCATTGCCGCCGTCGTCTGGGCTCTGGCAATCATACGCGAGCGGTTCCGTGAGCACCTTTGGTCCGCAGGCCCACCGATCGCCTTCACTCTGCTTTTCGCCTTCAACCTGCCGACAATATTTATCTCCACCCAAGTCACCTGCGCGCCGGCGGGAACCGATTTCGGCGATCAGGTTACGGCGGCACTCGTCATCGAAAGTCGACCTGAGGTCGTGTCCGTCGAGATTTGCCCGCCCACCTGGTTCATAGAGTTTCCAGCCAGCGAAGTTCCGGGGAGATCGGAAAGCAAGTGAACGCCAAATGCCGTTCCCGGCATGGGTGACATGGTCGAACTGAATTTGGGACAATCAATGCCTGCCACCACCACGAGTTCTGTCGCCGTTCTGCTGGCGACCTATAACGGCGCGAGATTTCTCGATGACCAGCTCGCTTCGATGCGGGACCAGACGCATGACCAGATCGACGTTTTCGTCAGTGACGATGGATCGACCGACGCAACAGGTGAAATGCTCTCCCGATGGTCTCGCGCCTGGACCAAGGGGAAATTCTCGGTCGCACAAGGCCCAAGAAAGGGCTTTTCGGAAAATTTCCGCACGCTCGTCACCGCCGCGCCGACCGGGTACGCGGGCTATTGTTTCGCCGATCAGGACGATGTCTGGCTTGTCGACAAGCTCGAACGGGCGCTGGCTGCGATCAAGGCGGCAGGGCCGAGACCCGTTCTCTACGGTGCGCGTACCAGGCTCATCGATCAGGCCGGTGCATACATAGGGCTGTCGCCACTCTTCGAACGCCCCATGTCGTTCTCCAATGCCCTCGTTCAGAGTATGGCGGGCGGAAACACCATGATGCTCAATGGGCAAGCATTCGCGCTCTTGGCCGAAAGCGCCCGGCGCACTAGCTTTCTCACACACGATTGGTGGGCATATATTATGGTCACGGCCTGCGGAGGAGAAGCGATATATGACCCTGTCCCCTCACTGCTGTACCGCCAGCACGAGACAAATATCGTCGGCAAGAACAGCGGCCTTCGCGCGACAGCGCGCCGCATTCAGGGAGTAGCGAATGGCAAGTTTCGCTCGTGGGCTCAAACCAATATCGAAGGCTTGGAAACATGTAGTGACATGATGACTCCCGAAGCGCGTGACATCCTCGAGCGATGGAAAGCGGTGCACAACGCTCCGCCGCCGCTCGGGCTGTTGCGATTGCCCCGCTCGGGCGTTTACCGGCAGAATCTGCGCGGAAATGCGATGCTATACCTCGCAAGCGTCATGGGATGGCTTTGAGCCGCTCAAACATGCGCATTGTTTCCACAATCGTGTTCCACTAGAACCACCGCTCATGAAGCGTGCCCTGGATAGACATGTCGTCAATGATTAACCACATACCACTGATACGTAAGCTCGCCAGGCGCGAGTTTGACCAACGGTTCCGTGGGTCCATTCTTGGCTGGTTCTGGGCTTTGATAGCGCCTCTGGCGATGTTGACCGTCTTCTCTCTCGTCTTTGGTGTGATCTTTGAAGCACGCTGGCAAAGGCCGGGCACGAATGTGGAATCCGAATACGGCTTTCCGCTGCTGCTGTTTTCGGGTCTGATCATGTTCAATTTCTTTGGGGATCAGTTCAATCGCGCGCCAAGCCTCGTGCTCGAAAACGTCTCCTACGTCAAAAAGGTGGTCTTTCCGCTCGATATCATACCGATCGTGAGCATGCTGACCGCCTTGGCAACGGCCGCAATCTCGTTTGTCGCCTTTTTCGCTATCTACATCTTCTTTCACGGCCTGCCCCCAGTGACCGTTCTGCTGCTTCCCCTGGCGCTTCTTCCCCTGGCGATGATCACCATGGGCATCAGCTATTTCTTCGCCTCGCTGGGCGTCTTCCTGCGCGATCTCAAGCACGTCACGCCTCCACTTTCGACGGCGATGCTGTTCATGTCCTCGGTGTTCTACGATCCCGCCAGCCTCCCCGAATCCTATCGCTGGATCATCTCGCTCAATCCGTTGACGCCAGCGGTCAACTACATGCGCGATGTCGTGTTCTGGGGGCGGGTGCCAAACGTTCTCGAATATACCGCATATCTGGTTTTCGCAGCAATCGTATTGATGCTGGGGCATCTGTGGTTCCAGCGCACGCAGAAAGCTTTTGCCGATGTCATCTGAAGCTGTGATCGAAGCCGGTGGTCTGGGCAAGGCCTACCAAATCTACAAAAGCCCTCAGGACCGGCTCAAGCAGATGCTGTTCCGCAATCGCCGGTTTTTCACCGAGTACTGGGCGGTTCAAAACGTGGATCTGCGGATCGGTCGCGGCGAAACCGTCGGGATCGTGGGACGCAACGGGTCGGGCAAATCGACGCTTTTGCAGATGATTGCCGGCACGCTCCACCCCAATTCGGGGACTCTTCGGGTTGAGGGACGCGTGGCCCCCCTGCTGGAGTTGGGGGCAGGGTTCAACCCCGAATTCACCGGCCGCGAAAACGTTCGGCTTTCCGCCGCCATCCTTGGCCTGTCCAATGGCCAGATCGAAGAGCGCGAACCGGCCATTCTCGAATTTGCCGGCATTGGCGATTTTGTCGACCAGCCAGTCAAGACCTATTCTTCGGGCATGTACGCGCGGCTCGCCTTTGCGGTTGCCGCCCACGTCGATGCCGATATTCTCATCGTTGACGAAATTCTGGCCGTAGGCGATGCCGCCTTTACCCAAAAGTGCATGCGCTTTATCCACCGGTTCAAGGAGCACGGCACCATTTTGTTCGTTTCGCACGACACGGGCTCGGTCAACGCCTTATGCGATCGCGCCATCTGGATGGAAGGCGGGCAGGTCCGCGCCGAGGGTAAAGCGAAAGACATTTCACTCGCCTACCAGGCAGCATTACACGGCGAAGCCGACGGCAAGTCCTTCTCTCTCACCGGCCGCCGGCGGGAAACGCCAAGGCAGCGTCAGGACGTGCGGCACGAAGCCATCAGCAACTCGACCAAGCGCAATGAGATCGAAGTCTTCGAATTTGACCCCGACGCGCCTTCATATGGAGCCGGGGGAGGTCGGATTGTCAAAGTGAGTGTCGAAAGTCCCTCCGGCGCAACATCCGTTCTTGAGGGTGGCCATGAAGTTGCGCTCAGAATTACCGCCGAAACTTCCAGTCCCCTGTATGGACCTATTATTGGCTTTTTCGTCCGTGACAGGCTTGGTCAAAACCTTTTTGGCGACAATACCTTCATTTCCTATGCTCACACACCGTTAGATGCGCAACCGGGCGAACAGTTCGAAGCGGTGTTCCGTTTTCAACTGCCATACCTACCCGAGGGTGACTATTCTGTTGCAGTCGCGCTTGCTGCAGGGTCACAGTCCGATCATGTGCAGCATCACTGGATCGATGATGCATTGACGTTTCGGGCTGTCGGCGGGGCGCACGAAAAGGGTCTTCTGGGGATTCCGATGCACGCAATTGAATTGACCAAGTACTAGGAGGGGGAGATGTCATATGCCAACAGGGCATCGTTCATGGAGCCGCGCCGGGTTGTTGAACCGCTGGCCTGGGCAGGCCATATCCCTTTTGCCTTCTGGCTTGTGGAAGTTCTGCGACCCAAATGCATAGTCGAATTGGGAACGCACACCGGCAATTCGTTCTGTGCTTTCGCCCAGGCCGTCGAAGCCTTTGAGATCGATGCAAAGGTATTTGCCGTTGACCATTGGCAGGGCGATGAGCACGCCGGAGCCTATTCCAAAGACGTTTTCGCCGAACTGTCACAATACATCGAAACGCTCTACCCGCAGATCGCTTCAATGGTTCGTTCATCATTTGATGAAGCTCTGCCAGAATTTGCCGACAAGAGCATCGACCTTTTACATATCGATGGCATGCACACCTACGAAGCTGTCCGGCAGGATTTTCTCGCATGGTTGCCCAAGGTAGCAAGCAACGGAATAGTCCTTTTTCACGATACCGCCGTGACTGAGCGCAATTTCGGGGTTGGCGCGTTTCTCAAAGAATTGTCGGCCGACTACCAAGTTTTTGATTTTCACCACTCTCACGGCCTCGGCGTTGTGGCGATTGGCGCAGTCCCACAAGCCCTCGCACCACTGTTTAACAATTTGTCAGATTCCGATGGCCTCGACGCAGCGACTGTATTTGAAATGCTGGGGAATGGGGTTTTGACCCGAGCCCATGCTGATCGTTTTTCCACTCACTCTGACGTGCGGATATGCCGACCGGGCCCAGCGCAAGAAAACCCAAAAATGCGCGAACGGCTTGATCTGATCGCCAACTTTTTTCATCGCCAGAACGAACTGAGAAGTTCGTATCGATCTCCCTTCGTTGCGACGGAGCAGGCATATGATTTGTTGGTGGCCAGAATACTCTCGAGCGGTTATTTCTCACCACGATTTTACGCTTCCCAACTCGGATCGACCGATCTCAGCGATCGTGAATTGTGCCGCCACTACCTTTCACTGGGAGAAAAAGAAGGCCGCTTACCTTCCCATAGGTTCAATCCCTCATACTACGCTGAGGCCAATCCGGACGTTGCTTCGAGCCGTTACGGTCTTCTTGAGCATTTCGTCTTATTGGGTCGGCTCGAAGGGCGCCATGGCGTTGGCGAGGACTCGCAGGTCATCGATGCTGCGAAGCTGTCAGCACACAGCCAATCGCAAATGAAGGCGCAAATTCCGGAGGATACCATTGGCGCTGGCGAACCCATAGAATTGGCCTTCGAGCAATTGTCCAACGAAATGTCTCGCGCCCAGGATCAATTGACACAGGCACGAGAACAGCTCGAACAAACGCGCCAGTCCGAACAAGCCGCCAAAGACGCGCTCGAAAATACCAGCCAAAGATTGCGGGCGATCGAAAACTCGCGGCTTTGGCGCATGACGGCCGGCCTGCGCGCCGTTATCCACAAAATGCGGGGCAACTGAAGGTCATTCAGAACGCTTTTGCAAGGCGGGTGCGTGCGATGGCCACAGCCTCCTCCACTGGCAGGGAGGAGTTAAACGATCTGTTGGTGAAACCGCCATCAACCAAACATTTTTCGAAGCCGCTCAATCGCTAGATTGCACCGGTACGGTTTGCGGCAATTTGGAAACGCGGGGAGGAAAAGCTAGCGAGAAGTTTACCGCGGAAATGGTCAGGTTGGGTGAGTAAAACGGGTCTTCTTTGAGCTGCGTTCTCCATGATTTCATCATATACTCAACTTCGTTCCGAAATCGTTCGTATTTCTCGGGCGTATCTTCCGCTCCCCGTGATACACTTTCAAGATGATACAAAGTTGCAAACGGTGTGAAAACGTTTCTTAAACCGAGGTCACGCACACGAATGCAAAAGTCAACATCATTGAAAGCTATAGCTAGGTCAGCTTCATTGAGCCCCCCGATTATCTCGAACGTCTCTTTCCTGACTAACATGCAGGCCGCGGTGACGGCAGAGTAGTTCGACGCAACGGCGAGCCGACCGAAGTATCCCGCGTCCAGGTCGCTGGTAGCGCCATGCGAATGCGCGGCCACGCCGCCAACGCCAAGGATGACACCGCCATGCTGCAAGGTTCTGTTCGCATAGAGCAGCTTTGCGCCAACGCATCCAATCTCAGGGTCCGTGGCAAAGGATACCATTTCATCCAGCCAGTCGGGACTAATGACTTCAATGTCATTATTGATCAGGCCAAGAATCTCGCCCCTGGCGAAACCTGCCGCGTAATTGTTTATCGCCGAATAATTGAACGGATGATCATAGGAAAGATTTCGGACACGCGACTCATCGGAGAGGCTTTCGAAATAAGCAAGGGTGTCGGGATCAGTTGATCCATTGTCCACGATCAGGATTTCATAGTTGGAATAGATGGTCTTTTCGAGAATCGAATCCACACATCCTTTGATCAATTCAAACCGATCGCGCGTCGGTATGATGAGTGAGACAAGGGGCTCAGGCTGGGGAATGTGTGGCCGGTACCGGTAAAATGGCAGCCCGGCCACCTCCTCGACCCGCGCACCACTGCCCAACCGCTTGGCATGGTCTTCCAGCGCCCGAAATCCGGCGCTATAGGCATAGCCTTTCTCACTGCCGGCACTTGCGGTAGATCCCGCTGCCGCCCGCCAATGGTAAAGAATTTTGGGGATGTGGCGAATTGCTGCGATCGGCTGCGTCTCGATCACCCGTAAATTGAGATCGTAATCCTGGCTGCCCTCATAGCCCTTTCGCCATCCCCCAAGGGAGCGGACTAGCGCGGTCTTATGAACCGTCAGGTGATTGAAATAGTTATGAGCCCGAAACATTTCCAGCGAAAAATTGGGCTTGAAAAAGGGATCGTAACGCTCCCCTTTGCCATCAATCTTGTCCTCGTCTGAGTAGATCAGTGCGGCATCGGGATGGCGGCTGATTTCCAGTGCAACTTCAAGCAACGCGTTGGGCCGCAAGAGGTCGTCATGATCGAGCAAGGCAAACCAGTCACCCTTGACCAGGGCCAGAGCGGAATTGGACGCCTCGGAAATATGTCCATTTTGCTCGCGGAACACCACCTCGATGCGCGAATCCAGCGCTGAGAACTCTTCGAGCACCGTCCGAACGCGCCGATCGGTGGACGCATCATCGGCAATGCACAACTGCCAGTTCTGATAAGCTTGCCCTCTCACGCTTTCTATCGCCTCGCGGAGCAGATCTTCGGGCGCATTATAGACCGGCATGACCACCGAAATCAGGGGCGGATCGACAAGGTCCAGCGCCATCTGGCGCATTGTTTCGATCTCGTCAGCCGTAAACGTATCATAGCGCCGGACCCACTCGGCATAGCTTGCACCAGTTATCTCTCTCGCTTCGCGCGCAAGCGACCGGCCCAGGGCTTGCCGTAGCCCAACAATGCCGTCTTTTTTAAGCACGCTATAGGACTTGCCGAGCAGCCGCCGCACATCATCGAGCGAATTGACCCGATTGGCGGCAGCCCGAGAGACGCGCGCAATTTTACTGAATGGCGTCGAGAGACGCGACAAGCTGATCATGCCAACACTCAAGGCTCCCGGAGCGTCGTGCGGGTCGAGACGGAGTCTGTGCACCGGCCTCTCTATCTCGAAGATACAGTACGGCACATTTTCGCTAAGCCGAAACGACACAATCTCGACTTCGGAGAAGTCACTACCCGTATCCAGATACAACTTGACGTTGAGACCATCAGTTTCGATCTCTGGATCTACTAAATCAAGCCTGTACTGCCCTGGAACGAGGGGGCGTCTGAGGCGAACAATAAAACTTGGATCACTCCCCGTAAAACGCCATGAGGTTCGCCTGGCCGATTTCTCGACAATTTCAACATCGCCCAGAGGAGAAAGTTTTAGAGCGGACATCCTCGACAACAATTGCATCAGTCCCGTGTCTTTCCGTGAGCCTGATCACAAAACCGGATCACGCCTTCCCGCCAATCGGGCAATGTGTGGCTGAACACATTTGTAAACTTCGCTGTATGGAGCCGCGAATTGGCGGGCCGTTTTGCGGGTGTCGGATAATCGGCGGTCGTGATCGGCTCAACGCCGGCAGACGCTCCACCGCGCTCGGACGAGCGGGCAAAAATCTCCTCGGCAAAGCCCGCCCAGCTCGTCGCACCGGAATTTGTCATGTGAAAGACGCCGCGCCAGTCACTCGCTTCTTTTTCGGCCAGCATCTTGCGCGCAACGGCGAGGATGCCATCAGCGATATCGGGCGCATAGGTCGGCGTGCCATGCTGGTCCGCCACCACACGCACCACATCACGATCCCCCGCCAGCCGCAGCATGGTTTTGGCAAAATTGTTGCCCCAGGGCGCATAGACCCAGGCCGTCCGCAATATGGAGTGCGTGGGATTGGCTGCTGCAACAGCCTGCTCCCCCGCCAGCTTGGACGCCCCATACGCCCCTTGCGGATCGGTGGCGTCGTCCTCGGTATAGGGCGAGGGCTTGTCACCGCGAAAGACATAATCGGTCGAAATCTGAATAATCGGCACCCCGATCCGCGCCGCAGCTTCGGCGACATATCCGGCACCATCGCGGTTGATCGCACAAGCCAGCTCGGGCTCGCTCTCGGCCTTGTCCACGGCGGTATAGGCCGCCGGATTGATCACCACGTCAGGGCGATGGGCTTCGACCTGTGTTTTTATCGAAGCCGGATCGAGCAGATCAAGCTCGGGCCGTCCGACACATACGATTTCAACCGTATCGCTCGCACATTTCGACAGCGCCTGTGCGACCTGGCCGTCGCGGCCGGTGACAAGAAGTTTCATGTATCCCCTCACGCGCTCTGCCCGAGCCGCTCACCGGCATAATTTTTCTCGCGGATCGGCCGCCACCAGGCCTCGTTATCCAGATACCAGTCGATGGTCTTTGACAGACCGCTGTCGAAGGTTTCCACAGGGCGCCAGCCCAGCTCGCGCTCGGCCTTTGACGCATCGATCGCGTAGCGCCGATCATGTCCGGGCCGGTCGGCTACGAAGCCGATGAGATCGCGATAGCTCTGCCCACCAGCGCGCGGGCGCTTGGTATCGAGCAGATCGCATACCGTTTCGACAACCGAAAGATTGGTGCGCTCTGCGTTGCCGCCGATATTGTAGCTCTCACCGGGCACACCCTTTGTGACCACAAGCTCGAGCGCTCTTGCGTGATCTTTCACATAGAGCCAGTCGCGCACATTGGCGCCCTTGCCATAAACGGGAAGGGGCTTTTCGTGCAGCGCATTGAGGATAACCAGCGGGATGAGCTTTTCGGGAAAGTGATACGGTCCGTAATTGTTCGAGCAGTTGGAAACTACAGTCGGCAGCCCATAGGTATGGTGCCAGGCGCGAACCAGATGATCCGACCCCGCTTTGGAAGCTGAATAGGGCGACGAGGGCGCATAAGGTGTATCTTCGGTGAAAATGCCGCTATCGAACGGGAGGTCGCCAAAAACCTCATCTGTGGAAATGTGGTGAAAGCGAAATTCGGCCCGTGCATCTTCTGAAAGTTCGCGCCAGTAGCTCAGCGCCGCATTGAGCATCCGGAAGGTGCCCACCAGATTTGTTTCGATAAATGCCGCTGGACCGTCGATGGACCGGTCCACATGACTTTCAGCGGCCAGATGCATTACATGGGTCACCTGCTCGGTCCGCAATATGTCGAGGATCCGCGCCTCGTCGCAAATGTCGACCTGATGAAAACTGTAGCGATCCGATGCTGCCGCCCGAGCAATCGAAGAAAGGTTACCCGCATATGTCAGCTTGTCGACATTGACGACGCTAGCGGCCGTATTTTCGATAAGGTGACGAACCACCGCCGAGCCGATAAAGCCCGCTCCCCCGGTGACAAGTATTTTCATTTCGGTCATACCTCGTTGGACAGGTTTGGACTATTTGAATTCGGCGCGAAGGTAAAGCAATTGCATTGCGGCACAAGATCGACAACGTGATGACAATGCAGAGCTACCCCGGCACCGCATTGTCCCCCAGCTGCATTTTCTGCATGCATGTCCGAAAAAACGTTTTCATGAGCAAGGGGTCGGCGTGACCAGCAAACTCAAAAAGGCGGAACGCGAGAAGACCAACTCTGTGCGCACCCGCGGCAGATCGGCTCGCCGCCGCGCCGATCTGTCCGATGTGCTGGAGAGGGGCGCAGGCATACGCCCTCACAAGTTCATGGCCGACTTTGGGGCGATGCTTCCTATCGCCCTGGCATCGGGTGCTCTTCAGTCGACTGTCTATATCGCGGTCCTGCTCCAGGATGGGCGCAACGACTGGCACAATACAGTCTTTGTATGCACGCTTTTGATTCTAGGGTCGATATTTGGTCCGGCAACTACGGCCGCTCTGCGGACGCGGGAATTTCCGTTCACGCTGTCGGTGCTGATTGCAATCTTTGCGTTCAACATCGTCATTGTCGTGCCCTCAGCCTTGCGCGTGCCGGTCAGCTATACGGGATTTCTCGCAGCTGCGCCTATCGCCGTTCTTTTCGCAATCATCGCCGCAACGCGGCTGCGGGCCAAAACGGGCCCCGTTGCCATCCTGGACTTTCCAGGTGCCGACCAGATCGACCGGCGCGTTGAGGGGACGATCATAAAGCGGGCGGATGTTACTGACACAGAACACCTTTGGTCATTCAATCATCTGCTCATCGATCCCCAGACCCACTACCTGCCCGAATGGCAAACCTTCCTGGTGGGCGCCCAGTTGCGTGGAATTCAGATCGAGCCCTGGTTTTCTTATACCGAAAGCGTTACGCACAAGACCGATCCCAAGCGCTTCAATATCGCCCACCTGGCGTTCACTCCTTCGCAAATTCTCTATGTCCGACTGCGCCGGGGACTGGATCTCTTTTTGCTCGTCCTGGCAGCTCCAATCATTTTGCCGCTCATGGCAATGATTTGGGCCTATATCCAGGTGCTTGACGGATCACCGAGCATCTTCGTGCAAACGCGGCGCGGCTATCTGGGCCAGAGCTTCCGCATGCTGAAGTTTCGGACCATGCGGCGCGGAACGCATGGCGGTGCGACGGCCAAGAACGACAACAGAATCATACCTGGCTGCGGATTGCTGCGGAAATTTCGTCTTGATGAGCTTCCGCAGAGCATAAATATACTTAGAGGGGAAATGAGCTGGATCGGTCCGCGACCAGTTTCACTCGAAGTTGCCCGCGCCTGCGAGGTATCCGAGCCGACCTATACGGCACGCTATCTGGTGCCTCCTGGAATATCGGGTTGGGCACAGGTCAAGATGGGATATGCCGAAAACTTCGATGCCGAGATCGAAAAGCTCGCCTACGATCTGTACTATCTCAAGCGCATCTCGCTTGACCTGGACCTGGAGATTACGCTGCGAACATTCCAGACGTTGTTTCTGCGCAAAGGCGCGCAGTAAGTCCGGGTTCCGCCCACATGAGCCGGAACGCCGCACATTCGCCGGCTCCGATCTGTGACAATTCACAGCCAGAGCGTTGGCGGTGCAGGACGGCGCTTCTGGTTTGCGAATCCGGATTCGCAATTGCAGGTGTCATATCTGCCCATCATGCGCGAGCAACAATCCTCGACAAGCCGCTGCCAATCGGCGGCCCGTTGCCGGTGCCGGCCCCGGATCAGCCGAATAGCCTTTAGGCCGGGGGCCCCGCACCTGGGGCGCGTCAGCAAGAAGTGGAAACTGTTCTGCGGTTCGTGACGCCAATGAAACGAGAACAGAGATCAAGCCCACAATTACAGGCCCCCAAAGGGATCCGGACGTGAGTAGCGGATCAAATCTAAAGCGCGAGTTCGTGGCTGGGGGCCAGTGGCGACGTTGCGACATCCTCAAGCATTTTCGCAAGGGGGGCCATGTTGGCCTGCCGGAGCAGGTCGATCAGATCACCGATCTGATCCCCCGCAAGCTCGTGTACAAAATTTGCAGCCTTTATCTGCGCTTGTTTGACTTCCGCTTGGCGCCGCGTTCTGGCTTCCTGCCCCTCTGATCCCAAAACGATGTCGGCCACGCGCTTGCAGATCAGCGCATCGGTCTCGAGCTTGCCATCCTCGATGTCACCAACAATCTCATCACGCAATACATCGCTCAACTCCTCCGAAGACAGTGCCTTGAGCGTCTTGAGCTGCAAGACCAGCAATTTTGGCTGATCATTCGGCAGCGTGGCGGCAATGCGCATATAGATCTGGGCGCTTCGGCGCCCAAACGGCAGATTCTTGTCGACCCAGCTACAAAACAGACCATGCTCCATGTTTCCCTTGGCGTCAGTCAACAACTGCCCGACATCAAAATAGTACTTTCCCATCGCCTTGAGAGCCTTGTCGATCAGAGGCTTGTGCTGCTTGAGACGCGCGGCATCTTCAGGCGCAATCTTGCTTGGCATCACGGCTGCCGGGCGTTTTTCAGATTTATTATCAGTCATGATCGATAGTCCTCTCGATTGATCAGCGCTTTTTGCAAGACGCCCCTAAGTGTGTAATACTGTCTAACACGTTTGACAAGGGCTAAAATTCCCGCCATCTCTCAGTGAGCTAATCAGGACAAACACCATGACCGTCAACGGGTCCTGGCACGAGCGTGCGCTCGAGCTTCGCAAAGCGCTTGCCGACCAGCCTCAGGCAGGGAAACTCTATTTGATCGAGCGGGCTTCAGATCGGCTCGGCATTGCCGCGCAGACCGCCGCACAGCTCATTCGGGCCTCGGAGTTTCTCGATCGGCTCAACGATCCGGCGCTGGGAACGATGATCGCAGCAATGCCATATCAATCGGTTATTGCGATCGAGCGCTGGTATCTTCGCGATCCAAATGGACTGAAAACCTTTCTTGAGATCACTCCATCCCCTTCCGTGCGCCAGATCATCGCGGCCGAGCGCGCATCGCGTGCAACAGTGGATTTACCACCCCACCGCGGGAACCCGGCTCAGCACTTAATCGCGCATTTCTCGCAATACGATCACATACAGGCCGGACCGACTTTGCGCCGGCTCCTAGACCACTGGAGCATTTCCGCCCCCGATCTTGGACGCGCGGTCTGGTCCCAAAGCACCGGCTATGCCCGCGATGTTGGCCTTGAATGGCAAACCCGCACGCCAGAGGGAACGACGATCGCCCTCGCTACCGGCCCGACATCTCTTACTCTGGGTCGATACTCCCGTAGCGCCAAAACAATCTGGTTTGAAGCATCACACGCGGCAACACTGTGCGACATCATCTTTTATCTGTTGCCAAACGATGCCGCACGGGACGCCTGTCTGTCCGGCATGCCTCTGCCGCCCACTGGTCTCCAGCAATGGCCAGAGTGGAACGATATCAAAAATTCCAAACGCGGCGCGCCACGATCAGGGCCATTGCGTCCAGCCTCACCACGCGGCGGCGTTGCAATTTTCACGACGCCGGAGCGGGCCGTCATGGACTTCCAGACATGACGGCCTTTGACATCGTAAAGGCGCCGATCTTTTTTCGCGATATCGTCAAACGCAAACGGCGACGCGTCATGGAGCCGGTAAACGTGCTCATGCGCGTGCCGATCAAACTGCCGCCGCTGGATCCGGACAGGCTCTCCACCCCGCAAGAGTTCGGCGAACAAGATGGGCTCTTTCTGCATTCCACTGAGATAATGGCCCGGTGCAGCCAGCCATCCGGCCAAGCATACACTCTGGAGGACTTGCGAGAGCTCGAACGCTGCTCCGCAGAGGATCTCGTCGATGCTTTGGTGAAATCGCCCCGGCACCCCTATGCACCAGTTCTTGACGACGAAATGCGCAATCTCGCGGTCATCGAGCGCGACTGGGGGTCCCAATGCGACAAGGCATTGGCCTGGCTGCAAAAGCTGGCAAGTGTGGAGGGCGACATTTATGCACCCATTCCCTATCCATGCCTTGCGATATCGCTCGATACTGCCTCGCATCAACTGAAAGGTCAGGCGGTCCCCACGCCCAGGCAGTCTCCCGCCTTATTGCTGCCCACGCTCTACCTGCCTCTCGACATGCCCGCCTCGGTCCCGGACGACATCAGACGCGTCATAGACCTGCCCTGGGCCGGACGCGGAATCCCTCACAGCCCATCACGGCAGGGGTTAGGCCTGCCACCCTCCGACCGTAATTATTGGGCCGTCCGAACGTTTGCCGGGCTCTTCGATTATCTGGAACTCAAAGGGTCAGAACTCTGGCCAGGCGAGCTTCCTTATGGTGAGCTGGCGGCAGCCAATGCAGCGCTGAGACGCGTTGAGCGCCACGAGGTTTCACACGACTGGATCGGCCTTTTCCTCGGCGCCGAGCCCGATCGTTTCGGATCAAACAGCCAATATATTCAAGCGCTGCAATCTCTGTTGCGGGCATACTACGCCGCCCTGGACGAACCCGTGCCGCCCGACGCATCCGAGCTGTCCGGTCTTACGCTGTAGAGCGCCCCCACAATAAGAGGGCGCCACTCGCCCGGCCCAAAAAGCGCGACACGGCATGGATCGTCCATCATTTTCATTGGAACCAAGACATGATCTCGCTGCGCGAAACGGCTGTCCAAAGATACGCATGTCAACGCCTCTTCGAACCGCCGGTGAGCGCGTCCAGAGAGCGTGGAAACGGCGTTTGAACAAGCGGACTATACGCTTCCCTCTCTATACCCCTCCCTTGAACCCCTTGTCTGGCCGTTCCCTGGCAGGTGATTGCTTTTGGAACCGAGCCGGCACGCCCCCGTGCGCATCCCTCTCCTTTTCAAATTTTTCCCAAAGCTCTGCGCCCGATGGCTCTGCGACAGGCTTGCGGGTTGCCGCTTCGCCAAAGAACCGCTCAGCTTCCGCTGCGGTCGCAGACACTGCGTCGCCAACATCAGGCGTGCCGCTCTTATCGGGCGCCGGCTGCCAGTGTTCGGCAATAAAAACAGCGGCTGCCCTGCGTTCGTCTTCGGTGACCCAGTGGACAATGATGCCACCCGCGCCCTGCCCGTAACCCATTTGGCTCTTAAGGCCCAGATGTCCCGCCAGAAGCCGGATCTGTTCCATGCTCAAGCCCAACTCCCGCCACCGCGCAACAGCAACGTGCCGCCCGAAATAAAGACTGATCCGCTTCTTGCACGCCGCCAATGATGCGCGCGCCAACATCGAGGCAAGCGCATTCCGCCAGGCGACGAAATCACCGGTGTCGATCGCGTTCGATGTCAGACAAATGAGCAAATCGAGCGCAACGAGATCTTCGGGCCCCCAACCCAGCAACGGGATTGACCGCTCCGGATTGCCCGTCAGCTTTGCCGTTTGAACAATGCACACATGGCCCTGTCGCCGCATCCCGATCAATTCGATCGGACGAATACCCAACCGCGGCGCGCACAGCAGATACAACAGCAAGACGATTTCCCGCCTGTCTTTTGGACGCGTGACAAGTTTGGCGTTCGCCTGGGCGCTGCGCGCCCGCTTGAGGACCCTTGCCGCAAGCCGATCGCGCGTCTTCCTGATATCGCTATAGCGCGGCATTGTGATCTTGAGCCTGCTCGTCCGATCCTCATCGGGTGTGCCGCTGCGCTCATTGAGCCAGGTCAGCATTCTCTCTTGCGCTACCGCGACCCGGTCCACATCGACCCCCTTTTTGGCGAAGGTCTTGCAGACCCGCTTGATGGCCTGGCGATAGACCAGCACCGTCCCCGGACACAGGATATGGTCCTGGCGGAGCTGATGCCGGCAAAAGGCGTCAAGTGCGCTTTCATAGGATGCAACGCCCGCAGCAAAAGCGTGCCGCGACAGCTGCCGGGCCGTTTGGGCGTAAAAGAGGGTTGTCGAGGGCTTTCTCATTGGGGGTCCGTATATTAGTCGACGTTTTTATCATACGGAGATGTCCTGGTCAAGTTATTGTTTTTGTGGGTGTTTCTCCTCGTCACTCCCGCGTTTCGTTACGTTGCGAGTTTTCCCGGTCTATTGCGCTTGCGGCGCGGCGTGGGCCCGAAACAGGTGGGGCGGGTAACGGAAATATAGAACCAGGGGCAAAATCATTGAGACTCGTGGCGCCAGGGCCGAAACAGCGCGCCATTTGCCCAGTCGCGGCCATGCAGATGCCTCGTCGCGCCGCAAGATGGGGGGGAAGCAATGCCGTTTTTGCCGGGCTAGAGGGAACCGGACATTCGATCAGCAAGCGGTCGCGCCTGTTCGAGCGGCGGGCGCAAAGACAAAATCCGGTTGCAGCCAAAGGCAGCATTGGTCGGCTTCGGCCTCCGGAGACACCCGGAAACGGGGAGGTTGTGCGATAACGCTACAGGGCGATGAGTACGCGTATTAGCACTCAAGCTCGCCTATCCAACAAACTCGATTGGCCCATCATACAGTGCGATCTGGCCAGGATCATCCCCTCAGAACCGATGTCACGCGAGCGGTACAAACGTCTGGAGTGAACTCTGGGCGGCGCTTAGGTTTGGCGATGCGAGCACGCAAAGAACATCGTGCCGGAATTCATCGCCCCCATGCATCACAGCGCTTAAGGCTCTACGATAACGAAAGTGCCATTATGCGTTCCGATCTCACGGACGTTTTGGCCGTAGAAATGGAAGATGCTTTTCAAACCTCTGACGAACCCGGAAACGCAGATAGCTGTAATACAGTTCGTTCGTCATGACGTGCCGGTATGAGCGCGCGAAGGCAACGCGGGACGTTAGGTTCCAGGGTTTGCGTTCACCTGTGTAGTGAAGGACGAATGGGTCCAGAGCCATGTGCACACGGCGTGGGCCGATGAAATTCCATCTGGGTTCGAGGAGCAACACTTCATCTTTGAAGACGATATTGAGCAGGTCCTGATCATAATAGATCCGGCTCATCGTCCCATCTGCGGTAAAGCGCGCGAGCCGTCCAGGTATATCGGCGTCGCGCCATTTTGCCCTGTCGATCACGATAAGGCCTGCATTGAAATAGGGATCCGCTGGATCGATCAGGTCTCGGTTTTCCCTTGCATCGCGACGATTGGCAATCTGGAGCGCTGTGGGGTCGGGCACGGCGCCAATGGAGTTGCCCTCGAGATCTAGCTCCGCAAGCTTTTCGATTGGCGCCATGACCATCATGTCGCAATCAAGATAGATGACGCGCACTACATCGGTGGGCAGCAGCTTGTCCAACATGAGGCGCGCATAGACGATGTTGGTCATGCGCGGATGGTAGGGCAATCCGGCGACGAGTTCAGCAAATTCTCTGTTGGTGCCCAGATCGTAAAAGAGCAGCGAAGCGCCGAATTCCTCTTCGATCTTCAAGAGGTCGTTTCGGTGATCTGCCGTGAGCGGACGGTGGCAGAGATGAAAGACGAGATCGTTGCGCCTCTTTGTATGGAGGCAGATCGACCTCATCACCGCATAGGCCGGCGCCCAATAGCTATCGTCAAAGGTCAGCGCAACGTGAATGGATTTGTCCTGGGCGATCATTGTCTATCGGGGAGCGAGAAAGGGGAGGAATTTGGCGAGGCGCTTTTGCGTACGATAACGCAAGAACCGATAGAAGAGCGCGTTCGTCATAACGTGACGATACATCCGCGCATATCCCGCACGTGACAGAAGCTGCCAAGGGCGGTTGCGACCGGTGAAATGGAGATTGAACGGGTTGAGCGAAACATGTGCGGGTTCCGGGTCCACGACATTCCAAAGCGTGTCCAGACGCTCCCAATTGTTCTTCATGATCAAGTTGATGACGTTCTGGCTGTAGCTGAGTTTCTCCACAGTTCCCTCAGCTATGAGCTTCTCAAGATGCTCGGCGACGTTCTGTTCGCGCCACCTATCAACGTCGATAACCATCAGACCCGCATTGAAATAGGGATCGGCCGGGTGAAGGATATTGTCGCGTTCTTTTATGTCTCTGCCGGAGCCGATCAACTTCCCCCAAGGGTCCTCCACGGCGGCTAGGGGCTTTCCGTTCAACTCGACGTTCCAGAGGTTTTCAATAGGGGCCATGACCATCATGTCGCAATCGAGATAGATCAGGCGCTGGACATCCTGAGCGATGAACCGGTCAATCACGAAACGCGCATAAACGATGTCGGTCAGACGCTTATGGTTGGGGACGCGTCCCGCCAATTCCTTGAACTTTTCGGTTTTTGTCAGGTCGTAATAGCGCAGCGCTGCGCCGAACTCTTTGGCAATGCAGTCTAGGTCCGCGCGATGGTCGTCGCTGAGCGGCCGATGGCAGAGGTGAAATATCAAGTCTTTGCGTCGATGCGTGGCCAGGCAGATGGAGCGCATCAGCGCATACGCAGGCGCCCAGAAGCTGTTGTCGAACGTCAAGGCAATATGGATCGCACCCGTGCTTGGCGGATTGGTCATCTTGGCTCTTCCTTCGTCGAAATCTCTGGCGCGCGGTGTCGGCCGATAAACAGCGGGTCCATTGCACGGCACTTATGATGGGTCAATGATCCTGCGCCGGTTCACTTCGTCCGAGAAACTGCGCCTGGCCATCAGGATCGTCCTTGCAATAGCCCAGCAGGACCGCAGTAAACACCGGCCCGAAGCACAACAGCATTTCCGCAGCGAACGCCGAGCCGAACATGCCATAAATCGCGTAGCATGCGACCATGACAAAGGCTCCGTAGAGACGCTCATGGAACTGGCTGTCACGGATCGACCTCCAGGTCGCGATGATCGGAACGAGGAGGTAGATGAAATATGCCAGCAGGCCGAACACACCGGCGAGTGCGGCAAAATTTATGTAGTCGTTGTGCAGGTGCGACCAGCCGGCAACGTCGTCTGCGATTGTTGTGTCGATCATGAAAGGGCGCGCCGCCTCAACATGATGGCGCCAGCCATGCCCAAAGATGGGTTCCTGCAGAAACGCAAGAATGCCACCTCTAAAAAGTTCGAGACGCATCGCCACAGAACGATCGATCGCCTCGCCTTCGGCGACGAAGAGATAAATTGATTCCAGTGCGCGAAATGCGCGCACATTTTCTCCAAGAACAATAATCGCAGCCACCGCCAACCCAGCGCCGGCAATCGCCGCCCCTGCCAGTATGATGCGCGCTCGCGGAGCCAATCTAACGGCTACGAAGACTATGAAAATTGCCGCAAGCGCCATGACAATCATCAGGACCGATCGTGTGCCCGCCAGAACGGTGGCGTAAAGGCCAGCCACCGGCCCAATAAAAAACACATACCGACGCCAGCCGCTGAAGGCCCAAAACCCCATCAGCGCGAGAAAGCCGAGCATAATGCACATCACTGCGAAAGGATTTGTCGTGTTGACCCACCCTACAGCTCGCGGCAGGCCAGATATGCTCACGTCATAAAGCGCCATTCCTAAAGACATGATCGCGCCCACAAGTGCCAGGATCGCGATCACCTTGGTATGCCCATGCCCAGCTGACTTATTCATCAGTCCGATGGCTGGGATAAAGAGCAGGAAGGGCAGAAAATTCCCAACATTGTTGAAGTGTTCCCACCCGCCGGCTGCGAATGTGAAGGCAATGAGAAGGCCGAGAAACGCTAAAAGATACGCGTAGCTCTCCCAGCGATTCATCGAACGGCGAACCTCACCGTCCAGAAGGAGCACCGGCCAAGCGGCAACCAAGACTGCAAGATAGATGTAGGGCGATGCGTTCCCGAAAAGATTGGCTAGAGCCAAGAGCGCTACCAGCACTATCCATGTTGCCAGCACATGTGTGCGGCCGAGTTCCGCCATCATATTGTTCTCCAAGCAGTTTGGCCCGATGTTGCAGTTTTCCGTCAGTTGCGTGACACTGGAAAAGGCGAGATATTTCAATTGACGCCGCCAGACTTGATCGCGGCTGGTTCGCTATTCTGATACCCGTCCAGTGAACCCTAAATCAATGGTCCAATCATGGTAACGATATCGGCGGTATCCGACACTTTGCATCCCCAGCACGACCAAACCGATGGTTCGGAAAGCTACAGAAACCGCTTCCCAGACATAACGGTCGGGTTCAATTGGCAGCGTTTTGAGACCGAGCAGTGGCCCGTCGAGCGACAGGTCGTAGTTGATAGGGGCCAGATTCTGAGTTTTCATACCTTTTTTCGCTACAGCCTCGGTCGCATCAACGGCCATTTTTTGCACTGGCTAAATATGCGACTGATGACCGTCGGTGAAGTGCTGAAAAAACTCGACCGCGTGCCGAAGACTGATCAGGACAGCATCAGATATTTTGCATCCCTCTATGACGCGGCAAACGAGCCGGTAGAACTATCGATCCCGACATTCGCGTTACCTCATGGGGGACAGTATCTCATGGATTTCAATCATCGCGTCTGCGGCCTTGCGCTTTCCGGTGTCGAGTTCCGACTTGATGTCCATTCCATCAAAGGGCCGTTGTCAGCGGAGGTCCTCAAGGATGCGACGCACTGCAAACCTTAAGCCTCGCATGTGTGTAGGCCATATTGCGGTTCTGGCGAAACCGCGGCAGGTGCTATAGACCGGCGTGACCCTGCCCTTCCCGCGGAGCTGACGCTTGCCTGAACTGCCCCCGATCTGCTCGTTCTGGTACGGAGACCTGAGCTATCTGGCCCGCTTGTGCCTCGCGTCCTTTGTCGAGAAGGGGCACAAGGTGACGCTATTTTCCTATGATGATCTCGGGGGTCTGCCGCCCGGCGTTCATCTCGCAGATGCCAGCGAAGTGCTGCCACGCGAAAAGATGTTTTTTTATAAGGGCACACGAACCCCGGCTGTCTTTTCCGACCTCTTTCGGCTGGAACTGATGGCACAGAACCGCGGGATATGGGTCGATTGTGACGTGTACTGCGTCCGGCCTTTCGACAGCCTTCCTCCCTATGTCTTTGGCTATGAGAATTATCCGACGCTGCGAAATGGCTTTGCCGCGCAAGTCAATCAGGCGGTCTTCGCATGCCCGGCGCACAGCGAACTGCTCGCCGCTCTCAAAGCTGTTTTCACCAGCGGCAATATCCCCCCTGGCCTGGCACCGTGGCGTCATGCCGAAGTTGTCGTTCGGCGGGCGCTGGGCGAAGATTTGCCGGTCCACCATATGCAATTTGGTGCGACCGGGCCGGTGCCGCTCAACCACTATATCAAGGCCATGAACCTGACGGGTTATGTCCAGCCAAAAACTGTATTTTACCCCGTGGATTACGGCACCGCCGACAGACTCTTGCAGAAAGGGAGCCGCATCGAGGACTTCGTCGCGCCCGACACGCTTGCCGTCCATATCTGGAACAGCGCGTTGACCGCGCGCGCATCGGGAACTCTCGCACGACCGGAGCCCGACAGCTTCATTTACAATGAATTGCATCGCCTGGGTCTCGTTTAGGCGATGATCGCGCAACCAGACAGACGCTTTCCAGCATCGAGCGCAGCATTTCTCCCGGACAACGGGCCGTTGCGCCGTGAACCTATTGCGCCGCAGCGAAAGCGGCCGCATATGTTTCTTGAAAGCTTCGAAGCGCTCGCTCTCGTCTATGACTGCTTTTGGGATCACAAAGGTGAGGCGGTTATCCTCGTTGGGCCGCCAGCGATCAATCTCGCCGCGGCATGGGATAACGCACGGTTTCGCGTTGATGGACCCAAACTTCAGGCGTCCCATTTTCCGTCACGATCCACGCAAGTGATCACGCTGTCCGGTGTCCCGGCACGTGCATCTGAAATCACCCTCGAATTCGGCGACAACCGGTTCACCCTGCCCATCAGGGAAAATGAGGCGGACGATCTGGCCGGGCTCAATGTGCTGGTTACGATGAACAAGGATAACGACCTCGCTTGGATCGAAGCGTGGGCGCGATGGCATGTCGTGATGCATGGCGCCAATGCGTGCCTGTTCTTCGACAACGGCTCGACGCGCTATGGGACGGCCGAGATTGCCGACAGGTTGGCAGCGGCCGGCATCACGCATCCCCGCGTACTCTCTTGGCCGTATAAATATGGACGGAAGGACCCCGCGATCCTTGACCGCCCCCACTATCCCCATTTTCTACAGGTCTCGAGCCTGAACGTCGCCCTGCGCCGTTTCGGCATGCGCGCCAACGCGATCCTCAATTGCGATATCGATGAATTGGTGAGCGCAAAAGGTGGCAGCGTTTTCGACGCCGCGCGATCTAGTCCCCAAGGCATCGTGACCCTCAAGGGAAATTGGGTCGAACCCGTGGGCGAAAATCTCACTTATGGCATTCCGCATCTGGCGCAGCGCCATGCCCACCGCCTGCCGCTGCTCGCACGATGCGCAAACAAATGGGCACTGGACCCAAGTCGCGACTGGGTGGACGATCTGACAGCAAAGCCGAGCGTGCACAGGATGTACGACGTTCCGAAAGCGATTTGGGCCGATGCGCCAATTCGTCACTTCTGGCACTTCAAGGCCATCAATACGGGCTGGAAAGAGCATCGGAACGACAGCCGACCAAACGCATGGCTGGTGAGACGTCTTCCGGAACTTGACGCTGAGGCCCAGATATATGCTGGCGCCAAATCCTAGCCTGACGGCTTGTCGATGTGACCTTCCTTGCCCTCAACGACTGGCCCTCCCGGTTGCTTTTGGTCGATCTGGCAATATGGGCTGTCACCTTTGAAGTACACTCGGGTCGACTTGAGGCCTTTGGGCAATAGGATCAGGTGATCCAACGCGTTTCTTATGCCCCGAGCGAAAGCAGATATAGACGTTCTCGTATTTGCTATCCGATGCCGGGGCTTGTGTGACGACACAATTTTTCGAACCGGCGGGGGATCGATATCGCTCAACCCTATACCCGAATTCTCGCGAGATTCGCCGCGGCTCGCAAACTGAACCACGAGTGCCGGATTGACGTTGGCGCGCGTTAAGAGATTGCCGGGACGAGAAAACGGATCGTAAAGCGCGTGGTCAAAGACACGATCACCCCAACCGTTGTAGGCCGCGAGCTTTAAGGCAGCATCGCGCGTGAGCAGATATCCTGCAGCTCCAGTCAGAGTGGACCGAAACTCGTGAATCGCTATTTGGGTGGACGTAGTCTGTGACGCCGGAAACAATCGGACTCGCCGCGCATGGTCGAGGCGAATGAGGTCATATCCAAAACCACCGCTGTCCTCGTAGTCCTCAAGGAACTGCGGAAGTGTATCGGAGAGGAGAGCATCATCCTCAAAGAACGCCCCGAGCGCCTTGCCGGTCGAAACGAAGTCCTCGATCATCGCCAGGTGGCTCTTGATGCACGCAAGCTCGACCGGCCGAATGCCCTGGCCCGCCGCGCAGAACCTAGCGATCTCATCGGGCGTTAGATCAGCCGGGGTTATTGCGCTTTGGCGTTTGAAGTCCAAACCCAGGCGCCGCGTTTGCTCTTCGAAGAATTCGCGGCGATCGGCACGTGTGTCGAGGTTTATATAGCTCAGGGTGACGGTCATTGGGCGTCTCGGATGTTTCTCGCGGCGTGCAAGTCCGGCCCAGCACAATCGGACCGCCGAACGCCCGCAACCATATAGACCTTGACCGGCAGCAAAGCTATTCTGCCTTGCCAGGTGGAGGCCTTTTTCTCAAGGAAAGCTCAACGGTCGCGCGGTACAATCTCCCGATGCGCGCTTAAGCTTTGCCTGACTTTGCTTGCAATGCTGAATTTTCCGTACAAGGAATGACTCCTTCAAGACGACCTGAAACCTTCGTCAGCGCCTTGCGGCGTCAGTCGCGCTTCTAGTCGTCAGAGAGCAATGTGCGCGCGAATAACGAAATGCATCACCGCGCCTGCAACTCGTGCTTGGATACGTTTCCATGCTGAGATGCACGGGGACTGGCGATGCCATATCCATTGGACATCGTATGATTTTGTTGCCGGCCGAGGTCATAGAGCATGCTGAGCCCGCGCCTTCCGACCAAAACAAGCCCATTCCTCCCACTTCCTAGGGCAGCCTCTAGTGCGATTTCATCAAGTAGAGCAATCACCTGGTTCGATAAGCCCTCACGCCGACGCTCAGCTTTCAGCCGACTTTCACAAGCGCTCACGATAGTGTGCATTTGGGCCCGGTGCGCCTTCCATTTTAGGGAGGAGGCTTGCGTCTGGTGGGCTCCAGTAAGGCTAAAGACGCACCCCTGAGGCGCAAATATGACGAGCTGCAATGCAACGATGTCGACGAGGTGTTTGAGAGCGTCCCAACCGTCTTTTTCCTTTAAAGCCATCGATGCAGCAGTGAGAAGGCGCTCAGAGGCGCGATCGAGAACGAGGTGATATAGGTTTTCCTTCGACGAGAAGGCGGAATAATAACTCCCGGCACCGATCTTCATTGCGGCCATCAATGCCGTCGTTCCGGCACCCGAGAAGCCTTTTAACCGAAACACGCCTTCTGCGGCGTCCAGTGCGGCCTCATAATCGAACCCGCGCGCCCTACCCTTTTTCATTACACCGCCTCGCGCGCAGTCGCGTCAGCACCCAGATATCGCGCCATCATATCCAAGAACAGTTTGACCTGCGATTGCAGGCACGCTGGATCCGCCCATTGTCGGCAGCCATATTCGGCGATGAGCTTGAAATAGAGCTCAAGCCGATTGCTGGGAATAAACTGGAGCGCAAATTCGCTCCCTTTTCGCACAGCGTACCAGTCAACCACCAGATCAATGGCGCTCAATCCACCAACTCGCTGAGAGACAAAATCGCCTGCCGCAACCGGCTCGGCAATTTTAGCAAGTGCAAAGAGGTCTTCCAGCGAGGCCTGGTTGAAAACCCGCGCCAAATCAGTCGGCCATTCGTGGGGTAAATAACGGTTTCGGACGAGTTGAGCCACATGTCCGTAGAGAAACTGCCCATATGAGCTCGCTTCAATCCACGAACTATCGGCCTTTGCATCGTTTCGGTAAAAGGGAAAGAATGCATCAAAACGATCAAACTCTACGCGCCGCAGATCCGCGCTCACGCCTCTGAAGTCTCCAGTCACCACCGCAAAGCCAGGCGGAAATGCCACAGGCGAGGGCAATGCGACATTGGTCAACCTCGTACCGTCCACCTCAATCGTGCTGGTATCGGCGACGTGCAGGTGCCCGGAAAAATGTATGCCGATGCCCGTGCGTGCCACGGCATTTGAGGTCATCGTCCAGGGGGTACGCCGCACCGCCTGCGTCGCACCGAACAAAAAATCCTCATCGGCGACCGTACCGTCATAGGTGTCGATCGCTGGATAGTGTGAAAAGCACACGAGCGTTTTGCCTTGTATCTTGGCCCGCGCCGAAACGTTTGCCAGCCAATCAAGAACAAACGGCTTGAGCCGCACGAGCGAATTCCATCCCGCATCGGTTGAATCCGAGACGGCGTCAAAGTGTGAACCGTCCTTGCATCCCTTGCGCGGTTCAAAGACGTTTGCGTCTACCGCCACCAGCCACAGACCGGGTTCGGGCTCGACCAGGTAGCTCAGGTCGAGCTGCCGATGGATGACCGAACCGTCCCGAGACGCGATCTCAAACATGCGCTTGTCGAATGCGTCATCAACGCCAAACGGGCACTCCCAATAGTGATCCTTCTCCTGGCGCTGGATTCCATAGGGCGCCCATAACGGCGCCAAGTCGGAGTATGAGCGGCAAAACATTCGCTCCTCGAGCACTGCCCCTTCCCCCTGCACCAGTTGCCGATTACTCGTTACAGACGCGATGCCGCCATCTTTTGTATAGAACGCTTTGGTGTGGTGCCGGCCGCTCATGGCGAAGACGTCGTGATTGCCCGGTGTCAGAAAGAACCGAACCCCATGAGTTTCGCTATAGTGCTGGAGCAGGGCTAGTGCCCCGTCCATGGTTGCGACCTGCCCGTCGTCGGTCAAATCCCCGGCAATGGCGATCGTTTTAATTCCGTCTTTGACGCACGCATCAAGTACAGCAGGAAACGCGAAATAACTTTCGTTGAAAATGCGGGTCGAGGCCGCGCTATCGGTTCGCGTCCTGATTGCCGCCATCGGCTTTCCATCAAAATCTGGGCCATCAAACCGATAACCTGGAAACACCTCATGATAATGGGGGTCGGCGATAATCGCGATCTTATGCATCGGGTGCCGGGCGAAGCCGCGTCTCGCGAAGCGCTCCGATATCATCGAGAATTGGGTAAGCAACGGAAATCAAATGCGCATTGACGCGCTTGAGATCGCGCAAAATGTCCAGGTGCAGCCCTGAGGTTTCCATGGTCTGAGTTCTCCGTTCGCGTAGGCGCTCCATATGGCGCTCCGCGCTTTCCGACTCCAGCCGCCGCACGTCCAATTTGCAGCTTACCAATTGCCGTGCCAGATCCGGATCACGTGAGAGGAAAACCGATTGCGCGATCTGTAAGATTTCCAACGTTCGATCATAGAAGGCCACGATCTCGGCCAGACCTTCCGGCGAAAATGCAAGCTTGCGCTTTGACTTTTTTGCGGCCAGTTCAGATAGCCCACTGTCGATGATGTCCCCGATATGTTCGAGATTGACCGCATAGGACATAATCTCGGTTGCGCGCTGCGTGTCATCCTCATCGAGCTCCTCTCGTCCTAACCGCGATAGGTAGGATTTGATTTCGCCGTGAACCCGGTCGATGTCATTTTCGATCGCACCAAGCTGGCTGCGCACGTTCGGGTCAGAAGTCTTGAGCGCGCTCATCGAGGCTTCCAACATGTCGCGCACCATATCGCCGAGCCTTAACGTTTCGCGCGCCGCCGCAGAAAGTGCGATAGCCGGGGTCGAGAGCGCACTTTCGTCAAGATAGTGCGGCGAAGTTTTGCCATCGGCTGGTTCCGGCATGAGCTTTTTGACAAGACCTATGATCGGGCCAAGCAAGGGCAAAAACACCACCAGAAGCACAAAGGAGAATGCGATATGGGCGCTGAGCGCGAGCGTTCCGGTCTCTGGAACTGCAATCGCCAACCAAGGGGCGATCAGTCCCGCAGTGAAGGTCAAGACGATGGCCCCAAAGGCTCTGATGGCGAGATTGGTAAGCGCTAGCCGCCGCGCCTCGATCCCTTCGCCGAGCACAGCAAGATAGGGCGGAATGGCGCCACCCAGATTGGCGCCCGCAACCAAGACAAGCGCCAGTTCGGGCGAAATGACGTTAGCCTGCCCCAACAGCACCACAAACAACACGACCGCTAAGCTCGAAGACGCGAAAAATGCCAAGCCAGTGGCAAATAGCAACGCAAAGACGGGAGCACTTGCCAGCCCCGAAAGGATCAGGATCACTGTTTCCGACGATCGGACCGGTTCGGTTGCCTGACCCAGAAGCGTCAGGGCCAATAGCATCAATCCCAAACCCAAAATGGCGCGACCAATGCCCTTCCCGCTCGCATGTCGCGATCGCGAAAACGTCACCACACCGACAAGTATCAAGATCGGTGAAAGCCAATGAAGGTCGAGCGAAAGGATAAGCGCCGCAAGGCTGGTTCCCACATTGGCGCCCAGCATGATGGCCTGTGCCATAATACCCGAAACAAGGTCCCGCGCTGCAAACGAGGCTGTTATCACCGCAGTGGCAGTGCTCGATTGCACGGCCAGCGTAGCCACAATCCCCACAATTACTGCCATCACACGATTGCGCGTGCTGTTGCCGATCCAAATGCGAAGAGAGGTGCCAAAAGCACGCAGCATGCCGGTCTTGATAAGACGGAGCCCCCAGACCAAAAGCGCGCCGGCTCCCAAAAGATCGATCAGAACCAGGGTCGAGGAAATTTCAATGTCCTTCCAATATGTCTATTGCGCGTCCCGCCTGTCGCGCAGCTTCCACCAGCATGGGCTTTGGCGTCTCGAACCATTCCGCCCGCTGGAGCTCACGCTTCTCGCGCACATGGGTGAGCGCATCATCAAAGCTTGCGAACTTTTCGGGTTGGTTCTTGGACAAATAAAGTGCCGTTAGCGCTACCGACCTGCTTCGGCCCCCACGGCAGTGAACCAAAATGTTGCCACGTTCACGATTGGGGTAAGTCTCTCGCTCAGGCAGCCTTTGTTTAAGCGCACCATCGAGAATGTAATACCCAGCCAACATCATGCGCGAGGGATTACCGTCGCCGTCGATCAGCCCGATCTTATAGGCGCGAATGGCGCCAAAACCGGTTGCGACCTTTCCGGCATCAGCGGCAAGAATCGGATCGAGCACATAATTGAAATCGAGATTGACCGCGCAGTTCACCACCGTCGAAATACCATGAAGGCGCAAAAGCTCGAGATCACGCGCTCCCTCGGCACCCCCGATGTAAAGTGAGACCTTGTCCTCACCCAAATCGGTGCAGATAAGGCTAATGGGAGGGCGATCGTAGTGTGGGGCAATCTGGGCCATGCGCTATCCTTGTTATCGATGGTGAATCGTTGGGCACCACCACCATACCTCTATTCCAAACCATTGCACAGCTGTGCAATGCGCAAATTCGCGTAGCCAAGCCCTCACGCGTTTGCC
Source organism: Pelagibacterium luteolum (assembly GCF_900100665.1). Classification (GTDB taxonomy): domain Bacteria; phylum Pseudomonadota; class Alphaproteobacteria; order Rhizobiales; family Devosiaceae; genus Pelagibacterium; species Pelagibacterium luteolum. The sequence continues at coordinate 60,176 of NZ_FNCS01000011.1, forward strand.
ACGGAGTACGATTATGGCGTATTAAGTATGTGATCGCGATCATGGGGTTCTTGAACTCTGCGCACAGCTGTGCAACCTGCGTCGCGATGACATGACGCAATAGGAACACGATGAAAAACGCGGGCCGGACCATAGGTAAAACCTTCGTCTCCGCCCAGCAGGTCGCGGAACGTGCAGGGGTGTCGCGGTCGGCCGTGTCGCGCACATTCACCGATGGAGCCAGCGTTTCCCCTACCACCCGCAAGCGTGTCCTTGAGGCCGCCGAGGCGTTGGGCTACCACGTCAATCATCTCGCCCGGGGGCTCATCCGAGACAGCTCTAACATCGTCTCTTTGATCGTTGCCGACATCAACACACCCTATCAAGCCAAGATGATCGAAGCTTTGACGCGGCGCCTGCAGGCCGCAAATAAGATTGCCATGGTCATCAACACGTCGGGCCAGAACGCCAATGTCGAGGCGGCGCTGCGACAGACACTCCATTACCGCGCGGACGCCACGATCGTGCTCTCGGGCCAGCCCGCCGCCTCGCTTATCGAAACCTGCCTCAACAATGGACAGCACGTCATCTTGGTCAACCGAGACGACCCCGTCCCAGGGCCCGAAACCATTGTTGTTACCAACCGTACTGCAGCACGCCAAGCATTCGACATGCTGTTTCGCGCTGGCTGCCGCGATCTTGCGGTTGTCGCCTCGGCTGTGGGCTCGGCCTCGCTTGCTGCCCGCGAGAAAGCCTTCGCCCTTGCCGCGGAAGAGGCTGGGGTAAACGTCAACGTCATTCGCTTTGGCCCCACGGCCTACGCCTCGGGTGCGGAAGCCGCCCGTGCGGTGCTTTCGAAATCGGACCGTCCAGATGGCGTTTTTTGCGTCACTGATCTGCTTGCATGCGGTTTTATGGACGTCGCCCGTAACGAATTTGGGCTCACAATCCCGGAAGAAATCTGCGTCGTCGGATTTGACGACATCGAGCAGGCAAGCTGGTCCTCCTATGATTTGACGACCTTCCGCCAGCCCGTCGACCAGATCGCCGATCACGTGGTCGGTCTTATTGACCATCATCCTCATCTCCACACCGTTCAAGCCCCCACGCGCTTTTCCGCCGAGCCCGTCTGGCGCAAATCGGTCCGGCCGCGCTGATAGCGCCCGGCCATCCGCGCGCACCGCTAGGCTCTTTCGATGCCGCTGGCTGCAATCATCAAATCCGCAACGCCGGGAGCCGCGGCAAGAACTGCGCCACCGCTTTCCAGCCCATCTCTGCCCAAAAAGTCGCAAACAACCCCGCCCGCTTCCCTCACAAGCAATAGCCCTGCAAGACAATCCCACGGATGCATGTGCAATTCCGCATAAGCGTCTGAACGCCCGTCCGCGACATAGGCCAATCCGAGTGCTCCCGTCGCTGCGCGGCGCACATTGGCGCCAGTGCCTAAAATCTTGCTCAGGACGTCGAGATAGACCCCATTGCTAATACGCGTTGACCAACCGAGCTCAACGCATGCCGACCCCGCAGCCGCAGTCGGCGCCACGCGGATTTCCATTCCGTTTCGAAACGCGCCCCGACCCGCCCGCGCAAAATAGAGTTCGTCATGAACCGGATCGTAAATTGCCCCCAAAAGCATCTCATTGCCGCCCACAAATGCGATAGAGACGCAATAGTGGGGAATTCGGCGCGCAAAATTGGCCGTCCCATCAATGGGATCAACAACCCAAACAGCCTCGCCTGGCGTTCCGCCCGACTCCTCGCCAAGAAATCCGTCTTCTGGAAAAAGTCTTTTCAGTCGCTCCCGCACCAGTGTTTCCACGGCGGCATCTGTCACGGTCAAAAAGTCCTGCGGCCCCTTCATCTCAAATCCGCCTTCGATGGCAAACGCTCTTTGCGCCAAAGCTCCGGCCTCCCGAATGAGCGCCACCAATGTCTTCTCGCGCCGATCAAGGTCTTCGGAGGTCATGGTCATAGGGGAAGGAGTGCTGTGAGATATCGCTGACATAATCATGACTCTGCGTTGAAAGCTGTTGGAGACCCAATTTGATAGACTCGGCGTTCAATACGATGCGCCGATACCCTCTCGGCTATCGTTCCGAGTGTTGGATAATTGCCGTTGGCGCCCACAGCGACATAGCCGGGGCATGAAAACTCTGCTGCGTTGGGCTCTACCTTGCCCAGACCATAGGCATCATAGCGCCCCCCAGCTTGTCTCAGGATCAGTATGGCCGCTGCCACATCCCAGGCATTGACCCCAAATCCGATCGCCGCATCGCACCAGCCTGCGGCCACATGGCAAAGACTTAACGCCGCACTGCCCGTGCGCCGAACCGTGCAAAACCGCTCGGCAAGCGTTGCAAAATTATCCAACGCATGCGTCCGCCCATCTAGGCGGAAATCGCGCGCCACTGGATAGCTCGTCACGACCATCGCGTCGCTCTCACCGGGACGGGCCCGAGAGCGCAGTCGCTCTCCATTGAGCCACGCTCCAGATATGTCGGCGGTAAACACATTTCCCGTGACCGGGTCGAGTACGACGCCAGCCAAGATCTCGCCATTGACCACTGCTCCAATCGAGACACACCAAAACGCCAGCCCAGCGGCGAAATTCGCCGTTCCATCGATTGGATCGATATACCAGTGGATGGGGCCGTCCCCCGACGCCCCGCCCTCTTCGCCTATAAAGCGCGATCCCCCAACCCGCTCACCGATATAGCTTTTGAGCATCTCTTCGGTCTGACGGTCGTGAATGGTCACGATGTCGTGGAAATCCACCTTGGTGTCTGCGACCATAGGTTGCCGAAACGCCGCCAACAGTGGAGCTCTCACCGAAAGGGCCGCGCCCATAGCGACCTCACGCAGACTGCTCGAAAGCGCTGAAACATCGAGTTCGGCGGAAGAAGCTTCAAAAAATTGCACCGTGTTGGTCCTTGCCCGAAACGATGGCGACCGATGCCGCCATCACGTTGTGATGTGGCCCGTACTACCGACTGAAGTTGACGCGCCAGAGGTCCTGCCAGTCCTGGCGCGCATCCCAGTCTTCAAGCGCCGTTGCAGCGTCGTAACCAAACACCCGATCGGCAACGTCCATGATCCCCGACGGCTCGTCAGCCGGCATCGAAATGTCGGTATTGGTGGGGATCTTGCCATCCACCATCTGGGGCATGATGCCCTCTTCAGTCAGCGTGTAATGGATAAACAGCCGCGCTAGGTTCGGACTGTCAGTGCCCGAAGCGATCAAACCGAGCTTAGTGTAGCTCCATCCAACCCATGGCCTGAGCTCTGTACATAGCCCCAGCGCATAGCCTAAATCATCGTTATCCCGAAACTTGGCTGAACTCATCAGCCCAACGAACGGATTGTCCTGCCCCCTCACCCCTACCGCTTCAGAAACAGCGTCATCGCCGTCTGTGATCAAGGGCGCGCTCTCGGCGAGCGCCACAACCCAGGCCGCCGTCGCGCTTGGCTGGTCGGTTTCAAGCGAGACGCCATAATGATCCTCATAGGCTTGGGCCACTTGATCGTCGGCATAGGTCTCCATCTGATTAAACCAGTCCGAATAGGTTCCCTTCGTTAAGGGGTCCACCATTGCAAACCGACCCTCCCATTCGGGATCAGTTAACTGCCAAATATTGGTGACCGGGCATGTTTCATGCGCCTCGGTATTGTACGCAAACACATTGGCATTGGTGGTTATCGCGAGCGGGCTCTGGAACTGAGAGGGGATTTTGTCTTCCATATCCGGTGGCAGCCAGCTTTCCACGTAGCCTTGTGGCATGAGCTGGGCAACCGCGGCTGGCGTATCGGTAATCAGCGCGACGTCGCCCTGAACGTTTCCGGCCTGCGCTTCGCGGGTGATCTGCTCGAACTGCGCCGTTGCCGAAACTTTGACCCCGGTCACCTCGATGCCGTAATGCGCCGAAAACGCCTCGGCCATGTCGACGATCTTGCCGGTGCTGTCATAGATGGTGATTGGCGCTTCTCCACGAGCCGCTTCAATCAGCGCGTCGAGGTCGAAATTATCTTGGGCGCTTGCTGGAAGCGAGATGCCTCCTACAAGCACCACAAATAAAGCGCCTGCGATCGGGCGCGTGACGTTCGTCTTGATAGTGGTAGTCATCACCTTGTCTCCTCAATGGCAACCCAGTTGCCAGACGACTGTTACCCACGCGGCCCTTGCACAGGCTCTCTGATGGGCGCACGGCGGCGGACCGCCCTGCGCAGGCTCAATGATGGTCTAGCGGCTGTAATGAATGCGCCAAAAATCCTGCCAGTCCTGCCGGGCATCGAAATCGGCTTGGGCCGTCGCCATCGAAAATGCCATCACATCATCAAGGTGATCGGCTATGCCAGATGGCTCGTCGGACGGGATCGGGATGTCAGAATTGGTCGAGATCTTGCCATCGATCGTTTGGGGGGCTATGCCCTCGGCAGTGAGAAGGTAGTGGATGAATAACCGTGCTGCATTTGGACTATCTGTACCCGCAGCGATCAGCCCGGGCCCGGGGTAGAGCCAACCGATAAACGGCTCCATGCCGGTGCACAGCCCAAGCTTAAATCCACCTGTTTTGTTATCGCGAAACTTGGCAACCGAGGTCAGGCCAAAAAAGGGCTCGGTTTGGCCGGGTGCACCGATCGCTTCGGCGACAGACGTGGAGTCACCTAAAAGCGGCTGATTTTCGGCATACGCCCGCACCCAAGCCGCCGTCGCACTGCGTTCTTCGGTCTCCAGCGGGATCCCAAAATGGGCCTCATATGCGGCGGCCATTTCCGCATCGTAATGTGTCTCCATCTGGTTGAACCAGTCGGCGTAATTGGGTTTAATTAGCGGATCGAGCATGGCGAGCTTTCGCGCATGTTCTGGCTCGGTCAATTCCCAGATATTGCTCACAGGGCACGTGTCAAAGACCTCAGTATTGTAGGCAAAAACATGCGGATCGTTGACCAGCACCAAGGGATCGGACCACTCAGGCGCAATCTTGCCCGCGAGATCTTCAGGCACCCAGCTTTCCACGATTGCGTTGGGGAGCAATTGGGCGGCAACCGCCGCCACGTCGGCCGCCACCGAGACGTCCCCGACAATATTGCCCGCCTGGCTCTCACGAATGAGCAGCTCGACCTGATCGGCCTCGTTGACCTTGCGACCCTCCGCTTGAATGCCATAGGTCTCAGTAAACGCCTGTGCTGTGTCGACAATCTTGCCCGTCACCGCATAGACCGTAATTGGTGGTTCAGATTGTGCCGCGGCGATCAATGCATCGAGATCGAACGTCTCTTGGCTAAAGGGTGCCCCTGACATCACTAGGATCACTGCGGACCCCAAAAGGATAGATTTCAACGATGAGCTCACACGTACCTCCTGCCATGCTCCTTTTAGGATCATGGCCGTTTGAGTTGACACACTGCGTAGGGAAACTTGTCGTCGTCATCCCGGTATTAAATCCGGGATGACTGGTCTTGGCTAAACGCCGGCGATCATCACGCCCAGTGCAATACCTCAGCGATCATAATTGAGCCGCCAGAAGTCCTGCCAATCCTGCCGCGTATCGAAATCCTCGATCGCCGTGGCCGTGTTGTAAGGCATCATCTCCTCCATATGCTCGCCGACCCCCGATGGCTCGTCGGAATGCGCGGGGACTTGAGAATTCGATGAGATCTTGCCGTCGACGCTTTGAGGCGCGATGCCCTCTTCGGTCAGGAGATAGCGAATAAACAGCCGGGATGCATTTGGACTGTCTGTCCCCGTCGCAATCATGCCGATCCCCGGATACATCCACCCTGAGAATGGCTCCAAGCCATCGCATAACCCCAGCGCCAGACCATCGGGCGCGTTATCACGGAACTTTGCAGTGGCCATCATTCCCATGAAAGGTTCGTCCTGCCCTCGCGCACCCACCGCATCACCGGCCGTGGAATCGGAGTCCGTCAAAAGCGGCGAATTGGCTGCAAGCGCTTTGACCCAAGCCTTGGTTGCAGACGCCTCGTCTGTTTCCAACGGGGCGCCGTAATAGGACTCATATGCGGCGGCGACCGCATCGTCGAAATGGGTCTCCATCTGGTTGAACCAATCTGTATAGGTCGGCTTGCCCAGAGGGTCCTGCATGGCAATCTTGCGGTTCCATTCAGGCTCGGTCAGCTCCCAGATATTTGCAACCGGGCAGCTTTCATAAGTCTCGGTGTTGTAGGTCCAAACGTTCGGGCTCGAAACGATAATCACCGGGTCCTGCATGCCCTCGGGAATGAATTCCGCCAGATCGGGTGGCACCCAGCTTTCAAACAGACCCATCGGTACGAGCTGCGCCATGCCCGGCGGGACGTCCTGGACAACAACCACATCGCCCACGACATTGCCCGACTGGCCCTCCCGCATCACCTGGTCGATCTGGGCGCCCGTCGACACCTTGACCCCGGTCGCCTCCACCCCGTACGCGGCGGAAAACGCCTCGGCGATCTCGACGATCTTTCCGGTGCTGTCGTAAACGGTGATAGCTGGCTCAGCTTGTGCCGCCGCAATCAAAGCGTCGAGGTCAAACCCTTCAGCATCCCAGGCGTTCTGGGCCATTGCTGATGGCGCTCCGAGGCTAATGGCGATCACCGCCAGACTGGCACTGCCCGCAAACCTTTGCAGTCGTTTCGTCACTGTCGTTGTCATCGTTTTCTCTCCTCCAAACACTGTTTTTAGTGGTGTTACGCCATAGCCTTTTTCGCGACCATCTCAGGCCTCCCCTCACCGCCTTTCGAAAGCGCGATATCTGCTACCCAGTCCCGATCGCCCTTGTCGTCAAAGACGTGAAGCGCCTCGGGCGGGACATGAAACAAACCCTCCGCGCCATCAGAAACGGCAGGCGGTTGATGCGTTGTCAAAAATAGCTTGCTCCCCTCTGCCACCAATTCGATGATCCAAGACCCTCCCGTGGGCAAAACGCCGGTGACCGAGGCGCGTCCCGACAGCGATCCTTCCGGTACCGCCCCTGCGTCGCGTACAAAGCCAATGGCCTCAGGGCGCATGCCAACTGAACCGATCGATTTGAGCTGAGGATAGAATTTTGAAAAATACGCCCGTGCCAATCCGGCGAGCGGTCCGGAACTTTGGTCCGTCATCTCGATAATGTTGATCGGCGGGCTACCCACAAATTCAGCTACGAACCGGTTTGCGGGTCGCTCGTAGATGTCGTTGGGCGTGCCAACCTGCTGGAGCTCCCCATCGCTCATAACAGCGATCGACGTGGCCAGTGTCATAGCTTCCCACTGGTCGTGGGTAACAAAAACAATTGTTGTCTTGAAAGCCTCATGGAGGCGTTTGAGCTCCGCCCGCATTTCCAGTCGAAGGCGCGCGTCAAGGTTACTCAGCGGTTCGTCGAGCAAAAGCACGTCCGGGTTGACCGCAAGCATTCGCGCTAACGCTACGCGCTGCTGCTGTCCTCCGGAAAGCTGGCTAGGATAGCGGTCGCGGTATTGCGCGATACCGAGCGTCTTCATTACCTTCTCAACACGGGCCTCGCGCTCGGCTTTTGGCACCTTGCGCAGCCTGAGCCCAAAATCGGTGTTGCGCTCGATCGTCATGTGCGGCCAGAGCGCATAGCTCTGGAAGACCAAGCCCATGCCGCGCTTTTCGGCCGTGACGAAGGTCCCCGACGAAACGCAGTCAACCACCCGGTCGCCAATCGTTATCTGACCTTGCGATAGATGCTCGAGCCCAGAAATCATGCGCAACGTCGTCGTCTTGCCGCACCCGGAGGGGCCGAGCAGGCACATGAATTCGCCATCACCTATTTCGAGATTGAGATTGGAAACGGCCTTTACCGCCGTCCCTCCATAACGCTTTTCTGCATCCTTGAGCCTGATTGTAGGCATGGTTCAGCTCCCTAGTCCGTCGGCCAGATTGGTCTTGGTGAGTTTTTGGGCCAGAACTGTCCCGAAGTAGGCGATGCCGGCGATGATCAGCACCACGGCATTCGCTGCCTGGGTGTAATTGTAGTCCACCAGCCGAAGCGAATAGGTGGTCAAAACGTCGGTCGCGGGTACCGCCAGGATTACAAATAGGCTCAGCCCCTTGATCCCCGATATGAACGGCAGTAGCACCCCGGTCATCAGTGCGCCCTTCTGGATGGGAATGACCACCCAAATCATGCGCCGCAACCACCCCGCGCCGGCAACCTGGGCGGCCTCCTCTGGATCCTTGCCCAATTGCATCATTGCCGAAATGCCCGCCCGAGAAGCATAGGGCATTTGGTCGGCGATCAGGGCGAGCATCAAGATTGCCACCGTGCCGTAAAGTGCTGGTATGGGTCCACGCTGAACGGCGAACAGCGATAGATAGGCCGCAGCAAAGGCAATGCCCGGGACCATGTAGGGAAAGAACGTTACGTGGCGCAAAAAGCCGGCCAAAGGCCATACAGGGGTCCGCACCACCACATAGCCAACCAATAAGCCCAATATACCCGAGCATATCGAAGCCGTGCCCACGATCCAAAGCGTGTTGAACGCAGCGCTCCAGAGGGCCGGGGCCAAAAGTATTCCGGTGCGCAGGGCAACAGTATCGAGATTGGTTCCGATCCAATAATCGAGCGTGAAATTTGAGAACGCGAAATTAGCCGGCACGCGCATGATCGTGGACAGCACCAGCGTCAGCAGCGGCAGGCCGACAGACACAACAAAAATCAACGCAGCAAACGCTGTGGCCGGAATGCGCATCGGCCCCAGCGCGCTACGCCGCGCCATCGCCCCTTTTCCGCCGACCGTCACAAACTTGCGTGCTTCGCGCACGAGCCTTGCGTCAACAAGCAGCGCAATTGCGCCGATCAACAAGATCGCCGTGGCGAGCACTGCTGCCACTCCGGTCTGACGTGAGGAAATCGAACGATAAAGTCCGGTCGCTAGCAAATCGTAGTTGACCGGCAGCCCAAGCACATAGGGAACGCCGAACTCACCGATGGCTTTGGCGAAGGCCAAAATGATTGCACTCATTAGCGCAGGCAACATCAAAGGCCCGATGATTTTGAGCGCAACGGTGGGCGTGTTGGCCCCCAGCATCCGCGCGGAATCCTCCAACTGGCTGTCAAACCTCCGCAGAGCGTTGCCGAACAGCAAGATAAAGAATGGAATGTAGTTGAGCGCCAAAATGATGGTGATCGGCACTTGGCCGTAGGCCAACCAATCAGGCGGTGTCAGCCCCAAAGCCTCAAACCATCCCAATTGCCCGCCTACGGAGCGGTTTTTGAAAAGCGTCGCCCAAGCAAGCGCGAAGGTCCAGGCCGGCAACATAAACGGCACAATTAGCGCGGTCGCAAACCAGCGGCGCGCAAACATATCGGTTCGGCTCACGAGCCAGGCAAGCGGGCCGCCGATGGCGAGTGAAATCGATATCGCCCCAAACGCCACAGCAAGGGTATTTGTCAGCGGCGTCCAAAATAGACTCTGGGCCACCGGCGAAAACAACGCCCGGTTGATATAGTAAAGTGTAAAGGCCCCCGGCTCGCCGCCGATACGGCGCTCGTCGCCAAACTGCACCCGCCCAGCATCGACCAAAAGCGAGATGATCGGAACGATGATGAGATAGCCAAACAAAAGCGCAGCCAATATCCCGATCAGCGTTGTCGGGTCGCGCAATGCGACTTGCGAGTTGTAGCGGAACTTGCTCGCGCGCCCGGCACGGCGCTCCTGACCAGACAGCGCACTCATGGCACGGTCCGCCAGATGCAATATCGCGCATTGGCGATACGCGAAAAGCCCACCCCGAAAGGTGCTGCCTCAGGTCTCATCGCTCCTCCCAATGCCGCCCGACGCAACGCCCGGCACAGCATCTTTCCGATCGTCCGGGCCGGACAGGCCGGCCCTCCTCCAACACCGCAGGCTATAGACGGCAATAGACATGTCAAGAAATTTTTGCACAGCTGTGCAAAAATGCATCAGCAGATGGCTTCCGCTCGTGCAAAGCCATAGCGCTCTCAATGACTTCAAATTTTGTGCTGATAATGCAAAGGAATATGAACAAGATTGCACGGGTGTGCACTCAGGCTGCGGCCCGCCTTATAGGGCAAAAACGAGCGGCTTGCACAGCCGTGCATAAATGCTAAGCTCGTCACACCGCTGATACAGACGGTCACTAAACCGGAAACAATACCGGTCCCAAAGGGAGAGACATCATGATCCGTACATTGGCCATTTCTGGCCTCGCCGCCGCATCGCTTTTTGGCGGTGCTGGTGCCGCTAACGCCCAGTCGGGTGAACTCGTTTTCTATTGCGCTGCCGATGAAGGCATCTGCCGCCTTCTCTCGGAGAGCTTCCAGCGTGAGACCGGCATCAACGTTTTGATGACCCGCAAGTCCTCGGGCGAAACCTACGCTCAGCTCAAAGCCGAAGAGGGCCAGCCGCGCGGTGACGTTTGGTGGGGCGGCACTGGCGATCCCCACCTTCAAGCCGCTCAGGAAGGGCTGACCTCGGTTTACCAGTCACCCATGCTTGAAGAGCTCCAGGACTGGGCCGTCCGCCAAGCAGAAACAGCAGATTACCGCACTGTCGGTGTATATGCAGGCGCACTCGGCTTTGGTTACAACGCAGATCTTATCGATCCTGCGAGCCCAGACGCACCCAAATGTTGGGCCGATCTCCTAAACGAGGCATATCGCGACGAAATCCAGGTCGCTAACCCCAATTCATCGGGCACCGCCTATACGCTTTTGGCAACCCTTGTCCAAATCATGGGTGAAGACGAAGCCTTTGAATATCTCGCTGCGCTCGATGACAATATCTCACAGTATACGAGCTCGGGTTCGGCACCCATTCGTGCCGCAGGCACAGGCGAATCTTCGATCGGTATCGTTTTCATGCACGATGCCGTCGCCCAGGCTGTTCAGGGCTCGCCTATCCAAACAGTCGCCCCCTGTGAAGGAACAGGCTACGAAGTCGGCTCGATGAGCCTTATCGAAGGCGGCCCCAATCCGGAAAACGCCCGCATCTTTTATGATTGGGTGCTCACGCCCGAAGCTCAAGAGCTTGGCGCGCAGGCAAATTCGTTCCAAGTCCCCTCGAACGTGAATGCCCAAACGCCGCCAGAATCGCCCAATCTCGATGAAATCGAGTTGATCGACTATGATTTTGCACTCTACGGCTCCTCAGACGAACGCGCTCGCTTGCTGGCCAGATGGGATAGTGAGATCGGCGCGCGGTGAGCCGCATCATTGCAGGTCTTAATCGGCTAGGCGGCCTCTGGCTCCTATTGGGGCTGGCCGCCGTGCTGATTGCACCATGGTACAAACTGACCCCGCCCGATACCGGGGCGGGGTCCTCTATCTTGGGCTCAGCGCTCACCGAAATCAGTGCCCAGCGTTACTGGCTATTGCCACCCGTGTTGGCCATGCTGGCATTTGCTGGTCTTCGGGTAAAATCGGGTCAGCGTTGGCAGGCCCATGTTGCGGTGCCCTGGATCGCGGGTGCTGCCGCACTATTGTTCTTGATGCAAGCCTTCGGTATCGGCCTGAACGGTCCAATTCTTGGTGCCATCGGACAGGCCTTTCCCGCCGCAGCGCTTGGCCAGCCGGGCCTGGGGCCAGGCGGGTTCGTTTTTGCAGTTGCGATCACGGGAATTCTCGCCGACGCATTGGCAGCACGCGGATTTTGCCGGGGCGAACGCTTTGCCGCCAATGCCGTTGTCTTTGTCGTCGCGCTGTTGACGTTGTTTGTCTTATTTCCAATTCTGCGTCTGGGCAGTACGGCGCTTTTTACCCCCGAGGGCGTCTTTCAGCCCGGCGTGTTCATCACAAGGCTGATCGCCCCCGATCTCTGGGGCCTGGGATGCCTTTATGGCCAGCCCCGATGCGGCGTCGTTATCAACACTTTGATACTGGGTATCCTCTCGGGCGTCCTATCCACCCTATTGGGTTTGGCTCTGGCCCTGCTGGTCGCGCGCACCAATTTTCGTTTCAAGGGCGCGCTGCGCGCCATCTCGATCCTACCTATCATCACCCCGCCATTTGTCGTGGGCGTCGCGATTATCGTTTTGTTCGGCCGCACCGGCGTTGTCACTGGCTGGCTGGAATTTTTGTTCGATATGCCGCGCACCCGCTGGGTCTATGGGTTGCCAGGCATCCTATTGGCGCAGGTTCTGGCCTTTGCGCCCATTACGTTCCTGGTTCTGCTCGGCACGATCGAAGCGATCAACCCAACACTGGAGGAAGCGTCCAAAACCCTCGGCGCCAAACCGCTCGACACCTTCCGCACAGTGACTTGGCCCCTGCTGCGCCCAGGCATTGCCGCCGCGTTCCTTCTCGCCTTCATCGAAAGTCTAGCCGATTTCGGCAACCCCATCGTCTTGGGCGGAGGCTATGATGTGCTCTCTATCAGGATATTTTTTGCTGTTGTCGGCGCGCGTTACGATCTGGGAAACGCCGCAGTTCTCTCGATTATCCTTTTGAGCCTTACACTTGGCGCGTTCTGGCTCCAGACGCGCTGGCTGGGCCGAAAATCTTATGTGACCATTACCGGAAAATCCGACGCCGGGCTCTCGGCGCCCCTTCCGGGCCCCCTTAAAGCCGCCGCCTACGCAGCAGTCATGCCATGGGTCATTTTTACTCTGGGCGTCTATGCCATCGTGCTGATTGGCGGCATCGTCAACGACGTGGGGCGTTGGGACCTCACCCCCACATTACGTCATCTGGCCACCGCCTTTTCATTCGAAATCGGCGAGAATGGCCTTCAGTTTTACGGTTCTGCGTGGGATTCACTCCAGACCACTCTTTTGGTTTCGGCCATTGCGGCTCCGTTGACCACGGCAATTGGCATCCTGACTGCTTGGCTCATTTCCCGGCAGGACTTTGCCGGAAAAGGCAGTTTTGAGTTTGGCACGATGCTCAGCTTTGCCATTCCCGGCACCGTTGTCGGGGTGGCTTATGTCGCCGCCTTCAATGTGCCCCCGGTCGACATCACCGGTACCATGACCATCCTGGTCATCTGCTTTATGTTTAGAAATATGCCGGTGGGTATGCGGGCCGGCCTCGCTGCCCTCTCCCAGATCGACCGCTCCATGGAAGAAGCCAGCCAGACAATGGGTGCCAATGGATTTTTGACACTGCGCACCGTGGTGTTGCCGCTCATCCGTCCCGCCATCTTCACATCGATGGTCTATGCGTTCGTCACAGCCATGACAGCGGTCTCAGCGGTCATTTTTCTCGTCAGTGCTCGCCACAACATGGCGACGGCATACATAATGGGCCGCGTCGAAAATGGTGAGTATGCACTCGCCATCGCCTATTCCGCGGTGCTCATGGTCATCATGATCGCATGTATTGCGCTCATTCAGCTCTTTATCGGAAAGCGCCAACTCGGCAGGCGCACCGATTTGCAAACCCTACGATAGGACGCCTCATGAGCGCTTCTGCCATTGAATTTGTCGATGTCGTTAAGCGTTACGGCTCGGTCACCGCCGTTGATACCATCAGCTTTTCGATTCAGCGCGGCGAGTTGGTCACCTTTCTTGGTCCCTCCGGCTGCGGCAAGACAACGTCTCTGAGGCTAATCGCAGGCCTCGAGCTCCCAAGTGCGGGCACGGTCCGTATTGCCGGGCAAGATGTCTCGACACGGGCAGCGGCGGACCGAAACGTTGGCATGGTGTTTCAGTCCTACGCGCTCTTTCCACATATGAGCGTCATCGAAAACGTGGCCTACGGTCCAACGATCCGAGGTGGTGATAAGAAGCTAGCGATCGAGCGCGGCCATGAAATCCTGACCATGTTAGGTTTAGAAGGGCTCAGCACACGCCTGCCCTCCGAACTCTCCGGCGGCCAGCAGCAGCGCGTCGCCGTCGCTCGCGCCATCGTGCAACAACCCGACGTGCTCTTGTTTGACGAACCACTCTCCAATGTCGATGCAAAACTTCGCCGCAGGGTGCGTGAGGAAATCCGCGATCTGCAACGCCGGTTCAATCTCACCGCCGTTTATGTCACCCATGATCAAGAAGAGGCTCTAGCAGTCTCGGACCGCATCATCGTTATGAGCAATGGCAAAATTGCTCAAATCGGCACACCGAGCGCGCTCTACGACCGACCAAGCTCACGATTTGTGGCCGACTTTATCGGCGACGCCAACCTCATCGAGGGCCACGTAGACAATGGTCGGTTTCGGGCGGAGGGTTTAACCTTGCCGCTCGATATGCCCGGACCCGACCGCCCCGCAACCATCTCGATCCGTCCCGAACGCGTCATATTGGAGAAATCGGGTGCCGGAGGGAAGATCACGCATGCGTCTTATCTTGGCTCTCGCCGAGAATATCGGATCGAGACGGTTTTTGGAGCGCTTCTCGTTTCTGCTCCGATCACCGATGTAGCGTTCCAAGCCGGCGACGAGGTCGGGGTTAGCTTGCCAGTTGGCGGCTACACTCTGCTCGTAAACGAGAGCGAGCTGCCCTCGGCGCGGGTCTCGGCTCAATGAAAGCCCAACTTCCCGAGGGCTAAAACACAGCGTCTCTCCGATCGGCCCCCGACAGAGAACTCTTATGCCCGCGGGCCGCGGGTGACACGTTTTGTTCATCCGATCCCTGCCATTTTATGAAATGGCTTTTGGCGGCCTTAACCGCCAAGCTGCTAATTATTCTCCATGGACACACTGATCGAAAGACGAACGGGATTTCGTGAGCTGCCGGTGCTGCGAGGCCCGGCAATCATCGTCGTCGGTGCGGAAAGCGTCGAGGCGTTCATCGAGAACACCTCGACCGTCGGCTTGATGATTACAGTGTCGGCCAAGGCGGTCGTCCCTCCCTCTTTTACGCTTTGCATTGGAGAGTACCGGAAAGAGTATGAGTTGGTTTGGAGAAACGGCACGCATTTAGGCGCCCGCCTTTCAAGCTGAGCTGGTTCTGGTGAGACGGCAATGCGTGTTGGACCGCCGGCGCGTAATTTGATCCCCGCGTGGCAAGTGGCGAGGTTTCATACGGCGGGCGACAAGGTCGAGGCACAGCATTATCCGTCAAGATCCGCCGAGCTGGCCGTAACGATCAACAATCCACGCAAACGCCTAAACGCCGAGATTGAGCAACCTGTCGGTCATATTCGAGCTGTGCGCTTCGAGCGCTGCGACATAGGCGTCGCGATCGCGCTTTTCCAATGCCTCCAGAATACGGCGGTGCGCAGCCAGCGAACGCTCAAAGTCCGGCAGTCTGCGCAATCCGCGCTGGCGATATAGGGTGAGCTCATTGTTGAGCGCGCGATAGACTTCGGCGCTCTTACTGTTTCCTCCCAGGCGCACGAGTTCGACGTGGAAATTATCGTTGTTGGTGTAGTAACTCGCCAGATCGTTATCGCTCGCATCGGCCTCGATCCGTAGAGCAAGCGTCCGCAAGCGCGCCAGGTCGTCATCGGTCACATTTTCTGTCGCCTTCTTGGCCGCTTCAATCGACAGAAGATGAGCAATTTCATAGGTTTCGTGAGCCGCCTGCTTTGAAATTTCACGCACGAATACGCCACGATTCTCAATGATCGTTACCAGCCCAGCCTGCTCGAGACGCCTACAGGCTTCCCGAATTGGGGCGCGGCTCACCTCGAACTGCTGGCTCAGAGCGCGCTCATTGATCGGCTCGCCCGACTGGAGCTGTCCCGACAGGATCATCGTCTCCAGCCGTTCGAAGATCATCGTGACCAGAGATGGATTGCGTCTGAGTGCGAGTTCGCTCAACGGAATTTTCCTCCTTGACAACACCAGTATGACCTATACCGTGTCGATTGTCGACAATCGGCCATTATCAATTTTAGAGGAATATAACCGTGATAGTCGGAATTGACCACATCGAGATCATCGTCCGCGATGTCGAGGAATACGTAGCGTTCTACGAGAAAATGGGATTCAAGCTCCTGCGCTGGACCGATCACCACGGACGTTCCGCGGAATTGCAACTGCCCGGTGACAACCAGCCCATCATCGAAATTCATACGGTTGTCGGCGAAGAAAACCCCGGCATCAATCACATCTCGTATCGCTGCCAGGACATAGACAGCACCTATGACGACTTCAAAGCAAAGGGCTTGCCGATGACCAAGCCGAAGGCCTCCGATACCGGCCGCAAGAATGCCCACATGCGCGACCCCGATGGCTGGCGTCTGCAGTTCAGCGATACCGTGCGTGGTGAGATCCCGGGCAACCAAGAGGTCGCCTCCTAAGCGGGCGACGGTCACAACCCGAAGCAGGGGACGGGCATGGGCGAGTGGATATTGCAGGTTAAAAATCTGCACACCTACTTTCGCGGCGCCACTGTGGTCAAAGCAGTGCGTGGAATTGATCTGGAAATTGCTGCCGGGGAAACCCTCGGCATCGTCGGGGAATCCGGTTCTGGAAAAAGCGTCATGGCTCAGGCAATGATGCGACTGGTTCAATCCCCGGGCGGCATTGAAAAGGGTGAAATCCTTCTCGATGGCGAAGATCTGGCAAAACTGCCCGAGGCGCGCATGCGCGCTATTCGCGGCAACAAAATTGCCATGATCTTCCAGGAGCCCATGACCTCCCTCAACCCCGTCATAAGGGTCGGCGACCAGATTGCCGAAGTGGTTCGCCTGCACAGGGGATATTCGAAACGACAGGCCCTCGATTTTGCCATCGAGATGCTGCGCAAGGTTCGCATTGCCGATCCAGAGCGCCGGGCCCGCGAATATCCCCACGAATTGAGTGGCGGCATGCGCCAGCGCGTGATGATCGCCATGGGCCTTGCCTGCAACCCCAAGCTTATTGTCGCTGACGAACCCACCACCGCGCTCGATGTGACCATACAGGCGCAGATCCTCAAGCTGATGGTCGACATGCAGGCCGAGACAGGCACAGCGATGCTTCTCATCACCCATGACCTGGGTGTCGTCGCTGAGACCGCCCAGCGGGTCGCGGTCATGTATGCGGGCCAGGTGGTCGAATATGCCGGGGTGGAGGAATTGTTCGCCGACCCGCTTCATCCATACACGCAAGGTTTGATGGCCTCGGTCCCTCAGATCGACCAACCACGACCTGAATCGAGGATGCTGCCAGCCATTCCCGGCGCAGTGCCTAGTCTCGACGCCCTCCCCGTGGGATGCGCTTTTCAGGATCGCTGTCCCCATGTCTTTGACAAATGCCGCGTGAGCGAACCCTTGCTCAAGCTTCACCGCGACGGCCATAGCGCAAGGTGCTGGCTCCATGATTGATCAGCCCAAACAGCCCCTTCCTCTGCTCCAAATCACCGGCCTCAAAAAGCATTTTGGACGCCCCGGATCCAAGGCTGGCGTGGTCAAGGCCGTCGATGGCGTGGATATCACCATCTATCGCGGCGAAACGCTCGGGCTCGTTGGTGAATCGGGATGCGGAAAAAGCACCTTCGCACGCTGCATCGTGCGCCTGACCGAGCCAACCAGCGGTAACGTCACTTTCGATGGCATCGATGTTCTCAAGCAAGATGCGCCCAATATGCGCCGACTGCGCAAGCGCATGCAGTTCATCTTCCAGGACCCTTATTCGTCCCTCAATCCGCGCCGACGGATCGGTCAGATCATCGCCGACGCCTTTCGCGTCCACAAACTCTATAACGAGCAGGAACGCCAAGAGCGCGTCGCAAGTCTGCTCGAGACAGTGGGACTGCGTCCCGAACACGCCGATCGGTTCCCGCATCAGTTTTCTGGCGGCCAGCGCCAACGCATCGGCATCGCACGTGCGCTCGCCCTCAACCCCGAGCTCGTAGTTGCCGACGAGGCAGTGTCTGCGCTCGATGTATCCATCCAGGCTCAGGTGCTGAACCTTCTGGTCAAGCTTCAGCATCAGCTTTCGCTGACCTACGTGTTTATCTCCCACGATCTGGGCGTGATCAGGCATATCAGCGATCGCATCGGCGTCATGTATCTCGGCCGGCTCGTCGAATTGGCGCCCGTCGACGTGCTCTATGATCGCCCTTTACATCACTACACCGAAGCGCTGCTGCAAGCCGTTCCGCGCGCCACGCGCCAATCCGAGCGGCAAATTCTGGGTGGCGATGTGCCCTCGCCCCGGAATCCGCCATCGGGATGTCCGTTTCACACACGATGCCGCGCAAAGCAGGATCGCTGCACACGCGAGGTGCCCGATTTTGTCGAACGCGAACCCAAACATTGGGTCGCCTGCCACTTTCCGAACGATCCAGGGTCGGGAGCCCGGGTCGTCTGAGAAAACCGAGATTGTACGCTCCGTACAAGCCATGAGGGAAATCAAAGAGAGGGAATTGAAATGTCGTATATAGAGAAAAGACGCTGGGGCTGGCTTGCCCGCCTTGCCACCAGTTTTGTCCTAGCCACCGCGCCTCTTGCCGTTGGCTCATCGGTCTGGGCGCAAGATGATGCTGCCGTTCAGGATGGGGGAACACTCGTTGTGGTTCTGCCCGGCGATCCCCAGGGCCTCAACTCTGCCCTTTCGACCGACACAGCGTCGAGCAATATCGTCGGGCAGATCTATGGAACTCTCGTGCGGCTCGATGCAGATGGTGCCGTTCAGCCCTATATGGCCGAAACCTGGGATGTCTCAGAAGATGGCCTCACCTACACTTTCACGCTTTTCGAAGGCGTCACCTGGCACGACGGCGAGCCGTTCACGGCCGATGATGTCGCCTGGGGGCTCTGGAACGTCAACCGTGAATACAACGGGGCGTCTGCCGGTTTGCTGGCCGCTGTCGAATCCATCGAAGCGACCGACGATCTCACTGTCGTGTTCAACCTCGCCTATCCCTATCCGCCGCTTCTGGCGGGCCTTGCCTATCCCAACAGCGCGACAATCCTGCCGCGCCATCTATTCGACAATGGCAGCGATCCACGCCAGAACCCTGCCAATCAGCACCCGATCGGCACCGGCCCCTTCATGTTCAAGGAATGGCGCGCAGGCAGCCATATCGAACTTGTCAGCAATCCCGACTATCACTTCGATGGCCGCCCCTATCTCGACCGCCTGATCTTTCAGGTCATCCCCAACGAGGCGGCGCGCGGACTGGCCCTTGAACGTGGCGATGCCGACTTCATTCCCTATTATTCGATGTCGCTGTCCGAATATGAGCGCCTGTCGGGCATTGAAGGGATTGCGGCAACCATTCACCTGCGCACCATCGCTGGCGAATACATGGCCTTCTTTAACACTCGCAACGAGCCTTTCAACATTCCAGAAGTCCGGCAGGCGCTATATCATGGCGTCAACCGCGATGAGCTGCTCGAAAAGGCCGCGTTCGGTCTGGGCACGGTGGCCACTGGCCCGATCTCTTCGGCTCAGAGCCAGTTTTATACCCCTGCCGGGACGTTTTATGACTACGACCCCGACCTGGCCGAACAGATGCTGGACGAGGCGGGCTTCCCCCGTGGCGCAGATGGCACGAGATTTTCGGTTCGCCTGAGCTACGACCAAAAAGAAGGGCCGATGACCAATACGGCGGCATTGATCCGCGCTCAGTGGGCCCGTATCGGCGTCAATCTCGTGGTCTCACCCATGGAATCCGGCGCCTGGCGGGAGGCCGTCTACCGCCGATGGGATTTCGATATCCAGATGGGCACCTGGGCGACCGGCCCCGATCCCGCAATCGGCGTACAGGGCATCTACACTTGCGAAACCATCGACCCCAATGGTGGCCGCAATGCCTCGGGCTACTGTAATGAAGAACTCGACGCCGTCTTCTTTGAAGCGGCCCAGGAGGTCGACCACGAGCGCCGCGTCGAACTCTATGCCGACGCCGTCGAAATTCTCACTGCAGATGCTCCGCACATGTGGCTCTGGGACCGTCAGTATCCGGTGGCCTTCGATGAAGATCTCGTGGGTCTGCCTGGCGATCCGTCCGCCTATGGTCCTTTCGACTATGTAGGCTGGAAGCAATAGCCAGACGATCCGGGCTGGGGCGACAAAGCCCCGGCCCATCCCGACCGCCCCTATTGTCAGGAAGTCGCGAGATGTCCCTGGGTTTATTTCTGCTCAAGCGTATTGCCTACGCAACGCCGCTTCTTGTTGGCGCCATCGTTCTCATTTTCGTTCTGGTGCGCCTCGCCCCCGGCAATCCGGTCGATTACATCATCGGCGAGATGGGGGCGGATCCTGTCGTCGTCGCGCGTCTCATGGCCGATATGGGGCTCGATCAGCCCGTCTACGTCCAGCTCTACCGCTATGTCCTTCAGGTTCTGACCGGCGATCTGGGCCATTCTTTCGTCTCCAACGCGCCGGTCATCGATCTCATTCTGGATCGCTTACCAGCTACCCTGCTCCTGATGGTGTCGCAACTCGTGCTTTCGATCCTGATCGGGGTGTGGCTCGGGGTTCTTTCAGCGCGCAAGCCCGGCTCCTCACTCGACAACGCCATCACAATCTTCTCACTGGCGACCTTCGCCATTCCTGTATTTTGGCTCGGCCAGATGCTCATTCTGACCGCTGGCTATTATCTCCACTGGTTTCCGATACAGGGCATGGTCAATTTCCGCGCCGGTTATACCGGCTGGGAGCACGTGGTCGACGTTGCCTACCACATGGTTCTGCCCGTAACCGCCATGACCCTTCTCAACCTCGCCCTCATTCAGCGCCTGACCCGCGCCAGCATGATCGAGGTATTGGGGCAGGACTACGTCAAGGTCGCCCGCGCCAAAGGGTTGACCGAAGGTGCAGTTCTCGTTCGCCACGCCCTTCGCAACGGTCTCTTGCCTGTCGTCACGGTGATCGGGCTCGAATTCAGGTCGCTGATCGCAGGCGCGGTCCTAACTGAAACGGTTTTTGCATGGCCCGGCCTTGGCCGGTTGACCTTTGATGCGATCGGCACGCGCGATTACCCGCTTCTGATGGGCATGTTCATCTTCATGTGCGCGCTCGTCATCATCGGCAATCTGATCACCGATCTGCTTTACGCCCTGCTTGACCCCAGAATTCGGTATTCGTGATGAACACTCTTGCTCTACGACTGCGCAAGACAGGCGATCTTTGGCGGCTGTTTTCCCGCCGCACCTCCTCGGTCGTCGGCCTCGTAGCTGTCGTCATCGTTGTCCTAGCCGCGGTATTTGCCAGCGTTCTGGCTCCCTATGGCCGACTGGATATGGGACTGTCCTTCCAGCCTCCGTCAGGCAACCATTTTCTTGGCACCGATAGCCTGGGTAGCGACGTCTTCAGCAATATCCTTTATGGCGCGCAAACCTCGCTCCTCGTGGGCTTCTGCGCCGTTCTGACCTCCAGTGTCATCGGGATTCTGGTCGGCGCCATCTCCGGCTATTACGGTGGTTCGGTCGACAACATCCTGATGCGCATCACCGAGCTGTTTCAGATGGTGCCGCAGTTTTTCCTCGCCATCATCATAATCGCCCTGTTCGGCTCGAGCATCTGGAATGTGATATTCGTCATCGGCATCCTGACCTGGCCATCGACAGCACGGCTGCTGCGGGCCGAGTTTCTGGCTCTCAAGCAGCGCGAGTTCATCGAGGCGGGCCGGTCGCTCGGCATGACCGATTTCGATTTGATCACGCGCGAAATCCTGCCCAATGCGCTGCCGCCCGTCATCGTCAACGCAAGCCTGCAGATTTCCGGCGCCATATTGCTCGAAACGAGCCTGAGCTTTCTGGGGCTGGGCGATCCCAACGTCATGAGCTGGGGCATGATGCTCAACGCAGCCCAGGAGTATTTCAACCGCGCCTGGTGGATGGCGGCATTCCCAGGCGTTGCGATTTTCATAACCACGCTAGGTCTCAATCTCGTGGGTGACGGCCTCAACGATGCCCTCAACCCTCGGCTTCGAACCTAGTTCTAAGTCATCGAAAGAAATCGACCCTATGAACGATCCTGCTCGTTTCGCAATGACGCCAAATCCAGTTTGGACCCGCCCCGTCGAGGGCATCTCAAAGGTCGTTCCCGCCAACTCCAGCGCTGTTACACCATGGAGGCGACTATTGAAGGTATGGGTCCAATGACCGTAAACGTTATCGAAGGGCAACCGCGCGATTGCAGGCCGTTGGACGCATCGCCAGGTGGCTCGCGTACTTACGCAAGCAGTTTCGTATGGCCGAGCCGGAAGAGCTTCGCGCGTGCTGCGCAAGCTATGATTCCAAGAAAATCAATGTTCCCGATATCTAAAACGACAATAAGACTTTGGTCTTAGTTGACGCTCGTTGATGTTTTCTCGGAGTATCAATTTAATGTCAAAATCGGCCTCATAGCCGGGATTCGGGCAAGAAGCGGGGTTTGGGAGGGCCCCCTAGAAGATGTCTTCATCAAGCGCTTTTTGCCGATAAGGTGTCCACGGGCCGGTTTATTCCGCTCGACAATTGCAGAAAATTACCAGTGCCGAATGGCTGCAATGTACGCAGTCGAAAACGGCTGATTTTGGGAAGGACTAAGTTGCCTTATTCTATCGAACGTAAAACGGTTGCACTGCTCTCCGCAGGGTTGATTTCCACCTTCGTTGCCGCCTCCGCAACCCTGGCGCAAGACGTTGCGCTCACCGAAGGCCCAGCAACGATCTGGGACGGCGTGTACACAGCAGAGCAGGCCGACCGCGGACAGTCTCTGTTTACCGAGAACTGCTCGAGCTGCCATGGTTCGCAGGCTGGCGGCGGGCCCGCTGGTCCACCGCTAGCCGGGAGCACTCTCGACGCAAAAGCTGATACGCCAGTCGCTGCAATGATAGACTATATGATCGCTGCCATGCCGCCGGAAAGCCCTGGCAGACTGCGCACCCGCGAATACGTCGACATCATGGCCTTCATTTTAGAAGTACATGGCGCACCGGCGGGCGAGACAGAACTCCCGCCGACCGTTGCCGACCTCAATGATATCACGTTCGCAACCCAGCCAGAAGATTATGCAGCGCCAGAGCCTTCGGCAGACGTCGCCCCAGAAGCGAGCGCTCCTGTGGAAGAATCTGAAGCTGAGCCGTTCAATGATGGACATTGATCATTAGCGGCGTGGAGGAGATACGCACACCAACGTCCGGTGACCAGCAGCTAAAATTCATCGGACGTATTATTTAATTAAGTGGAGGAAAAACATATGCGATTCAGATACTTGCTTTTGCAGACTCTCGCCACGGCGGCATTGGTCTGCGCACCGGCTTATGCTCAAGATCGCCTCGCCGATCTGGCGCCCGTCACTGACGCTGATCTTCAGAACGTCGATCCAGGCAACTGGCTTGCCTACGGTCGCGACGTATACAATTTCGGCTACAGCCCGTTGACCGAAATTAACGCCGATAACGTGGATACCCTTCAGTCAGCCTGGGCCCGTGGCATCGAGTCTGGACAAATCCAAACGGCACCGTTGGTTTATGACGGCGTGATGTTTATCGCCAGCCCCAACGAAGTCGTTGAGGCCATCGACGCCGTCACAGGCACACTATTGTGGCAGTATCGCCATCGCATTGAAATCGAGCCGGAGCTATTGAACTCGATTACGCGCGACCGCAAGCGCGGCATCGCTATCTATGGCGAGAACATCTATTTCGCCACTTGGGACAACCATCTGGTCGCCCTCAATATGCGTGATGGCCAGGTGGTATTTGACATCGACCGCGGACAGGGTGACGAAGGCATTTCAAATTCTTCTGGTCCCATCGTTGCCAATGGGATCATCGTGCTCGGCTCGTCCTGCCAGTATTCGGGCTTTGGTTGCTACGCCACAGGCCATGATGCTCAAACGGGCGAAGAACTTTGGCGCAATTATTTCATCCCACGGCCAGGCGAAGAAGGTGACGAGACCTGGGGTGGCAGCTCATTTGAATCGCGTTGGATGACCGGCGCATGGGGACAGTTCACTTACAATCCAGAACTCGATCTTGTGTTTTATGGATCGTCTTCGACAGGACCGTCTTCAGAGGTGCAGCGCGGCACTGTTGGTGGTACCCAATTTGGCACCAATACTCGTTTTGCCGTCAAGCCGCAGACGGGCGAAATCGTCTGGCGCCACCAGACCTTGCCCCGCGACAACTGGGATCAAGAATGCACCTATGAAATGATCGTGGACACGGTCAATGTCGGCCCTAGCGATACGATGGAGACCCTGCAGGCCATCAATCCCAATGCTGCTACCGGCGAGCGTGCAGTTTTGACAGGGGTGCCGTGCAAGACGGGTACGTTGTGGCAGTTCGACGCTGCTACAGGCGAGTTCATCTATGCTCGCGACACCGCCTACCAAAATCTGATCGATAACGTTGACGAAGACGGTATCGTAACGGTCAACGAAGACGTCGTTTTCAAGGAAGACAACGCGCCGATCTATCATTGCCCGACATTCTTGGGCGGTCGTGACCAAGCACGCACAGCCTACAATCCCGACACCAAGGTCATGTTCGTTCCCTTGACCAATGCTTGCATGGAACAGACACCTCGCCCGGACGTGCCGATCCCGGCGAACTCCTACAACCAGAACTCGGTTTACTCGCTGCCTGAAGGCATGACCAACGCTGGTCGTATCGATGCTGTCAACGTGGAGACCGGTGAAACCGTGTGGCGTTACGAGCAGGAAGCCGTCAACTACGCCTCGCTGCTGGCTACCGGTTCGGAATTGGTGTTCTCGGGCGGCGCGGATCGCTATTTCAAGGCGATCAATCAGGAGACTGGTGAGCTTGTATGGCAGACGCGTTTGGCTGCCAGCCCAATGGGCACGCCAATTAGCTATGAAGTCGACGGCAAACAATATGTCGCCATCGTCACGGGCACGCCCGGTTACGGCGGGACGCTGATGACGCGTCTGGTTCCCGACGCTGCCGACATGAGCTCCCTAGGCGCCGCCATTCAAGTGTTCGCTCTGCCCGACGCCGAATAGCTGTCGCGTCACTACCAACCGGCGCGATAATTCGCGCCGGTTTCTTCCCCGGCAGGGCTTCGCGTCCTGCTTTCTGCGCAACGGGACGACTTCGGTCCAGTACACCCGATGCGAGAGGCCTCGCCCATGTTGTTCCGCTCCCCCCTAAATCCGCTACACAAGACCGGCCGTGCGTCGGTGCGCATTGCCCTCGTCATCACATCTTTGATCTGGATGTCTCTGCCCTCCCCCGCAGCCATCGGGCAAGAGGACCCGGTGTCGAGGGACATGTACGACGAACGCCTGCGAAACGAAGGTAATTCTATTGCCTTCTGCCTGCGGCCCATCGGACCACTGGCGTCATTTGAAGCCGAACTCGCCGACCAGTTGGGTCAGGTTCTGCTGACTGAGGTGCGTACATACACCGTAAATGAGCGAAGCTTTCCGGTCCGTCCCACCATATTTGACTACATCTTCGGGCTGACAGACGAACAGATGTTTATCGTGATGGCAGAGCAATGCGATGTCCTTTTGGGGATGCATCTGTCAACGGCAGCGCCGCCATGGGTACGGTTGTCCAGGCCTTATATCGTCGCGCGCATGCTCGGAATATCCGATGATCCGGAGGTTCGGACGCTAGCCGATCTGAGACAGACCCACCGGATCGGTGTTCAAGCTCTCGCAGCGGGTGACGCGGCCTTGACGAGCTATTTACGTACGCTTCCAGCCGATACGATCCCTCAAAGGGTTATCTTTCGCGACAATCGCAGCCTCTTTGAGGCCCTTTCCACTGAGCAGGTCGACGTGACGCTCATGTGGGAAGGCGCGCTGATGGCAGGCGTGGACGGCGATGCGACGGGCTATCATGCTTTGGACTCGCTGCCTTTTCCCGTGGATGCTGTCCGGATCAGCGCTGCGGTGAACGTCAGGGACAGTTTTCTCGGCGCACTCATAGACGAGGCCATAGCAGCCCTTGAAGCCGACGGCACACTCGCCGAGATGGCGGTGCGCCATAAAATTCTGTGGCCCGACGCGTAATGATCAGTCTCCTTTATGAGTTGACTCCAGTTAGGATCGTACTCGATGGCAGCGCCGGAATAGTTGTCATTGCCTTGCATGGGTTTTTCCTCGCCCTAGCCGCGCGGGTCATGGGCGACGCCGGCCCAACACATGACGGACGACTGACCCTAAATCCAATCGCGCATATCGATATCTTTTCATTGGCTGGAGTTGTCATCGCGCAACTGGGCTGGGTGCGTCCCATGGATATCCGTTCGCGTGAACTCAAGGGTGGCATTGCCCGTGTCATTGTCATGGTCCTTCTGGCGCTCGCTGCAACATGGAGTATCGGACGTGCAGCAATGGCGGCGCGGGGACTTTTGATCTCCCTGACGCCGCCGGACTTGCTCCAGATGACCGAGTCTTGGCTCTTTGCCTTCACGCGCATGTCCGACCGCTTCGCGCTTTTCAACCTACTGCCTATCCTGGCGCTGACGGCTTCTCACGCAGTACGTGAATATCTGCCCGAAAGGCTCCGGGGCACCGGCCTTATCGTTTCTGGTCTGACGCTGGTTCTGGCTTTGATGCTCAAACTACTGGTATGGCGATGAGACCGCCACGAGAGCCGCTCTCGTCGATCCTTGAGGACAGCCGCAAACGCTTGCTTGCCAGAGCCGCTCTTCTGGTCATGGCAAGTGCCTTGGCGGCGGGCGCCATCGCGTGGCTCAGTTTGACAATGATCGAAGCTGCGCATCGCCAAGGTTGGATCGAAGCCTCATTGACTTTGCGTGTCATACCGGCAGTCGCAGCAGCATTGTTGATCGGCGCTGGGGTTGCGACAGCGATTTCGATCGGCTGGAACCGCGCCATACTTGCTCATGGCGCTCTTGCTCTCTCAATCGATCGTCAGGCCAATATGGGTCTTGCCTATGCGACGGCAGTCGAAGTTGCTGTGAGATCGCCGGCTGGGCCGCTTTCGCGCGCGCTCGTATCAGATATGCGGACGCATGTGGCGGGCATCGATATCTCCGGACTTTGGCCACTGGTCATTCCCTTGATCCGCAACCTTGCAATAGCAGCAATAGTTGCTGCCGGGGCTGCAGCGGCCATGTCCGCCACATTGCCTCCAATTGAGGTTATTCCCGCATCGACGACAGCACCAGATTCTAATCAAACGCGCGACCACGCCCAAAACCTTGCCGATCGGCTGAATCGAGAGGCGGTGCTCCGTCAAGAGCCGATTCTGGCTGCAATAGCGCGCGCCATCGAGGAGCGCGTCGCACGAGCTTCACCTGATGTCAGCGCCGACGCGCTCGATGACGAACTTAATGCTCTGATCGACCAAGCATTGGCAGCATTTGGTGAAAATGCGCCAAGCTGGCTTAACGATCGGCGCGCTTCGGGCCAGATGCCGGACGGATCCAATGTCGCGACAGGTGTGTCAGGACCGCAAAATTCCAATCTCCAACAAGGCACTGACGAATTCGCGATCGACCTCGAGGCGATCGAAAGCGCCAGACGCAATCAGGACGTCGCTATTCTCGAAGGAGACGGCAGAGAGCCTGGCGAAGAGTCCGAAGCGATGGGGGAGATCAGGCCAGGTGACGGGGGGCCTCCGGGATCGGCGATGACACCCGAGCGGATCGAGCCGCAGGAGATGCAATTTGCAGGGCGGGAGTCGGTGGGCGCAGCGGCAGAGTCAGGCCGAGGGGCCGCCGATCAAGCCGGTGCGGGAACCCAATCGCTTGAAGGTGAAACCATGGTGCCCGGTGCAGATGGAAACGTCGACATGACTCTACCCCCGGCCGCTCAAGAGACTGGACAACGTATTCGCATAACCCTACCGCCGTCCGAAGCCGAGCAGTCGATTGCAGCTAGAGGCGGCGCGGGCAGCGCCAGCGCCGGTGGCGAGACAACGCAAACCGTAGAGCGTCACTCGCTGCCAACAGGCAACCGTGAAGCCTTGGGACGATATTTCGAGAGGCTGGCCGAATGAGCATTGGTGATCAAACAAGCCCGATGCTCGGACATGACTCTTTACAGGTTATCGTGTGTTGATGCTGGGGTTTCTCGCACCAGCCATGCTTGGGCTCCTTGCATTGGGCGCGTTTGTGGCCTGGCTGCACACGGCCCAGCCCCCGCGTCGGATAGTGTCCAGCATGCAAATATGGCTCTCTCTACCCGACCAGCCGGGTGCCGCCCGGCATCGCTGGGCCTTTCCCAAATTCTCGGCCCTACTGCTATTGCAATTGGCAGCCCTATTGGCTTTGGTTCTCGCTCTTTCCCAACCGTTTATAGGAGCCCCACCGCCAGCGCATTTAGTCGTCGTCATTGATGGCTCCGGCCCAATGCGGGCGATGGCCGGCGAGGACTCTGTCTTTGATTTGGCTAGCGCCGATCTTGTGCGCAACCTTGCCGACCGCAAGAGTGCACCGCCCGAGCGTGTTACGCTCATTCTGGCCACGCCCGAACCACGTCTTATCGCGGCCCGCCACGCGTACGAGCCCGAGGCAATGACTTCACTGCTTGAAGGATTGGACGCCAGCGATGGGCCTGCTGACTGGCTGTCAGTAGCACGGCTCGTGCGACAAACACTTGTTCCTGACGAAAGCACCGCGGGCCTCTTGGTCGGCGGCGCCGTACCTCATGAGGTTTCAGATGAGTTGGAAGAGTATTTCAGATTTACCCATCTGCCCGTCACACCGCAACGTCTAACGCCCGAGCTGGATGTTGGCCTGGTTCGTGCCAGTGACCAGACATGGACATTGAAAGGAACACTTCGCGCCGATCCCGACCTAGCAGGCGCGGTGGTGCAGATTGGCTTTACGCCCAACGCCGATATCGGTGTTCGCCCGCCTTTGCCCTGGGCGAGCCTGGAGCTCGATATGGTCGAGGGCAGTGCGCAGTTTGAAGAAACCCTGACACTACGAGATGCGGGCTTGATTAGCGTGAGTGCGTTGGCCGAAGATCGGCAGAGCTGGCCGGGCGCCGAGGCGCGCTTTATCACCCTACCGCAGCCGCCCCAAAAAGTGCTCTATATCGCGCCAAGCGCCGCCCTGGACCAACCCTTGCTGCGCGCCATCGCGGCACAGGGCAACATGGATCTTTTCCAGACTGACCGGCTGCCGCAACAACACGATGACTACGCTTTGGTCATTGTAGACGGCATACACCTGCCTGTGGCGCCACACGCACCCACGCTTTGGATTGGAAGTGCGGGAGTGGGTGACGAGCATTCAGGCACAGCGTCTGTAGCCGACGCCGACTTCTGGCACCCATTCCACCCGCTGACACGGAGCGAAGACTGGACAAGTCCAAATTTCGGGTCAGTTGCCACGGGCCAACTTCCGCAAGGAGCAGAGGTCCTCTTGTCCGGCGCCAGCTATCCGTTAATGGCCGTCAGTACACGGGGAACGTGGCAAGACGTGCACCTTAAATTCGATCCTCGCCAGGTCGACTGGAGCAGTGGCGATGCTTTGCCAGTGTTAACTGGCGCCATAACCAATTGGCTCGGCCTAAGCGGGGCATTGCGGGGCAATTGCCAGGTGGGACTACCATGTGCGGTTGAGCCCGGCACGTTCAGCACCGCTGACAATGCGACGGGGTTCAGCACAGCAACGGAAGTGTTCACGCCTAAGGTGGCGGGCTTGTTTCGGGACGAAAGGGGTACCTTGCTCGCCGTCAATGCAGCACCAAACCGCTTCCGCAATCTCGATGCCAGCACCCCGTCGCCATCCCCAGCACGGACGTCCTTAGGCCTCAGCGGTTACCTTCTTGTTGCAGCCTCCCTCCTTCTTCTTGCCGACGCAACACTACGCTTGCGCATGAGCGGGCGGCGCGCATTGCCGGCATTTGTTGCCCTAGCTCTTGTCGGGACTGCGCTCGCTGGCTGGCCTTTCCCCTTGCCATTCGAACGCACTGTACAGGTCCATTTGGTTGCCGAAGGGGGCAGTGCTGATGCAGCCAATATGACCGTGGCTGCCGGACCCGCGCCGCGCGTCCTAATCGACGGGATGACGCCGAAGACGCCACTTGCGCCCGAGGCGAGGCTGGCCGAACCGAGGGCAACGGCCATAAC
This sequence comes from Pelagibacterium luteolum, assembly GCF_900100665.1. Taxonomy (GTDB): domain Bacteria; phylum Pseudomonadota; class Alphaproteobacteria; order Rhizobiales; family Devosiaceae; genus Pelagibacterium; species Pelagibacterium luteolum. The sequence continues at coordinate 89,943 of NZ_FNCS01000011.1, forward strand.
CAACAGTATCGCTGCACTGGACCTCGCCGCAGCGCTTGTCCCTCCCTATCAGGTAGCCGAAATCGTTTCAGAACTGCCGATCCGAATGCCGATCCCCACGAATGCCAGCGATGGCGTTTGGCTTCCCGCTCACGCGTATCTCCGAGCGCCCCCTTTGGCAGTGCAAACAACCGCTGGACCGGTTCTTTCAGCGATAGCGTTGCCGGCAGCTGCTCTGCCGGGCGATCGCCTAAGGCTTACAGCCCTGGTTGATGCAGATATGGAGGTGCCCGCCGAAATTGCTTTCCATGCCAATGGCACCCAGCTCGCCATTGAAGACGTAACCCTACAAAATGGCATGAACCGCATCGAAACCCAATTGCCGCCCCTTGCCGAAGGCGAAACGATATTCACGGTCACGATCAGCACAACAGGGGCACTGACATCAACCCTCTCTGCAATCGTTAATACGCGTCCCGGTCGCCCCATCATTGTGCTATCCCCCGATCCGGCACATGGCGAAGCTTTTGTTCAACTTGCAACAATTTCTACACCCGGTCTGACTGGCACAAGCCCGTCCGATCTGGTGGTGACCGATCCTGCCGTGGCACCGGATTATCTACGGGATTGGCTGACCTATGACGCCATCGTGTTGCTCAACATGCCGGCGCGAGCCGTGACCAGGCGAGAGGCGGGATTAATCGAAAGCGCCGTCACGCGCCACGGGTTGGGTCTGGTGATTTTAGGCGGTAGCGATGCGTTTGGTCCCGGAGGCTATTTCGCAACACCCCTCGAAGCACTGTCTCCCCTTTCTGCACGCGTGCCAAGAGACGCGCCCGAGGTCACGATGGTCTTCGTGCTGGACCGCTCGGGAAGTATGAATCAGGAAATTGCTGGAGGGACGCGCCTTGAACTGGTGCGGCAGGCGACGCAAGGCGCAGTTGGCCTGCTCAACCCGGACAGCCAAGTGGGCATCGTCGTCTTTGATTCTCAAGCCCGCGTCGTCTTGCCGCTAACGCCAGCCAGCGACACCGAAGCCGTCCAGACAGCACTCGCAGGCGTTGATACCGGCGGGGGCACCGCCATCGCCCCTGGCATCGAAGCCGGTTGGGCGTTACTGCAAAGATCAGACGCACAGGCGCGGCATATGATCGTCATGACCGACGGACTGAGTTTGCCAGGTGATTTCACCGGCATTGCCTCACGGATGCGCGAAGAAGGCATCACTGTCTCGGCCGTTGCGGTGGGAACCGGCGCTGACGCACGTGCGGTTCTCGACATCGCTACAGCAGGTGGCGGATCGGTGCATGCGTCAGATGATTTCGCCACCCTGCCTTCCATCCTCTCACAGGAAGCCATGCTGCTGTCCTCTCCGGTGCGTGAAGGACCGGGTCAACCCAAGTTCAGCGATATTTCCGATCCACTCGTGCGCGCTTTGCCGCCCAGATTGCCGTTGCTCGATGGCGTGGTTCTAACCACGGCAAAGCCTCAAGCCGATGTTGCGCTCACAACGAGCACACCTGATGGAGACGAAACGCCGTTGCTGGCGACATGGCGGTACGGCAACGGCAATGTGCTCGCCTTTGCCAGCGATGTAACCGGCCCCTGGTCTCGCGACTGGCAGGCAGATCCCGCTCTGGCGGCGCTCTGGCCGCATGTGCTACGTCAAATAAAACCTGTTCGTCCTGCAAGCGGCCCCTGGCTGAGCCTTGTGGATCTGGGCGAAAGTATGCAACTGACGCTCCAAGCCTTGGACCCAGACGGGGCGATGCGAGAGGGCCTAAGTCCCATCGCGACCGTGAATATCGATAAAGGCCCGCCGTCAAATCTCGAATTGCGAGAGATTGAGCCAGGGATTTACCAGACCACATTCACACCGGAAACGACTGGCCGCATCGGGGCGCAAGTTACCCTGCCCGGCGTGCCGGGACCGCAGGCCAACAGTCGGATGCCGCCTGACGAAATGGCCGAAACAGCCTTTTTTCGTGCGCGGCCATTTTGGGCAGCGCCGCTACCGGACAAGCCCTTCCTGGCGGCGGGAGGGATCGGTTCACTGCCAAAAGGCTGGGGCACTCGCCTCGTGCCAGGCCTGACCACCCCATGGCTGGTGCTGGCGCTTGTCGCCTTTTTCGTTGCCCTTGTATTTTATATGCGTCCTCGCCAGTTGGCTTCACGCTTGCGGGCACCTGGCGCTCCTATTCGCTCAGACCAAGGAATGACCTTGTGACCCCATCTACAGACATAATCGCCGACCCCGACAAATTGCGTGGCGCCATCGCAGCCGCGCGGGCGGAAATGGGAAAGGCGGTTCGCGGACAGGATGAAACTATCCTGTTGATCCTAATTGGCATCATCTGCGGTGGCCATGTTCTGTTGGAGGGGCCACCAGGCACTGGCAAAACATTGATGGTTCAGAGCCTGCACGCAGCGACGGGGCTCGACTTTGCTCGGATACAGTTCACACCCGACCTGATGCCAGCAGATATTACCGGCGGCATGACCCTAGTCGATGACGGCAATGGCCATGCTCGCGTCGAATATAGGCCAGGCCCAATCTTCACGCAGCTTCTGCTTGCTGACGAGATCAATCGTGCCACGCCTCGCACGCAATCGGCATTGCTTGAGGCAATGCAGGACGGCGCCATTTCCCATGACGGACGCACTGAAGCGCTTCCGCAGCCGTTTACAGTTCTCGCTACCCAAAACCCTATCGAAATGGAGGGTACTTACACACTGCCCGAAGCCCAGATCGACCGGTTTATGCTGCGTATCAATGTGGGCTATCCAACGCCCGACGTGCTGGCCGAAATTCTTGTCGCCACCACAGGGCGTGAGCGTCCCGATATCACAACAATGCTGACGGCGGGGCAAATTCTGACGTTACGTGATCTGGTCCGGGATATGCCTGTTGTTTCGGCCATTCCGCTCGCCGTGGCCCGCTTGGCCGGAGCCACCCAGCCCGGTACACCCAATGCCGACCCCGAGGCCAACAAGGTCCTACGCTACGGCATTAGCCCACGCGGCGCACAATCGCTGCTGCTGAGCGCAAAGGCCCATGCCTTCATAGTCGGACGCAATCATGTGGCGATTGATGATTTGCGGGCAGTTTTGATGCCAGCACTTCTTCACCGTTTGCAGCCTCGTTTCGAAGCCCGTGTCGACCCCCACGCGGTCGCCAAGCTTCTCACCCGTCTCTTTGACAGACATCTAGGCGATCTTTGATGAAGACCGACGTTGCCTCAAAACGCTCGATGCCTTCCCCTGACCTGATAGATCGGTTATCGGCAATGCGGCTGGCGGCGCCTGCCGCACGCGCCAGACGAGGCATCGGCGAGCGCGCGTCGCGTATGAGCGGGCCCGGAATGGAGTTTGCCGACTTCCGCACCTATCGCGCCGGTGACGACCTGCGCCACGTCGATCCACGCAGCATCGCGCACGGTACGCCGGTAACGCGCAAATATGTCCAACGCCAACAAATTCTAGTTACCATTGTTCTCGATCTGACCCCATCGATGATGGTCGAGGACAAAGCTGCGCTCGCAAAGGGGATCGCCCGCGCATTGGGATTTGTAACGCTAGCTGCGCAAGATAGGCTGCGCATTTTTGTTCTGGACGAAAACCCGGGGTTAAAGCGCTCACCCACCTGGCACGGTCGGGCGCGGGTACACGAAATGATCGAATTTGCCGAGCCCCGCACCCAGGGCCCCGGTGGACCAAGCGAGCGCACTCGCCCGGACCCAGCATCGCTGTCGGCACCCATTTCCGACCTGATTGGCGACAGTGATGCGGGCTCCATTGTATTCATCCTATCGGACTTCTGGGGAACGGGATTGAGTGAACCCCTCGCGGCCCTTACCGCAACTGGGGCCATGGTGATCGCGATGCATATTCTCGCCGCCTCGGAGCGGGATCCGTCATCGATGGGCAACGGCATTATTCGGCTAGTTGATGCTGAGACTGGGAGGGAACGCGATATGGCACTCGATGACATCACGTTGACAGCGTATCACGCGGCAATGAGCCGCCACACCGATGGGCTGAGGGAAGCCCTGATTGGCGGCAACGTATATCTTCCGGTCGCAGCCGAGGAGACACTCAGTGATGTTTGCCTCAAGCGACTGACCGCGGCGGGGATAATTGTATGACCGAGGATGTCGATGCAAAGGGTACTGCAATTTCAGTCGAAGGCGTTTCACAACGCTATGGCCGAACGTTGGCACTGGACAATGTCAGCCTCACAGTCTCAACGGGTAGTCTTTTTGCCCTGATCGGACCTAACGGAGCGGGTAAGTCCACCCTGATCGATATCTTGTGTACGATCCGCGCTCCGCTTACGGGGCGGGTTTTGCTCACAGGACTAGATCTCGCGCGCGACCCGCGTGGGGTGCGCCGCCGCATCGGCGTAATCTTCCAGAACTCCACGCTCGATACGCGGCTATCTGTCTTCGACAATCTTGATTTTCACGCTCGCGTCCATGCGATGGAACGGGCCGAGCGACGCGAGCGGATCGATCAGATGCTGGAGTTAGTTCAGCTGAGCGATTGGCGCAAAGCCCCCGTGCGCTCCCTGTCGGGCGGAATGAAACGACGGCTAGAAATCGCGAGGGGCTTACTGCATGGCCCCGAAATCCTTTTTATGGACGAGCCTACTGCAGGGCTGGATCCTCAGTCCCGCGCAAATATCTGGGACTACTTAACCACCCTGCGTGAAAAAACAGGCATTACCATTGTTGTCAGCACCCATTACATTGACGAGGTGGCTAGCGCGGACCAGGTCTGCATCATCGACGATGGGAAAATCCTTGTCCAAGGCACGCCTGCCGATCTGAAGGCTGCCCATGGCACAACGCTGCTCAGACTCCAGCCTGAAGGCACGGAGGGACGAGCGGCCATTCTTGCCGCTCACACGCAGACGATTTCCTTGGCCGATGGCAATATTTTATTGCGCTTTGCATCGCTTCCCGAGGCGGAAGCCACTCTGGCTGCTCTGCGCGGTCAGATCAGCCTTGCGACCCTGGAGCCGCCCAGCCTTGAGAGCGTGTTTCTTAGCCTAACCGGCCGAGCGCTCAGAGAGGAGGCGCCAATTTCTGGCCGTGCGAAGCCAGCTAGTGGAGGACGACGGAAATGAGCAATGATACGATCGATATCACAATAGCCCGCCGCCCCACCCCCGGTAGATTCCGGGATATGTGGAACATTTCCTGCGGCGTCCAGACAATCTGGTGGCGAGAGGTCAAGCGTTCCCTAACCGACCGTGGACAGCTTGTCGGCGGCGTCTCACGCCCGTTGCTCTGGGTGCTGATTCTTGGAGTCGGGCTAAACCCATTCTTCCGTGGCGAAGTCATGGGCGACGTCCGTTTCATCGTGCCCTATACATATCTACAATATATCTTTCCCGGCGTGATCGTCCTCAATATCCTTTACACCTCGATCCAGTCTGCAGTTTCGCTGATATGGGATCGAGAGTTTGGCTTCCTTCGGGAAGTGCTCGTCTCACCCTTACCGCGCAATTTTATCCTGCTCGGCAAAGTGTTGGGCGGTGCCACGACGGCTGTCGTGCACGGCATGCTTGTCCTCGCAGTCGCCCGTTTCGCCAATATCCAGATGGGTTTTGCCGAGGTGGGCGTAGCTATGGCGCTTATGTTTCTGCTTGCGTTCGGGATGACATCTCTGGGCATCGTTATTGCTAATTACGTCAAAGGTTTTGAAGGGTTTGGCGTATTTTCCAACGCCTTGGTTCTGCCCTTATACTTTACGTCATCAGCAGTCTTTCCGATGGACCCCTCCCTGACCCGCGCGCAGACGCTGGTGACGTACCCGCGCTGGTTGGTCATGATGGTTGAAGCAAATCCTGTGACCTACACCGTGGATACACTGCGCGGCATTCTAATCGGGTTCAGTCAATACCCGATGATGCTGGGATGGCAGATCACTGGGGGCCTGGCGGTTGCGATGTTTTGCCTGGCGATGTTCGAATTCCGAAGGCTTTAGCTGATGGCCTTGCCGTTCCGCGCAACCCTAGCCGCCGTCCTGCCCTTGGTCATCTCGTTTGCAGTGGTTTTGGGCGTGAACCTGCTTCCACCCGATACTGCGCTTGAGGAAATTCGTGCGCTCGGCAGACTGACCGTCTGCGCGCCACGGGACATGGAGCCATTGGTCATCAATGACCGCGAGCGCCCGGGCTTTGAAATCGAACTCATCGAGGAAGCCGCCCGACGATCGGGCTGGCGTCTGGCAGTTACAAGTAGCATCGCAATGGGACGCGAGTTCAATCCGGGAAATTGGCGTATCACCAGGGCTACCTGCCGCATAATGGTCGGAGGGCTGCGCAACAATGCGTGGAGCCAAAGTCTTATGGAAATGGGGGAGCCGTATCTTGCCAGTTCATGGATTTGGGCGGCGGAACCTGGTACCGCCTGGCCTCCAGAAACTGCAGCGTTCTCCCCTGGTGTCGTCGCATTAGATCGCGTCGAGCTCAGCACCTATCTACGCGGCCTAGGGGTCCAGATATTTCCCGTCAAGGACACAGATGAGCTGCTGGCAACGATCAACGCTGGTAGTGGCGCCGCTGGTATCACCGATTCAGTTACTGCTACCGCCTTTTCGGACGATCTGGATCTAGCCATATCCATTCTGCCAGAAGGGCCGCCACAAAGCGGGATATCGATAGGCTTCTGGAAGGGCGACACTACACTTCGGTTGCATATGGACATCGTGATCGAAGAAATGCGATCGGACGGCACTGTTGCTCGTATCGCGGAAAAATATGGTCTGATCGGCAGCCTGATACCCTAAAGATAATGTCGGGATATGAGCCTTTCGCGGGCTTGCGCTCAGAGACTCTTGCGGTTCGCTGATTTAAAGGGGCGTCCGCCAGCGATTGCCTGAGCCCAATAAGCTGCAAGGCCTTATTTTGTCGGGCATATGTTTGGGGGCGGAGTACGACCTCTACGGCTAGTTGAAGCGCTTATGGGAAGAAGATTAGAAGCGCGATACCGCAAATCAGCTTCTACCCCCCGCTACAGCAACCCGGCCTTGCAAGATCGCCATCAGGGGCCCTGGACCACAGCTCCACACTTTGCATGGTCCTTCGAATGCCGCACAGAGTTGACCACGCCCCGGCGGAGGCATAGTTCCCCTCACCACGTCGCCGACCTTATGGGGAAACCGTTGTTTGCCCCGTCCCAGTCCTGCGCCGCCGCAAATCCCGTTGCCAACAGGGAGGTTGATAATGATCGCCGCCGCAACGACCGTAAGCGCGAAGGTCACCCCGTCTGTTGCCGTCTTTCCTGGGGCGCTATTGGCACCTGAGAGTTTGTGATGGGTGTCATGTTCTATGTCTGCGACTATGCCTGGGGATAGAAGTTTCCATCTGATCGAGGCGGTGCCTGATCGGCTGGAAGGCGCACCGATGGCACGACGGCGTCGATGGTCTGATGCGTTCAAGGCAGAGGTAGTGGCGCGGAGCTTTGAACCGGGGACGAACGTTTCGGCCCTGGCGCGCGAGATCGGGATACAGGCCTCTCAGTTGTTTGGCTGGCGAGCGGAAGCCCTCAGGCGGGGTGAGGTCA